>NZ_JALRMO010000001.1:7417500-7755751 GCF_023276405.1 Paenibacillus hamazuiensis
GTGAAGCAGTACCGTGAGGGAAAGGTGAAAAGAACCGCGGGAGCGGAGTGAAACAGAACCTGAAACCGTGTGCTTACAAGAAGTCAGAGCCCGTTAAAGGGTGATGGCGTGCCTTTTGTAGAATGAACCGGCGAGTTACGTTCACGTGCGAGGTTAAGGTGAAGAGCCGAAGCCGCAGCGAAAGCGAGTCTGAATAGGGCGACTTGAGTACGTGGGCGTAGACCCGAAACCGTGTGATCTACCCCTGTCCAGGGTGAAGGTGCGGTAACACGCACTGGAGGCCCGAACCCACGAATGTTGAAAAATTCGGGGATGAGGTGGGGGTAGGGGAGAAATTCCAATCGAACTCGGAGATAGCTGGTTCTCCCCGAAATAGCTTTAGGGCTAGCCTCGGGATAAGAGTAGCGGAGGTAAAGCACTGATTGGGTGCGGGGCCCGCCAAGGGTTACCAAGTCCAGTCAAACTCTGAATGCCGCATACTTATACCCGGGAGTCAGACGGTGAGTGCTAAGATCCATCGTCAAGAGGGAAACAGCCCAGATCATCAGCTAAGGTCCCCAAGTGTGTGTTAAGTGGGAAAGGATGTGGAGTTGCACAGACAACCAGGATGTTGGCTTAGAAGCAGCCACCATTGAAAGAGTGCGTAATAGCTCACTGGTCGAGTGACTCTGCGCCGAAAATGTAACGGGGCTAAACACACCACCGAAGCTATGGGTCCAGTAATGGGCAGTAGGGGAGCGTTGTATACGGGTAGAAGCTTGACTGTAAGGACAGGTGGACTGTATACAAGTGAGAATGCCGGTATGAGTAACGAAAAGATGGGTGAGAATCCCATCCGCCGAAAGCCTAAGGGTTCCTGAGGAAGGTTCGTCCGCTCAGGGTTAGTCGGGACCTAAGGCGAGGCCGAAAGGCGTAGTCGAAGGACAACAGGTCGAAATTCCTGTACCACCGTGAACCGTTATGAGCAATGGGGTGACGCAGAAGGGTAGTGACGCGGACTGATGGATGTCCGTCCAAGCAGTAAGGCTGGTGCGTAGGCAAATCCGCGCATCGTAAGGCTGAGCTGTGATGGGGAGGGAAACTTCGGGAGTACCGAAGGTCATGATCTCAAGCTGCCAAGAAAAGCCTCTAGCCAGGGAGAAGGTGCCCGTACCGCAAACCGACACAGGTAGGCGAGAAGAGAATTCTAAGGCGCGCGGAAGAACTCTCGTTAAGGAACTCGGCAAAATGACCCCGTAACTTCGGGAGAAGGGGTGCCCCGGTAAGGTGAATAGCCGGAGGGGGCCGCAGTGAAAAGGCCCAAGCGACTGTTTAGCAAAAACACAGGTCTGTGCGAAGCCGCAAGGCGAAGTATACGGGCTGACGCCTGCCCGGTGCTGGAAGGTTAAGGGGAGCGGTAAGGTGCAAACCGAAGCTGTGAACCGAAGCCCCAGTAAACGGCGGCCGTAACTATAACGGTCCTAAGGTAGCGAAATTCCTTGTCAGGTAAATTCTGACCCGCACGAATGGCGTAACGACTTGGGCGCTGTCTCGACGAGAGATCCGGTGAAATTTTAATACCTGTGAAGATGCAGGTTACCCGCGACAAGACGGAAAGACCCCATGGAGCTTTACTGCAGCTTGATATTGGACTTTGGTACGATCTGTACAGGATAGGTGGGAGCCTTTGAAGCATGAGCGCCAGCTTGTGTGGAGGCGACGTTGGGATACCACCCTGATCGTATCGGAGTTCTAACCTGGTACCCTGATCGGGTATGGGGACAGTGTCAGGTGGGCAGTTTGACTGGGGCGGTCGCCTCCTAAAGAGTAACGGAGGCGCCCCAAGGTTCCCTCAGAATGGTTGGAAATCATTCGAAGAGTGCAAAGGCAGAAGGGAGCTTGACTGCGAGACAAACAGGTCGAGCAGGGACGAAAGTCGGGCTTAGTGATCCGGTGGTACCGAATGGAAGGGCCATCGCTCAACGGATAAAAGCTACCCTGGGGATAACAGGCTTATCTCCCCCAAGAGTCCACATCGACGGGGAGGTTTGGCACCTCGATGTCGGCTCATCGCATCCTGGGGCTGAAGTAGGTCCCAAGGGTTGGGCTGTTCGCCCATTAAAGCGGTACGCGAGCTGGGTTCAGAACGTCGTGAGACAGTTCGGTCCCTATCTGTCGCGGGCGTAGGAAATTTGAGAGGAGCTGTCCTTAGTACGAGAGGACCGGGATGGACGTACCGCTGGTGTACCAGTTGTCTCGCCAGAGGCACGGCTGGATAGCCAAGTACGGAAGGGATAAGCGCTGAAAGCATCTAAGCGTGAAGCCCCCCTCAAGATGAGATTTCCCAGTATGTAAGACCCCTTGTAGACGACGAGGTAGATAGGTTCGGGGTGGAAGCGCGGCAACGTGTGGAGCTGACGAATACTAATCGGTCGAGGGCTTAACCATATTACCCAAGAAAGTGAAGCGAAGCGTTGTAGCTTATGCCGATTACTTTCTCGGGGCCCAAAAGGATAAATTCTAAAGCGTAACTTGAAGTGATTCGCATCTAGTTTTCAGGGAGCAAGATGCTCCCGAAGCGAGTTTTGTTTAAGACAAAACTCATGTTTGGTGACGATGGCGGAGGGGAACCACGCGTACCCATCCCGAACACGACCGTTAAGCCCTCCAGCGCCGATGGTACTTAGACCGCAGGGTCTTGGGAGAGTAGGACGTCGCCAAGCAAATATGAGACCTGTTGCAGGTCGAGAAAAGAGTCTTTTTGGTAATCCAACCAAAAAGACTCTTTTTCTTTTTTTCATAAGTAAACTCAAGGTGCCTAACAATAACGAGGAAAACAAAGCTTAAGGAGTGGGAATGATGGATGAGGTCGTCAATAAAGAGCTTCGAGATTTAGGTACACATGCGGCGGGTGCGGTTGATCTGCATGAAACGAGAAATACGGAACGGCCGGTGACGGTTCATCCGCCGGATGTGCCGAATCCAGGTCCTTACGACACGCGAACAGGTCGGTATGAGCTGCAAAAAAACGACTTTCCGATACAAAGCGAAGAATGAACCGATTCGAAAATCAGATCCGACTCGAAACGGATCTGATTTTTTGTACAAAAAACGAACTTTTATATGCATCAATTCTAAAACGTTCGGTTTTCTCAGTTGACATGAAACGTAAAGGACTGTTAAACTAGTCATGCAAGCCATATTTTTGGCTAAAATAATCATGTATATTTTTCTCGTATAATGTCGGGAATATGGCCCGAAAGTTTCTACCCAAAGACCTTAAATTTTTGGACTACGAGGTTGAATGTGTGCGGCTCATGGAAAAAGCTGCTTTTTGTGTTGCGCGACAGTAAGGCGCAGAACCATTCGATTCTTGGTCGTCCGCGGATAGGCAAAACAGGCTATCTGCTGGACGTTTTCTTTTTCTCAAGATATATTTCACATACCTTTATAGAAATGAGGTCGAAACATGTCGGCACGTGTCGGTGTCATCATGGGGAGCCAATCGGATTGGGAAACGATGAAGCATGCTTGCGGCATCTTGGAGGAATTGGAGATTCCGTACGAAAAGAAAGTTGTTTCCGCACATCGTACACCGGATTTAATGTTCGAATACGCGGAGACGGCGGCGCAGAAAGGGCTGCAGGTCATTATTGCCGGCGCGGGCGGAGCCGCCCATTTGCCGGGGATGGTTGCAGCGAAGACGGAGCTTCCGGTCATTGGTGTTCCGGTGAAAACTTCAACGTTAAACGGTCTGGATTCGCTTCTGTCGATAGTGCAAATGCCGGGGGGCATTCCGGTAGCAACTGTGGCAATCGGGCAAGCGGGCGCCACGAATGCGGGGCTGCTCGCCGCGCAAATTTTAGGGGCCTTCGAACCGCAGATACAGGAAAGAGTCAAGAAACGCCGTGAGCGTATTCGCGAGCAAGTTATTGAAAGCAGCAGTTTGGAGTGAAAATGATGACTTCGGACAAAGCGAAAAAGATTTTGCCCGGAAGCACGATCGGAGTGCTCGGGGGAGGACAATTGGGAAGAATGTTAGCGTTAGCCGGTCGCCACATGGGTTACCGGTTTGTGACGTTGGACCCGACGCCGGATGCGCCTTGCGGTCAGGTGGCGGACCGGCAAATCACCGCGGCTTATCATGATGTGACGGCGGCGGCGATTTTGGCGGAGCAGTGCGATGTGATTACGTATGAATTTGAAAATGTGGACGCGGCCGTGACGGAAATGCTGATGAACGAGTCGTATGTACCGCAGGGCAGCGAGCTGCTTTATACGACGCAGCACCGAATTCGCGAAAAGCAGGCGATCGAGGCGGCCGGCGTACAGGTGGCGCCTTACGAAGAAATTCACAGTCTGGCGGGACTTAAGGAAGCGGTGGGCCGCTTCGGCATGCCCTGCGTGCTGAAGACGGCTACCGGCGGCTATGACGGCAAAGGGCAGTGGGTTATCCGCTCGGAGGAAGAAATCGAGGATGCCTACGAAACGCTGCTGAAAGCGAAGACGGATCTCGTCCTGGAGAAGTTTATCCGCTTTGAGAAAGAAATATCCGTCATAGCGGCGCGCAGTCCGCGGGGAGAAGTGAGGGCGTTTCCGGCGGCGGAAAACGTGCACGTTGATAATATTCTTCATCTGTCCATCGTCCCGGCTCGGGTCGATGCGCACATACTGCAAAAAGCCGAACAATTGGCGGTTCGCATCGCGGAATCGATGGAAGTGATCGGGCTGATCGCGGTGGAGATGTTTTTGACGCCGGACGGCGAGCTGTACGTCAACGAACTGGCGCCGCGGCCGCACAATTCCGGCCATTACACGATGGAAGCATGCAAAACGTCGCAGTTCGAGCAGCATATCCGCGCCATTTGCAACCTGCCTCTCGGATCGACGGAGCTGATGAGTCCGGTTGTGATGGTTAACGTTCTCGGAGAGCATGTACAGCCGGTATTGGACTTTTTGGAGGCGCAGGAGAAAGATCCGGAAGAAGCGACCGTGAAGGTGCATCTGTACGGCAAGCATGAGGCGAAGCCGAAAAGGAAGATGGGTCACCTCAATGTGCTTGCGGATACGACGGAGAAAGCGCTGAGCTGGATAGAACAGACCCGGATTTGGGAAAGTAAGGATAGCGAATAGATCGGAGGAAACGAGATTATGTTAGAGCGTTACAGCAGGCCGGAAATGGTCCGTATTTGGACCGAGGAGAACAAGTTTAAAGCATGGCTGGAAGTGGAGATTTTGTCCTGCGAGGCATGGTCCGAGCTGGGTGTGATACCTAAGGAAGACGTTCAGGAGCTGCGGGAAAAAGCAAGCTTCAACATCGACCGCATCTATGAGATCGAGCAGGAGACCCGTCACGACGTCATCGCGTTTACCCGTGCGGTATCCGAGACTCTTGGACCGGAGCGCAAATGGGTGCATTACGGGCTGACGTCGACGGACGTGGTGGATACGGCGCTTGGTTATTTGTTAAAGCAGGCGAACGAGATACTTGAGAAAGACATTCTCAATTTCATCGACATTCTCAAGCAGCAGGCGATTAAATATAAAGACGTGCCGATGATGGGACGGACGCACGGCGTTCATGCGGAGCCGACCACTTTTGGCCTGAAAATGGCGCTTTGGTACGAGGAAATGAAGCGTAATCTGGAGCGGTTCCGCTTTGCTGCGGACGGTGTGCAGTATGGGAAAATCTCCGGAGCGGTTGGCACGTACGCGAACATCGATCCGTTTGTGGAAACGTACGTCTGCGAGAAGCTCGGTACGAAGCCGGCGCCGATCTCGACGCAAACGCTGCAGCGTGACCGCCACGCGGAGTACATGGCGACGCTGGCGCTGATCGCAACGTCGCTTGACAAGTTCGCGACGGAAATCCGCGCTTTGCAGAAGAGCGAGTTCCGCGAGGTGGAGGAGCCTTTTGCCAAAGGTCAAAAAGGTTCGTCCGCGATGCCGCACAAGCGCAACCCGATCGGCTGCGAAAACATTTCCGGCTTGTCCCGCGTCATCCGCGGTCATATGATCACCGCCTATGAAAATGTAGCACTCTGGCATGAACGCGACATCTCGCACTCCTCGGCGGAGCGCGTCATTTTGCCGGATGCGACGATTTTGCTCAACTATATGCTGAACCGTTTCGGCAATATCGTGAAAAACTTGACCGTGTTCCCGGAAAACATGAAGCGCAACATGCAAAGCACGTACGGCGTACCTTTCTCCGGCCGCGTGATGACGAAGCTGATCGACAAAGGCTTCAGCCGCGAGCAGGCGTACGATACGGTGCAGCCGAGAGCGATGCAGGCGTGGGAAGAGCAGCGTTCGTTCCGCGACATTATCGAAAATACGCCGGCGATTCGCGAGCATTTGAGCCTGGAAGAGATTGAAGATTGCTTTAATCCGAGCTGGCATTTGAAGCATGTCGATACGATCTTCGAGCGGCTTGGTCTGAAATAGGAGGAGCGGAAAACGATGAATTCCACTGTAGCGATTTCGAGCGCGGAGCCGTATGTGAAGGCGCCCCTGCTGTACAAAGGCAAGGTGCGGGAGCTGTACGATTTGGGCGAACATTACTTGATCGCGGTGACGGACCGGATTTCCGCATTCGACTACGTGCTGAAGCCGGCGGTGCCGGACAAGGGCAACGTGCTGAACAGCCTGAGCCGGTTTTGGTTTGAGCAGACCGCGAAGCTGATGCCGAATCATTTGGTTCATGCCGATGTGGACCGGCTCGTGCCGGACGTGATCACGGACCGGGAAGTGATGAAGGACCGGTTCATGGTCACCCGCAAGGCGGAGCGCATCGATATCGAATGCGTTGTGCGCGGCTATATCACCGGCGGGGGTTGGAGACAATACCAGAGCACAGGCGAAATTAACGGACGCAAGCTGCCGGCGGGGATGAGGAAGAACGAGCGATTCGAGAAGCCGATATTCACTCCCGCAGCGAAAAACGATGTCGGCCACGACGAGGATATCTCGATCGAGCGGATGAAGGAGCTCGTTGGTGCAGATTTGACGGATCAATTGGAAGCGAAAAGCATCATGCTGTACGAATTTGCGCATCAATATTGCGCGGAGCGCGGCATTATTTTGGCGGATACGAAGTTTGAATTCGGACTTATAGATGGCGAGATTATTTTAATCGATGAAATTTTTACGCCGGATTCGTCGCGGTTTTGGGCGAAAGAGAACTACGCGCTGGACATCGAGATCGACAGCATGGACAAGGAGCCCGTTCGCACGTACCTGTCGGGGTCCGGGTGGGACAAAAACAGCGAGCCGGAGCCGCTGCCGGAGCTCGTCGTGGAGGAAACGTCGCGGCGCTACAGAGATATTTTCAACCGCTTGGTGAAGGGATAATACACATATTCGGGAGGTTCCATTCCATGTTAAAAGCAACGGTTTACGTAACGATCAAGCAAAGCGTGCTCGACCCGCAAGGAAATGCGGTGCAAGGCGGACTTCATTCGATGGGCTTTTCTGAAGTCGGCAAGGTACGCGTCGGCAAATACATCGAAATTGAGCTGAACACGTCCGATCGGGCGGAAGCGGAACAGCGCGTGAAAGCGATGTGCGAGAAGCTTTTGGCGAACACGGTTATCGAGGATTATCGTTACGAGCTGGCATAAATGACCTTATGATTAGGGGCACCCCGAAAAGGGGCAGGACTAGGCTTGAAGCTGTGTTTCACTTTTTGGGGACTAACGTTTAGGAGGAAAATGAAAATGAACTTCGCGGTTCTCGTGTTCCCGGGCTCCAACTGCGATATCGACTGTTATAAAGCGGTGGAGGATACGATCGGACAGCCGGTAAGTTATGTATGGCATACGGAAACGGACTTATCCCAATATGATTGCATCATTGTGCCGGGCGGTTTTTCGTACGGCGATTATTTGCGGTGCGGGGCGATCGCGCAGTTTGCTCCCGTCATGAAGGCTTTGAAGGAAGCGGCGGAGCAGGGAAAATACGTGATCGGCATTTGCAACGGGTTTCAGATTTTGCTGGAATCGGGACTGCTTCCCGGCGCCATGCTGCGCAACCAGTCGCTCAAATTCCGCTGCCACGCGGCGATGCTGCAGGTGGAAAACACGAACACGCCGTTTACTTCGCAGTACAAGCAAGGCGAGCTGATCAACATTCCGATCGCTCACGGCGAAGGCAATTATTATTGCGACGAAACGACGCTGCAGGAATTAAAAGCAAACAACCAAATCGTATTCCGCTATCAAGCGGGCAACAACCCGAACGGTTCGGTCGATGATATTGCGGGCATTTGCAACAAAGCGGGCAACGTGCTGGGCATGATGCCGCATCCGGAGCGCGCGGTGCACGAGCTGCTCGGCTCGGCGGACGGCGCGAGGATGTTCACTTCGATTTTGAGCACATGGAGGGAGAAGCATGGCGCAGCAGTTAACGGCTAAGGAACCGACCGCGGAGCAGATTGCGGATCAGAAAATATACAAGCAAATGGGCGTAACGGACGAAGAATACGCGAAAATATGCGGATTTTTGGGGCGGAAGCCGAATTACGTGGAAATCGGCGTATTCAGCGTTATGTGGAGCGAGCACTGCTCTTACAAAAATTCGAAGCCGGTGCTGCGCAAGTTCCCGACGACAGGACCGCGCGTGCTGATGGGTCCCGGCGAAGGCGCGGGTATTGTGGACATCGGCGACAACCAGGCCGTCGTGTTCAAAATCGAAAGCCACAATCACCCTTCGGCGATCGAGCCTTATCAAGGCGCGGCGACCGGGGTGGGCGGCATTATCCGCGACATTTTCTCGATGGGCGCGCGCCCGGTGGCGCTGTTGAACTCGCTGCGCTTCGGCCGGCTGGAAAACGAGCGCGTAAAATATTTGTTCGAGCACGTCGTATCGGGCATCGCCGGCTATGGCAACTGTATCGGCATCCCGACGGTGGGCGGCGAAGTGATGTTCGACGAGAGCTATGAGGGCAACCCGCTCGTCAACGCGATGTGCGTCGGCATCATCGAGCACGACAAAATTCAAAAGGGCGTCGCCAAAGGCGTCGGCAACCCGGTGTTCTATGTCGGACCGGCAACGGGCCGGGACGGCATTCACGGCGCGACGTTCGCGTCCGAGGAGCTGACGGAGGAATCCGAAGCGAAGCGTCCTGCGGTGCAGGTCGGCGACCCGTTCATGGAGAAGCTGGTGCTGGAAGCGTGCCTCGACTTGATCAACTCCGGCATCGTGCTCGGGATTCAGGATATGGGCGCCGCGGGGCTGACGTGCTCCAGCGCGGAGATGGCGAGCAAGGCCGGCAACGGTATGGAACTCTACCTCGACGAGGTCCCGCAGCGCGAGGAGGGCATGACGCCTTACGAGATGATGCTTTCCGAATCGCAGGAGCGCATGCTGTTCGTCGTCGAAGAGAAAGACGAAGCGCAGGCGAAGGCGATTTTCGAACGGTGGGGATTGCACTGCGCGAAGGTTGGCCGCGTGACGGACGATGGCAACCTGAAGCTGTATCATAAAGGCGAGCTCGTCGGCAATATGCCGGTAGCGGCACTAGTTGACGAGTGTCCGGTTTACAACAAGCCGTCGAAAGTACCGGCTTATTACGAAGCTTCGGCGAACATCGATTCGACGCGTTATCCGGAAGTGACCGATTTGAACGGCGCGCTGCTGAAGGTGCTCTCTTCGCCGACGGTGGCAAGCAAGGAGTGGGTGTACAACCAGTACGATTACATGGTGCGCACCAGCACGGTCGTTCGTCCGGGTTCGGACGCGGCGGTCGTATCGATCCGCGGCTCGCGCAAGGCGCTGTCGATGTCGACGGACTGCAACGGACGTTTCGTTTACCTCGATCCGGAAGTAGGCGGCAAAATCGCGGTCGCCGAGGCGGCGCGCAACAACGTATGCTCCGGCGCGGAACCGCTGGCGATTACGGACAACCTGAACTTCGGCAGCCCGGAGAAGCCGGAAATTTTCTGGCAGTTGGAAAAAGCGGTCGACGGCATGGCCGAAGCTTGCCGCAAGCTGAACACGCCGGTTATCGGCGGCAACGTCAGCTTGTACAACGAAAATGCAAAAGGCGCGATCTACCCGACGCCTGTTGTAGGTATGGTAGGTCTCGTTCACGATACCGATCACATCACGACGCAAGGTTTTAAAAAGGAAGGCGACGTCATCGTCCTGCTCGGCGAAACGAAAGCGGAGCTTGGGGGCAGCGAGTTCCAATACGCGATTCACGGCGTGACGGAAGGGCGCCCGCCGCAAATCGATCTCGACGTCGAGAAGCGTTTGCTGGACGGCGTATTGTCCGCCATTCAGCAAGGGCTCGTCGCATCGGCGCATGACGTGTCCGACGGCGGCCTCGCGGTTGCGCTGGCGGAAAGCTGCATCAGCGGCGGCGTAGGCGCCAAGGTCGATTTTGCCTCGGAACTGCGGAGCGATATCGCGCTGTTCAGCGAGAGCCAATCCCGCATCGTGCTGAGCGCATCGGCCGAGAAAGCGGAGGCGCTTAAGAAACATCTGGAGCAGAGCGGCATTCCTTATCAAGTGCTCGGGCAAGTACAAGCGAACAAGCAATTGGACATTGCAGTAAACTCGAAACCGGTCATCCAAGCATCTGTGGAACAATTAGAAAAGGTTTGGAAGGATGCGATTCCATGTCTGATGAAATAAAGTCCGGACAGATGCCTCAGCTGATGCTGGGGAGCAAACTCGGCGGCGGCATTAACGGCGGCGCAGGCGCAGGTCGGCAGCTAAGACAGCTGCCCGATGCTTCCGGCTTGCTGGGCGGCTCCGGGCTGTGGTCAGGGCGTTTTTACAACGACGGCATTAACGGGCATGACGGACTTTTCGACAAGCTGAGCGAAGAATGCGGCGTGTTCGGTGTATTCGGGCATCACGATGCGGCGCAGCTCTCGTATTACGGTCTCCATGCTTTGCAGCATCGCGGTCAGGAGAGCGCCGGCATCTGCGTGGCGGACGGGCAAGGTTTTCACTACCACCGCGGCATGGGACTCGTCAAAGAGGTGTTCGACAACGACAACCTGAGCAAATTGGCAGGCTCCAGCTCGATCGCTCACGTGCGGTACTCGACGTCGGGCGAGAGCAAGCTTGCGAATGCGCAGCCGCTTATTTTCAAATACCGCGAGGGTGATCTGGCTATTGCGACGAACGGGAATCTGACGAATGCGCCGGAAATCAAGCGCAACCTGGAGAAGCAAGGGTCGATTTTCCAAACGACGAGCGATACCGAAGTCGTTGCGCATCTGATCGCCCGCTCGAAGCACGACGATATCGTGCTGGCGGTGAAGGATGCATTGCAGCAGGTGGAGGGCGCTTATGCGTTCCTGTTCCAGACGAAGGATAAGCTGATTGCGGCGATGGACCCGCATGGCCTGCGTCCGTTTGCGATCGGCCGGCTGGGCAACGCGTATTTGTTCGCTTCCGAGACGTGCGCGTTCGATGCGGTCGGGGCGACGTTTTACCGCGATATGCAGCCGGGCGAGATGCTGATCCTCGATCAGCGCGGCGGCGTGACCGAGGACCGGTTCAGCCCGATCAAGCAGCGCGCGATTTGCGCAATGGAATATATTTATTTCGCTCGCCCGGACAGCGATGTGGACTCGATCAACATCCACTCGGCGCGGAAGCGGATGGGCCGGCAGCTCGCGATGGAATCGTTCGTCGATGCCGATGTGATCACCGGCGTGCCCGATTCCAGCATCTCTGCGGCGATCGGCTTTGCCGAGCAGACGGGCATTCCTTACGAGCTCGGACTTATCAAAAACCGCTACACCGGCCGGACGTTCATCCAGCCGAGCCAGGAGCTGCGCGAGCAGGGCGTGAAGATGAAGCTGTCCGCGGTGCGCAAGGTGGTCGAAGGCAAACGCGTCGTCATGATCGACGATTCGATCGTTCGCGGCACGACGAGCCTGCGCATCGTGAACCTGCTCCGCGAAGCGGGAGCGAAGGAAGTGCACGTGCGAATCAGCTCGCCGCCTTTTGCCAACCCGTGCTTCTACGGTATCGATACACCGGACCGCAAGGAGCTGATCGCCGCGCAGAAGTCGATCGAAGAGATCCGCCAGGCGATCAATGCGGATTCGCTGCATTTCCTGAGCAAGGACGGCCTGCTGCAGGCGATCGGCCGTCCGCAGGGGGAGCTGAATCGCGGGCACTGCACGGCCTGCTTCGATAACCGCTACCCGACGCCGGTGCCGGACGAGGCGGCGCTCGGCTGCGCGAGCGGCTGCGACTGAGGATGCGATTGAAGAGTCGATTGAGAGGCGATTGAAGGTGCGAACAGGCGGAACCCCGGTGAGGGGAGCGTACCTCGGGAAGCTCACTTTGCGAAAATAACGGAACTGTTTTCCGCTAATTAGCCGCAAACGGATGTGCCCGAGAAAATAGAGGAACTGTATTCCGTTAAATTGGCTTGAAATGGCCATCGACCCGGGAAATCGTACCAATAAAGCACTACAGTTCCGCTATTTGCAGGAAATAGCGAGACTCGCTCGATATAGCGCATCGTAGTTCCGCTATTTGTGGGAGATATCGAGACCCGATTGCAATAATGCGCATTAGTTCCTCCATTTGCCGGGGATAATGAGATCCGCTCGATATAGCGCACCGAGTTCCGCTATCTAGACCAGGATCGGGGCGGGCTTTTCCATAAAAGAATTGCATGACGTCTGTCTGCCATTTGAAGTAGATTTCGTCCGTTAGGGCGAAATGAACAGCAATTCATCGGATTTTTATAAAGGAGTGGAACACGGTGTCTGACGCGTATAAAAAGGCCGGTGTCGATATCGCCGCCGGCAACGAAGCCGTAGAACGGATGAAAAAACACGTAAAACGGACGTTTCGTCCGGAGGTGCTGACCGATCTGGGCGGTTTCGGCGGCTTGTTCGGCCTCGATAAAAGCAAATACGAGGAGCCGGTGCTCGTCTCCGGTACGGACGGAGTGGGGACGAAGCTGAAGATCGCTTTTGCGATGGATAAGCATGATACGATCGGCATCGACGCGGTCGCCATGTGCGTGAACGACATCGTCGTACAGGGTGCGGAGCCGCTCTTTTTCCTCGATTACCTCGCGTGCGACCGGGTCGTACCGGAGAAAATCGAAGCGATAATCGCGGGAGTCAGCGAAGGCTGCGTCCAGTCCGCGTGCGCGCTGATCGGCGGGGAAACGGCGGAGATGCCGGGCATGTACGCCGAAGGCGAATACGATATTGCCGGCTTCACCGTAGGCGTGGTGGATAAGAAGAAAATTATCGACGGTTCTACGATCAAGCCGGGTGACGTCGTACTTGGTCTTGCTTCCAGCGGCGTGCACAGCAACGGCTTCTCGCTCGTGCGCAAGCTGCTGCTGGAGGAGAAGGCGTACTCGCTGCACGGCGAAGTGGCCGAGCTCGGCGGACGTCTCGGCGACGTGCTGCTCGCTCCGACGAAAATTTATGTGAAGCCGATTTTGGCGGCTTTGCAGCAGGTGCAGATCAAAGGCATGGCCCATATTACGGGCGGCGGCTTTATCGAAAATATTCCGCGCGTGCTGCCGGAAGGTGTGAACGTAAGCATCGATTACGGTTCTTGGCCGATTTTGCCGATTTTCCGGCTGATGCAGCGGGAAGGCGAAATTTCGCACAAGGACATGTTCCGCACGTTCAACATGGGCATCGGCATGGTCGTGATCGTGTCGGAGGATCAAGCCGAGGAAGCGAAGCGCATTTTCGGGCAGCATGGGGAGAAGGCTTTTACGATCGGCAAAGTGACGGAAGGCGACCGCATCGTGACGTTTAACGGAGTGGACGTCGTATGAAGCCGTTTCGCATCGCAGTGTTCGCTTCGGGAACGGGGTCCAACTTCCAGGCGATCGCCGACGCGGTGCAGGCAGGAAAGCTCGATGTTCGCATCGAGCTTCTTGTCTGTGATCGGCCGAAGGCGCTTGTGGTAGAGCGGGCTGAGCGCGCCGGGGTGCCGGTGTTCGCGTTTCGCCCGAAGGAGTACGCGTCGCGCGAGCAGTACGAAGCGGAGATTTTGCAAAGGCTGCGCGAAAGGGAGATCGACCTTGTGGTGATGGCCGGATACATGCGGCTGATTACCCCTGTGCTCGTCGAGCCGCTGTACGGCCGGATGATCAACATTCATCCGTCGCTGCTGCCGTCTTTTCCGGGACTGCATGCAGTACGGCAGGCGCTCGAACACGGCGTGAAGGTGACGGGCGTGACGGTGCATTACGTCGACGGTGGAATGGACACGGGACCGATCATCGCCCAACGGGCGGTAGCGGTCGAACCGGAGGATACGGAAGAGACGTTGTCTGCAAAAATACATACGGTAGAGCACGAGCTGCTGCCGTCGGTCATACGGTGGATTCGCGAAGGGCGGGTTCGCCTGGAAGGCAAAACGACAACCTACGTTAAGGATGGGATGGGCCAATGAGTCAAAACGAAATTCAATTGCGATACGGGATGAACCCGCACCAGAAGGAAGCGAAGCTGTATAACGACGGTCCGCTGCCGATTCGCGTGGTGAACGGCGATCCCGGCTTCATCAACCTGCTCGACGCGCTGAACAGCTTCCAGCTCGCCCGGGAGCTGCGTCAAGCGACCGGACTGCCGGCAGCGGCTTCGTTCAAGCACGTGAGCCCGGCCGGTGCGGCGGTATATGCTCCGCTGACGCCCGAGCTGGCGAAGGCTTACTTCGTGGAAGGGCTCGAGCTGTCGCCGCTCGCCACCGCTTATGCAAGAGCGCGCGGCGCGGACCGCATGTCGTCGTTCGGCGACTGCGCGGCGCTGAGCGACGTCGTCGACGCTTCGACGGCGCAGCTGCTGAAGCGCGAGGTGTCCGACCTCGTCGTGGCGCCGGGGTATACCGAGGAAGCGCTGGAAATTTTGAAGGCCAAGAAAAACGGCGGCTATCTGATTCTGCAAATCGATCCGGACTACGTTCCGGAGCCGATCGAGAGACGCAACGTGTTCGGGCTGACGCTGCAGCAGCAGCGCAACGACGCGAAGATCGACGCTTCCGCCTTGAACAACATCGTGACGCAAAACAAAGAGCTTCCGGAAGGCGCGAAGCGCGACCTGCTCGTCGCTCTGATCACGTTGAAATATACGCAATCCAACTCCGTCTGCTATACGCTGGACGGCCAAACGATCGGCATCGGCGCCGGCCAGCAGTCGCGGATTCACTGCACGCGTCTCGCGGGCGACAAGGCGGACCGCTGGTTCCTGCGCCAGCATCCGATAGCACTGAACATGAAATTCCGCCAAGGCCTCTCCCGCGCGGAGCAAAACAACGCGATCGACCTGTGGCTCGAGGAGGAGCTGACACCGGTGGAACGCGCCAGCTGGGAAGCCGCTTTCGCAGAAGTGCCGCCGCGGCTTACTACGGCGGAAAAGCGGGAATGGCTCAGCAAACTGACGGGCGTATCGTACGGCTCGGACGCGTTCCTGCCGTTCCGCGACAACCTCGACCGGGCCAGCCGCAGCGGCGTGAAATACGTCGTTCAGGCAGGCAGCTCGATGCGGGATGAAGAAGTCGTGCAAGCCGCCAACGATTACGGCATGGTGATGGCGTACTCGGGCGTGCGCTTGTTCCATCACTGATAGGGGGATTTCAACGTGACAGCACAATGGCAAACGATCGCCGAGGAAAACCTCGGCCGCTTGAAGCAAAACCCTTACCCGGGACGGGGCATCGTCATCGGCCGGACGCCGGACGGTACCCGGCTCGTGCAGGTGTACTGGATCATGGGGCGCAGCGAAAACAGCCGCAACCGGGTTTTTATCCAGGAAGACAACGGATTTCTTCGCACGGAAGCGAAGGATCCGGCTAAGCTGACCGATCCGTCGCTCATCATCTATTATCCGATCCGTTACACCGGATCGGCCCACATCGTGACAAACGGGGACCAAACCGATACGATTTACGAAGCGCTGCAGGCGGGACGCTCGTTCGAGCAGGCGCTGACGACGCGCACGTACGAGCCGGATGCGCCGAACTATACGCCGAGGATTTCCGGGCTCGTTGACCTGGCGGACGCTACCTGCGCGTACAAGCTGTCGATTTTGAAAACGAACAACAATGATCCGGCGCAAACGATGCGGCACTTTTTCCACTATGAGCATGCGGTGCCGGGCTTCGGCCATCTCATCACGACATATTCCGGCGACGGCAATCCCTTGCCATCCTTCCAGGGAGAGCCGCAGCTCGTGCCGGTTTACGACGATATCGATCAGACGCTTCGCGCTTACTGGGGCCGGCTGAACGAGGAAAACAAAATTGCGCTGCTCGTGAAAACGATCCGGATCGAGGGCGGTCAGACCGAGATGAAGATTATCAATAAATAAGGGGAGCGACAAACGTGCGGATATTAGTAGTCGGCCGCGGAGGCCGGGAGCATGCGATCATATGGGCACTCAAAAAAAGCCCGCAGGTGAAGCACATTTTCTGCGCGCCGGGCAACGGAGGCATCGCCGAGCTGGCGGAGTGCGTGCCGATTGAGGAGAAGCAGTTCGATGAAATCGCCGATTTTGCCAAAAAGCAAGCTGTGGACCTGGTCGTGATCGGACCGGACGATCCGTTGTCCGAAGGCATTGTCGATCATCTGGAGGCTCAGGGTCTTAAGGTGTACGGCCCGCGCGCGAACGCTGCGATTATTGAAGGCAGCAAGGTGTTTACGAAAAACCTGCTGAAAAAATACAACATCCCGACCGCGGCTTACGAGTCGTTCGAAAATTACGAAGAGGCATCCGCTTATTTACGCAAACAGCAGATTCCGATCGTGATCAAGGCGGACGGGCTGGCCGCAGGCAAAGGCGTTGTTGTCGCTCAGTCGCTGGAAGAGGCGGAAAACGCGCTGCGCGAAATCATGGTGGACAAGGTGTTCGGCGAATCGGGCAATAAGGTCGTCATTGAGGAGTTCCTCACCGGACAGGAAATGTCGATTTTGTCGTTCGTCGACGGGGAAACCGTGAAGCCGATGCCCGCGGCGCAAGACCACAAGCAGGTGTTCGATGGCGACAAAGGCCCGAACACCGGCGGCATGGGTACATATTCGCCGCTGTCGCATATTCCGCAGTCGATAATCGACGAAGCGATCGAGACGATCATTAAGCCGACAGCGGCGGCTATGGTCAACGAAGGCCGCCCGTTCCGCGGCGTGCTGTTCGCCGGGCTGATGATCACGCCGCAGGGACCGAAAACGATTGAGTTTAACGCGCGTTTCGGCGATCCGGAGGCGCAGGTGGTGCTGCCTCGCCTTGAAACGGACCTTCTGGACATCATCTTGGCGGCGATGGACGGACGTTTGAGCGAGCTCGATATTCGCTGGAGCGATCAGGCCGCGGTTTGCGTCGTGGCCGCTTCGGGCGGATATCCCGCTTCTTACCCGAAGGGCTTGCCGATTTCCGGGCTGGATCAGGTCCGGGAGGCGCTCGTGTTCCACGCAGGCACGGCGAAGAAGGACGGATCTCTTGTCACAAACGGCGGTCGTGTACTCGGCGTGACGGCGCTGGGTGCTTCGATCAAGGAAGCCCGGGAGAAGGCGTACGCGGAGCTGGACCGCATTCGTTTCGACGGCATGCATTATCGAACCGACATTGCGAAAAAAGCGCTTGTATAACCTCAACACGAGGCATCACGAAGCATGAAAAGCGGAGAAATAACGAACTCGGCGGTGGCCGTTCCTTATTTCTCCGTTTTTTTTGTTTTTCGCGCATATGAGGGCCGCGGCCATGTCACATTCCGGAAGGCTGCGTCGTCATCTGTGGCACTAACGTAGCGCTGTCACTAAGCTGCCGCGGCAAGCGAAGTAATCCTGAGGTAATTTAAGACGGGAGATATGTATCGTATTATTGAAACACAAGGGAGCCGCAGCCGCGGCTCCCTGTCCATTTTCAAAAAATTATGCGCTCTTGCTCAAATTGTTGACGATCGTAGCCGCCGCTTTTTTATCGGCAAGCCACGACGCAGAGAGCTCCGATACTTTCTGGTCGACGAGCTTGTCGTGAATTTCCTGCTTCTTCTCCTCAAGCGTCGGCGTAGCGGCGTCTTTATGATCGGTGACCTTGATGATTTCAAAGCCGCCTTCTGTCTGAACGATGTCGCTTAGGTCCCCCGCCTTCAGCGCAAAAGCCGCCTTTTCGAACGCCTGGTCGCCGGCTCCTTTCGAAACGTAGCCCATGTCGCCGCCTTTATCTTTCGTGGCTGCGTCGGTCGACTTCTCCTTGGCGGCAGCCGCGAAGTCGGCGCCTTTTTTCAGATCGGCCAAAATGGTTTGCGCCTCTTCTTTGGTCGCAACGACGATATGCGAAGCTTTTACCTGCTCGGGTGTCTTCAGCGATTCGAGGTTATCGTTATAGTATTTTTTAATGTCATCGTCGGTGATGGTGACTTGCGGTTCCAGTATCTTTTTCATAATGACCTGGGACCCCATGCTTTTTTTCAAATCGTCCAGCGTCATGTTGTACGAAGCCAACGTTTGCAGGAACTCCTCATCGGAAGGGAAGTTGCTTTTGAGCGTGGCAAGCTCCTTCTCGATGTCCGCATCCGTCACCTGAATGCCGGCTTTTTTGCCTTCCTGGGCGATCAGCTCGTCCGTGATCAGCGAATCGAGCGTCTGCGCGCCGCCGCTGGTGACCATGGCATCATAAAGCTGCTTTGACGTGATCTCGGTGCCGTTCACCTTGGCGACGACGGATTCCGCTGCCGCCGCTTTCTTGGCTGTGCTCGGCGGGACCAGCGCGACATATGTCGCGAAGCCTGCCAATAATAATACGGATAATAAAATCCATATGAAATTTCCGTTTTTGATACGGTTCATCATGATTGCTCTCCCTTCGTGTTGTGGCTCTGGATGCCTGAAGTCCATTATGGACGAAAACCCTGAAGGGAAGATGAATACAATCTGAAGATTCGCTGAATACATTATTTGGACGGGCTGGGTGCAGAAGCCGCGTCCTTCGTCAAATAAGCGATTCCAAGCGCGCAAAGCAGCAGCAGTCCGGTCAGCCAAAACACGCTGTGGATCGAAAAAATGCCGCTGACATACCCGCCGATCAGAGGGCCGAGCATGCCGCCGATTTGGTTTGCGGTTTGGTTCAGGCCGAAGGCGCGTCCGCGGAATTCGCCGGGCGTCGTTCGCACGACAAGGCCGTTTAAAGCCGGGAATACGGCGCAAAAAAACGCCCCGTACACAAACCGGACGATCGAGAACCCCCATATGTTATGAAACGGAATTTGCGCCAAATTGCCGAGCGCGCCGAATAATAAGCCGATGATCAGCACCTTGTGAAAGCCGGCTTTATCCGCGAATTTTCCCCAACGCGGCGCAAAGATGATGCTGGCGATGCCGACAAGAGAGAAGATGACGCCGGCGAGCAGCGAAGCGTCTTTGACCGAACCACCGATTTCCACGATATACAGCGGGAGGACAGGCTCGATCGTCATCACCGACAAGTTGGTAAGCAGCGACAGCCCCAGCACGGCCAGAAACGGCTTGTTGCGGGCTATCATGGACAGAGTGCCGGTGCCGGCGGCAGCGCGCCCTTTTCGCGGAACGAACTTCTCCTCCTTCACCCAAAAGAGCACAAGCATCGTGCTCATCAGCACAAAAACACCCGCGCTGGCGAATGCCACGCGGTTGTCGAACATGTTGGCGATCACGCCGCCGAGCAGCGGTCCCATGATGCTTCCCGTCGCCGTCGACGTGGACATCATGGACAAGGCGTAGCCGACCTTATCCTCCGGCGTATTTGTGCCGACGAGCGCGATCGAGCCGGGGATGAACCCGCTGAGCAGTCCTTGCAGCACCCGCAGCGCAAGCAGCTGATACGGGTTCGTCACGATCGAGGTCAGCAAGTAAATGGCGCAAAGCACGAAGCCGGCGCGCACAATCATCGGCTTACGCCCGTATTTATCGCCCATCGCGCCCCAAAACGGAGACGAAATCGCACCGGCCAAAAAGGCCGAGCTGAACAGCAGGCCGGACCACATTTCGATGTTTTCCTGAACGCCGATATGGAGAAGAAATAAAGGCAAGAAGGGGATGACCATGGAAAAGCTGGCCGACGTAACAAAACATCCGACCCATAAGAGCCATAAATTCCGTTTCCAAGGTTCCATTACCATCACTCCCGTTTTTCCGGCTTCGCTCTGTTTTGAGAGATGAAACCGGTTTCCGAAATAAACAAAGTAAATGGTAACACCCTTGTCCCGATCTGTAAACCATACTCTCCGAATTGTAGCGCATGTTAACAGTCTCCCGCATAAAATATATAAAGGAGAGTGATCGGGCATGGTATGGTTGAGCTTCTTGTACGGCCTTGCGGTTTTGGCGGCCATTGCCGGTTTTTTTATCGTTCTCGGGCTCACGGATAAAAGGGACAGGAAATAAGCTCAAAACACGCAGCGAAATAATGGGGAGCACGCAGGACAAGCTCGATTCGAGGTTATTTCCGGCCGCTGCCGCGGATCCAGATGCGCTCCCGGTTTCGGTAGACGAGCACGACGGCGACGATAGCCCCGAGCACAAGAGCGGCGGATAACCCGTAATGATGAAAATAATAGGAGAAGCCGCGCATATGTGTTTCCTCCTTTCGTGTTTGCCCGTTTGCAAAATAAGACGTACTGCGGTATATGTTAAGTTAATATGTACAAAATACTGTCCTTGAATAGTGTAACCAACCGGGGAGCGAACATACGGACCGGCAAATTGACGTCACGGAAAGGAGGCTGTTCCGGTGAAGCTGCCCTCGATTTTTCTCGCGCACGGGGCGCCGACCCTCGTCATGGAGGATAACGCTTATACGCGCTTTTTAAAAACCCTTGGCTCCAAGCTGCCGAAGCCGAAAGCGGCCGTGCTTTTCAGCGCTCATTGGGAGAGCCGGGTACAGATGATTTCGGCGGTTCCCGAATATGAGACGATCCACGACTTTTTCGGATTTCCCGACCCGCTATATGAAATAACTTATCCGGCCAAAGGGGATATTGCGCTGTCGCTGCAGATCGAGCGGCTTTTTGCGGACGAAGGTATTTCGAGCGTCCTGGACGACAGGCGCGGGCTCGATCACGGCGCTTGGTCGCTGCTGCGCCTCATGTACCCGGAGGCCGATGTCCCGGTCGCGGCGCTGTCGGTGAATCCGCGGCTGACGCCGGAGGAGCAGTACCGCATCGGGCGGGCGCTTGCGCCGCTCCGCGAATGCGGGGCACTCATTGTCGGCAGCGGCGGAACGGTGCACAACCCGGACATGCTGGAATGGGACTCCGCGCAGGTTAAGGAATGGGCGCTGACCTTCGACCAATGGCTCGCCGAGCAGCTCGAGACGTGGAACACGGAAGCGCTGTTCGACTATGAACAGCGCGCGCCTTATGCCGGCGAGGCGGTACCGACGCCTGAGCATTTTGCGCCGGTATTGCTGGCGATGGGCGCCGCGGACGGCGGCAGGAAGGCCAGGCTGCTGCACCGCCAATATCAGCTCGGGACGCTTTCCTTAAGTGCGTGGATGTTCGGTTAGGCCGGCAGCTATTGACAAATACAACTGTAACAAATATAATTACAGTAATGAAACATTCATAGCAGGGAGACAGCCGATGAACAGCGAATTCACGATTGCGGTACACAGCCTCGTCCTGCTGGCCTATAAGCCGGATCATATGGCGACAAGCGATTACATCGCCCATAACGTTTGCACGCATCCGGCCCGCGTCCGCAAGGTCATGGGTTGCCTTCGCAAAGCCGGCTACGTAGCCGCCAAGGAAGGAATCGGCGGCGGGTTCATTCTGAACTGCGACCCGGCGCAGGTAACGCTGGCCGAGATTTACCGGCTCACCTCGATCGGTTCGATCAAGCCGGGCTGGTGCTCCGGTGACGAGGAAGCCGACTGCATGGTGGCGGGAAACATGGCGGCCGTGATGGATGACATCTATCAGGAGGCGGAGCAGCAGATGATCCGGTTCCTGGAGAGGTTTACCGTCAGCGATGTGCTGGACAGGGTGCGCAAGATGACCGGGAAAGCGGCATCCGGCGAAGCGGGATGTTCGCCGTGCGGGCAGGACAAGGAAAGCTGAAGCTTTCTTTTGCCTAAACTGTTACTCAAAAAGTTATAGTTCCTGCGTGTTTCGTTGCAATGAGTTGACCTTAATGAAGGGAAGGTGGAAGGGATGGAATTTTTGACGGCATCTCACATTCGTTTGGGAGATTGGGTGAGCGGCACCACATTTAACGATGAGAAATTTATCGGTTATGTGGAGGCGATGTCCGCCGCAGACGGGCTGGTCAAAGTATACGTAACGGAAAGCGATCGGACGGAGGCGGTCGGCACGCTCGTGGAGAGCAGCCGCAGCAAGCTGTCCCGCCTTCCCGAGCAAGCGCCGTATTTGGAAGACGAGCTGAGCAGCTTGATCGACCTCGCTTTGCAAACCCGCGATGAGGTTTGGTTTCGCGAGCTGACCGCGGCTCTGCTCGAAGGCCGCGGACGCAAGGGCAGCTCCGCCGATAACGCGCGGAGATCCTCCGGCCCCCGCCGGGTTAAAATAGATTAAATAAAATTCGGATAGGAGTGATTGCATATGGCTATCGTCAAAGTGGAAGATCAAACGTTTAAAGCGACTTTGGAGCAGGATGAAGTGGTGCTCGTCGACTTCTGGGCCCCGTGGTGCGGTCCTTGCAAAATGATCGCTCCGGTTCTTGAAGAGCTCGACCGCGAGCTCGGCGGCAAGCTGACCATTGCGAAAATGAATGTCGACGACAATCCGGCAACCCCCGGCGAATTCGGCATCATGAGCATTCCGACGCTGAAGCTGTTCAAAAACGGCAGTGAAGTCGCATCGATCGTCGGGTTCAGACCGCTGAACGATTTGAAAGAGATCGTCCAGCCGCATTTGAACTAAAAGAGATCAGCCCGATTGGGGAAGTTCCCCTGTCGGGCTGATTTACTTAATCCGGTTCCGCGGGCCGGTTTTTCTGATACTGCTTCGGCGTGCAGCCGAAACGGTCTTTGAACACCCGGATAAAGTGGGAGTTGGAGCTGTAACCGAGCAGGTCGGATATTTCCTGCACCGTATGTTTCTTTTCCATCAGCAGCCTGGCGGCGTTCTGCATTTTCGTTTCCGTCACGTATTCGATAAAGGTTTGTCCGGTCATGGTGCGGAACAGCTTGCTTACATAATTGGGGCTCATCCCGACGTGCTCCGAGATCGACTCCAATGAAATATCGTTAAAAATATGGTCGTGGATGTAGCTCAGAAGCTTTTGTTCCAGCGTTGCGTCGACCGACAGCTTTTTCTCCTTCACCTTGGCCGTGCCCGTTTCAATGAGTTCGTCGGCCCACTCGCGAAACGCTTCGAGCGTTTCCATCCCCGCTCCCCGGCTGCGGATGTCGCAGCCGAATACCTGGACGGAGCTGAGGCCTACGGCATTTAACCCGCTGCGCATGGCCGACAGCGCATCCTGCAGCATATTTCGGCAGTAAGACAGCGTGTAGCGGCCGGTTTCGATCTCGGTGAAGATCTCCTCCCATAGCAACTTCAGCTTGTCCCCGTTGCCCGAACGCATCGCTTCCTCGATTTGGTTCAAGGCGCGAACGGAGCCGCCGCCTTCCACTCTCTCATCCAGACGAAGCTGATCGTAAGATATGAGCGCGTCCTTCCGCAAAAACCGGTATTCCATCGCATCCGACGCCTCGCGAAAAGATTGGGCGGCATGTTCCGGATTGCATGGATATACGCGGCCGACTGCCAGCGTAAAGTCAGCCAGATCTTCCCCCTGACCTTGCAGTATAGACAACATCCGCCCGGCCAGCGGCAAAGGGTCTTGGCCGGAGAAATGCAACATGCCGATCAACCGCCGCTTATCGTCCGGTACGGCGTACAATGTGCCCGAAACGAAATGCGCTTCGAGCGCTTCGATAAGCCGGTACGGCAGCAGCAGCTCCTCGCGCAGCGGCATCGGACCCGGCGTCAGGCGAATGATGAAGGCGGCGCACGACTCCGCGGTAAAGCGGATGTCCAGCAGCTGCTCGTTCTCTTCGTCGCTCGGGGCGTTCTCTCCGTGACCGTGCAGCAGCTTGGAAATGTAAGCTTGCCGGATCGTAAGCCGGTTGCGCTCCCAACGTTCCTTCATTTCATCCAGATCGTTGGAAAATTTGGTGAACAAGGTGCGAATCGGCTTCTGCGCGCGGTAAAAAATAAGCAGCCCGACGGCAAGGTTCGCCAGCAGCAGCAGAGCGCCCACAAGAATAAGGCCGTTTCGCAGTTCTACGGTTTTTTCGTTATACTCCTTCAAAGAGGCGGCCGACACATAGTACCATTTGCTGTACGGCGATACGGCGAAAGAAACGACGCTCGGTTCTCCGCCTATTTTTGCGTTGAATTTTCCTTCCTCTCCCCCGTAAGACAGAAGCTTATCGGCCACCTCTTTGGGCAAGGGCTGCCCCGGTTCCGTATTGGAGCTTAACACCTGCCCCTGCGGATCGACGACCCACAGCTTTCGTTTATCGGCAAAACGCAGCGCCTTGATCTTCTCCCGCACATACGTTTCATCCATATTGACGGCGATAATCCCTTGGCGCCCGGCGGCCGTGGAGAAAAACGGATAGCTGCGGATATACGAAATCCACGTCCGGCTCGCCGTCTGCTCCTTGATCTGCAGCTGCATCCATGCGACATGGCTGTCCGATTCGGTGAACTTTTGCAGCCACACCTGCCTTCCGCTGACGTCGCAGGTCCGCAAGTTCATAAAGCATACGTTCGGCCCCATGAACATCAGGTTGCCGGCCCGATAATAAATGTCCACCGATTCGATAAACGGGTAGCCGTTTTTCAAATCCTTGAGCTGATCGGCGACGGCAAGAATTCTCGAGGTATCTCCCGTAATGTCGTGCGTGAACGGATAAATGAGCGTTTCGTTGATTCCCCGTTCGGTCAAATACAGGTCCGTCATCCGGATCGCTTCCTTCACGATGCTGTCGTCCAAGGAATTGCGGAATTCCGTTACCATTTGCTCGTTCAAGCGGTTGACCTGTTCGTTCATATTTTCCCCAAACAGGTGCAAATAGACGACGGACGGAATGACGGTGATCAAAACGATCATCGCCGCATTCAGGAACGTAAGCCGCAAAAACGCTTGTTTCATCGCATGTCCTCCGCTGGATGTGAAATAACCGCAATTTCGTAAGGAATCGTTATTTTTAAGAAAAGATCGGCAAAGAGAAAAAAACGCGATTTTCTTAAGAATTTGTAAATTGTCAGCATTGCAGGTATCGGGTAGCATGGGGTTTGTAATCGCTTGCTTAGCCCAATGGCAGAAGGAAACGGAGTGAAGAAATTGAATGTAACCTATTCTAATGCAAACCGTGTCGAAAGCACAAGGGGAGCGCGAAGCCGCAAAGACGGCATTCTCAGGCGGTATATGAATAAAAAATATTTATTCATCATGTTTTTGCCCGTGTTCCTTTATTATTTCATCTTCCACTATGCGCCGATGTACGGGGTGATGATCGCCTTTAAGGATTATCAGTTTTTGCAGGGGGCGTTTCGCAGCCCGTGGGTTGGCTTCGCGCATTTTAACGAGCTGTTTCATACCGAATATTTCTGGACCGTGCTCAAAAACACGCTGATCATCAACGGCTACAAGCTGCTGTTCGGATTCCCGGCTCCGATCGCGATGGCGCTTCTGCTTAACGAAGTGATGCAGCCGGTGTTTAAAAAAGTGGTGCAGACGATCAGCTACATTCCGCACTTTTTATCCTGGGTCGTGCTGAGCGGGCTCGTCATCGAGTTTTTGTCCCCGAGCAGAGGGCCGATCAATATGGTCATTACGCTGCTGGGAGGGGAGCCGATCTTTTTCGTCGCCGATGAGAACTGGTTTCGCTCCATACTGGTCGCCACGGAAATCTGGAAGCATGTCGGGTTCAATACGATCATTTATTTGGCGGCGATCGCCGGCATCAATCCGGAAATGTACGAAGCGGCCAAGGTGGACGGCATCAGCAGGCTGCAGGCGATGCGGTATATTACGCTGCCGTCGATCGCACCCGTCATCATCATCATGCTGATTTTGTCCTCCGGCTCGATCATCAACGACGATTTCGAGCAGGTGTTCAACCTGCTGAACGTGAAGGTCATGGATGTGGGGGACGTGCTGTCCACCTACACGTATTCGGAAGGGCTGGTCCGTATGAACTACAGCTACGCCGCTGCGGTGGGGCTGTTCAAAAATGTCGTCGCCCTGGCCATCGTGCTGACGGTAAACGCGATTGCCCGGAGAATCCGCAAGGACAGCGCTATTTTCTGAGCATAAAGAAAGGGAGGGAACCGCTTGAAGCAAACCGCATTCACCGATAAACTCGTCATTGTTTTTGCCTATACGATACTCAGTCTGCTCGGGCTCAGCTCGCTGCTCCCGCTGATGCAGGTGATCACGCTGTCGATGAGTCCTTCCGAGGTGATCAACAGCTACAGCTTTCATTTCATTCCGCTGAAATTCGATTTCAAAGGTTATGCCACGGTGCTGGCGAACGAGAACCTGTGGCGGGCTTACGGCAATACGCTGCTGCGGACGGCGCTAGGCGTTTCGCTGACGATCGTCCTCACCTTCTGCGCCGCTTATCCGCTGACCAAGAAGGACCTGCCGCACCGCACATTTTGGACCGCCTTCGTGGTGCTGACGATGTTTTTCTCCGGGGGACTGATCCCGCTTTACCTGCTCATTAAAAGCCTCGGCCTGATGGACTCGATCTGGGCTCTCGTGCTGCCGCCGGCGATCAACACGTTCATGGTGATGGTCGTGCGCAACTTTATCGCCGAATTGCCGGAAAGCCTCGAGGAATCGGCGAAAATCGACGGCGCCAACGACATCGTCATCCTGTTTCGCATCGTCATTCCGCTGTCGCTCCCGATCATCGCCACCGTCGGGCTGTACAGCGGGGTGTATCACTGGAACGCCTGGTTCGACAGCATGATCTACATCCAGGACGGCAAGAAGCATGTGCTGCAGTTCGTGCTGCGCAAAATCATTTTGCTCGGCAACACCGCGGAATTCGAGATGACCGGGCAAAACCAGAACGTCACCGATGTGGAATCGATCAAAATGGCGACGCTGGTCGTATCCATCATCCCGCTGCTGCTCGTGTATCCGTTTTTGCAGAAATATTTTGTCAAAGGAAGCCTGATGGGCGCGGTGAAAGGATAATCCCCCGAATGGTGCGGGATTACATATAATTGTGAATAGATGGAGGGGTTTGAGTGAAAAAGAGACGGCATGTGAAGAAAACGGCAATCGTGAGCCTGCTGCTGGCGGCAAGCATACTCTCGGCTTGCGGAGGCGGAGCGAAAGCCCCCGAGGGCGGGAACGCATCCGGGCAAAATCAAGGTCCGATCGCGATCGATTGGCTCGCCTACAACTCGTACAACCAGCCGAGCGTGGACAACCCGATCGGCAAAATGGTGCAGGAGCGGTTCAACGCGACGTTCAACGTCTGGTACATCGACCCCAAGAGCTGGGACGACAACCTGAACGTGAAGCTCGGCTCGGGCGTCATGCCCGACATCATGAAAATTCCGAATAAGCAAAACATCGCCAAATACGTGAAGCAGGGTATTCTCGCGCCGATTCCGCGGGAGATGCTGGAGAAGTATGCGCCGCAGTACACGAAATATATCGACGATAAAAAAATATGGGATCAGGTGACGTACGACGGAAAAATTTATGCGATCCCGACGACCAATCCCGACGGGGAATACCCGACGGCGGTGGTCTGGCGCGAGGACTGGCTGAAAAATGTAGGCATCACGAAGACGCCGGAGACGATTCAGGAATACGAAGCGGCGCTGACCAAGTTCCGCAACGAGGACCCGGACAAAAACGGCAAGAAGGATACGTACGGCATGTCCGACTTCGCCATCCCGAATATTCTCGGCGCGTTCGGGCATCCGGGCATCATCGATTTTAAAGGCAACCAGAACGGCGTGTCGCTGGAGTTTACGAAAAAAGGCGACAAGGTCGTGTTTGCGGCGACGCAGCCGGAAATGAAGGAAGCTTTGGCCCTGCTGCAAAAATGGTACAAGGACGGGCTGATCGACCCGGAATTCGTCACCTCGGAAAATTCGTCGGGGTACTGGGCGCACAGCCAGGCGTTTTACAACGGCCGGATCGGCCTTACCGGCAAAGGCGCGCATTACCATTGGCGCAACGAGCTCGATCCGTCCAACCCGGCCGACAAGGGCGGCGGATCCTTCGAGCAGTTCAAGAAATCCCAACCGAACGGAACAGTCGCGCTCGGCAAGCCGGCGGTCGGTCCGCAAGGGAAATCCGGCACGCCGCAATGGGATATTTCGAGCATGCCGGTCGGCATTACGACGAAGGCGGCGAAAGATCCGCGCAAGATGGAAACGCTGCTGAAGATGGTCGAGACGGCCGCCACCGATTTCGACTATTACGTCGCGGTTCGCAAAGGGACGAAGGATGTCGACTACAAGCTGGAAAACGACCGCTACGTCAATCTGATCACGGATTCGAACAACCCGGAGGAGAAGCGGGGGCTGAATATTTTCCACGTGCTTGTGGCGAACGATTTTTACAAGAAAATTTCCGGCAAATTCAACTACGATTATGCGGACAAACATTTTAAATACAGCGGTTATTCGCCGGTTTTCGTTCCGCCGGTCGATTCGTACACGAAATATTTGGCATCCCTCTACAAGCTGACGCTGGAAACGTATTACAAAATTATAACGGGCGAGCTTCCGGTCAGCGCTTTTGACGATTACGTGCAAAAGTTCAAATCCGGCGGCGGCGATGCGATCGAGAAGGAAGCGAATGAGGCGCTTGCCGCGAACAAGGCGGGCAAATGACAGCCGGGGGTGACGGATTCGTGAAGATGAGCTTCGGCTTGCAGTCGATGTACTACAAATATGCATGGGGCGTCAACTTCTGGAACGAGGCGGAGCGGGATACGGAGGCGAAGCATCGGGAGCTCGTTTGCTGCAGGGGCGACTCCGCGGCGATGCAAGCGGTGGTCGGGGCGGACAGCGACTTTATGCTGACGGTCGGCACAAGCGCTCTTTTCTGGAAAGGGGGGCCGCTGCCGATCGTCCGCGTCGAGCTTCACTCGAACGCCCTGCAAGAAGGCATCCGGGCGGAGATCAAGCTGATCGGGCTGGTGGAGGATGACGACGGGACACGCAAAGCGGATATGCTTTTGGATGAGCGGCATATGTTCGTGGAGAAGCGGAGGCTGCAGCAAGTATGGATCGAGTTCCATGCTTCTGCGGATGCGCGGCCGGGCTTGTATTCGGGCAAAATTCGGCTGTTTACGCATACGCTCTTCGAGGATGAGGAGCCGGCCGGAGAGCTGGCGTTCAGCCTGAAGGTGCTGGAGCGGGTTCTTCCCGCTCCTTCGCAGTACGGCTTTTACCTGGACCTGTGGCAGCATAACTCCAATATCGCGCGAAAATATCAGGTGCCGCTTTGGTCCGACGAGCATTTTGCGATCATCGACCGCTATCTGGAAAGCCTCGGGCAGCTAGGGCAGAAGGCGGCGACGCTGGTCGTCTCGGAAATTCCGTGGTCCGGGCAGGGGACGCATACGGACGCGGAGCCTTCGGATTTGTTCGAATACAATATCGTCGGGGTCAACCGCCGGATGGACGGCACGTTTTCATACGATTACAGCGCGTTGGACCGCTATGTCGAGCTGGCCCGGCGGCACGGCATCGCGGAGGAAATCGAGCTGTTCGGGCTGCTGAACGTCTGGCAGACGCGGGACGGCGTATACGGCGCCCCGATTCGCGACTATCCGGACGGAATCCGCATCCGCTATTACGACGAAGCGACGGGGACGTTCCGGTTTATGCGCGAGCGGGTCGAGCTGGAGCATTACGTACGGGCGCTGGAGGCGCATTTTAAAGCGAAGGGCTGGACCGGCCGGGTGCGCATTATGGCCGACGAACCGGCCGATTTGGCGCAGTTCGGGGAGAGGCTGTCCGCGCTTCGGCGGATGGCCCCTTCGTTTGCGTACAAAATCGCGATCAATCATGCCGAGTTTATTGCCGCGAAGCTCGAGGGCATGCGCGATTATGTGCCCAAGCTGAACTGCGCGCTGCACGAGTTTGACCGCATCCGGGAGCTAAGGTCCCAGGTGGCGGGACGGATGCTGTATTACGTCTGCAACAACCCCCGCAGACCGAATACGTTCATCGGCTCGCCGTCGATCGAATGCCGGATCATTCCTTGGCTGGCCGCGAGACTGCAGCTGGACGGCTTCCTGCGCTGGAACTATACGGTGTGGCCGGACCGCCCGCTGGAGTCGATCCGCTACCGGCCGTCGCATTGGCCCGCGGGAGAGACGAATTTCGTCTACCCCGGGGCGGGCGGGAAGCCGCTGCTTTCTTTGCGCTACAAATGGCTGCAGCGCGGCATCCGCGACTTCGAGCTGATGAGGCAGCTCGCGGACGAGGGGCTCACTGCGCAGGTGGGGGCGCTGCTGAGCGGCGTCTTCCGTTTCAAGGACGAGGAGCTGGGCGCCGTTTCGCTGAGCGGCGACGCCGAAAAGCTGTACAGCCTGGAGCCTGCCGATTACGATCGTTTGTTCGGTCTGCTGGAAGCGATGGAAGAAGGAGGAGTTTGCTTATGACGAACGGTCGGAAAAAAACGGCGGTTATCGTCGGCGCGGGCCAGCGCAGCTTGATCTACGCGTCCTATGCCGAACGGCATCCGGAGGAGCTGGACATTGTCGCCGTCGTTGAGCCCGATCCGGAGCGCAGACGGCTGGCCGCGGAGCGGTTCGGGATCGCGGAGGAAAACGCGATGGCGACCGTCGAGGAGCTGGTCCGGCGCCCCCGGCTCGCCGATGCGGCGATCAACGGGACGATGGATGAGCTGCATGTGGAGACGACGCTTCCCCTGCTGGAGCGGGGGTATGATGTGCTGCTGGAGAAGCCGATCGGCGTCACCGAGGAGGAGACGCTGCAGCTGCTCGAGGCGGCGCGGAAGCACGGACGCATCGTGATGATTTGCCATGTGCTGCGGTACGCGCCTTTTTACAAAGCGGTCAAAGAGCTGATCGCCGCAGGGGAAATCGGCGAGGTGGTGAACATCCAAACCTCCGAGCATGTCAGCTATCACCATATGGCCGTGTCGTTTATCCGGGGCAAATGGAATTCCGAGGCGAAATGCGGCTCGTCCATGCTGATGGCCAAGTGCTGCCACGACCTCGACTTGATCTCATGGTTTGCCGGCGAAGCCCGCCCCGTCAAAGTAAGCAGCTTCGGCAGCCTGATGCAGTTCAGACCGGACAAAGCTCCGGAAGGCACGGGCACGCGGTGCCTGACCGATTGCCGGATCGAGGAGAGCTGTCCTTATTCCGCGCGCAAGCATTATATCGACCAAGGGCGCTGGGGGTTTCACGTCTGGAAAAACCATCATCTCGGCGTCGAGCCTGCGGAAGCGGAGAAGCTGGAGGCGCTGCGCACGGACAGCCCTTACGGCCGCTGCGTCTGGCATTGCGACAACGATGTGGTCGATCACCAGTCCGTCATCGTCGAGTTCGACAGCCAAATGACCGCCTCTCACAATATGGTGGGGGCCACGTCGAGGCCTTGCCGCATTTTGCATGTGATCGGAACGAAAGGCGAAATCCAGGGCGTGCTGGAGGACGGATTTTTCCTGCTGCGGCATCCGGATCCGCGGCGCGGACACGAATACAGCGAGCGGAAAATTGCGGTCGATGTGACCGGCGACAGCCACGGAGGCGGCGATCTGCTGCTCGTTCACGATTTTGTGCGCGCGCTTCGCGGCGAGCGGCCGTCGATCTCGTCGACCTCTCTGGAGCGGTCGATCGACGGGCACCGGATCGGATTTGCCGCAGAGCGGTCGAGGAAGCTGGGCAGCGTCATCGTTCTTTGACCTTGAGGTGCCGGATTGTTAACCGAGAAAGGAGCTGCATGTAAAATGAATAGAGCGTTTTCCAGGCTGCTTTCGATTGTTCTTTGTTGGGCACTTGCCGTTCCGCCGCTTTCCCTGACGGCCGCCGCCGCCCGGGCGGAAGCGGCCCCGGTGGCGGGAGCCGCTGCCGATGAGTTCGACCTGCTGCGGCAGAAATGGTATGACGTGCTGACCGGAGGAAATGCCGCCGATTCGAACGACCCCGATATTGCCGCGCAAATTCGCATGATAGAGGACCGCGTGCAGAACGGGCAAAACGGAGCGTGGGACACGCTGCAAACCGGCGCGGACCGTACAAGCTGCGACTGCCTGTGGACCGATTTGACCGGGGTGACGAAGTCCGGCAACAACGTCGTGGCGTACGACCGGCTTCGCTCCATGGCGCTCGCTTACGTGACTCCGGGCAGCCGCCTGCGGGGCAGCGACGCATTAAGGGCGGCCATCGTCGATGCGCTGGATTGGATGTACGCGAACCGGTATAACGAAAATACGGTCAGATACGACAATTGGTACCATTGGGAAATGTCCGGCCCGGAAAATTTGATGGATACGGTCGTCCTGATGTACCCCTATTTGACTGCGGAGCAGATCGGGAATTACATGCGGGCGATCAAGTCGTTTGCGCCGGACCCCAACCTCGCGAACGGTTCGCCGGGAACGGGGGCGAACCGCGTGGAGAAGGCGTGGGTGTACATGCTGCGGGGAGTTCTCGCCAGAGACGGCGCAGACATCGCCCTTGCGCGCGATGCGCTCAGCGACAGGACGGGAACGTCCACCTCGACGGGCGGCGTCAACAACGTGTTCGCCTATACGACCGTTCCGGAAGCGGACGGCATGCATACGGACGGTTCGTTTCTGCAGCACGGTCCTCATCCGTACATCGGAAATTACGGAACGACCTTTTTTCAGCTGATCGCGAATGCAGTGTACTTATTGAACGGGTCTTCCTGGGAAATCAAGGACCCTCTTGTTTCGAACGTATCCAAATGGGTGTACGACTCGTTTGCCCCGACGCTGTACAAGGGAGGGCAGATGGATATGTTCCGCGGCCGGCTGATCTCCAACTCCGGCGTGCAAAGCCATGTGGCCGGGCACCGGGTCATCCAGGGCGTGCTCACCGCCGCGTTGTTTGCGCCTGCAGCCGATGCGGAAGCTTTTAAGCGGATGGTCAAATCGTGGGTTACGGAGGATACGTACCGGAGTTTTCTGCAAAACGCTCCGATTTTTTACTCCGCTCTTGCCAAACAAATTGTAAGCGATTCCGCGATCGCTCCTTACGGAGAGATGGTGCTAAGCAAAAATTACACGCAGTCGGACCGGATCGTTCACAGGCGGCCCGGGTTTGCTTTCGGCATCGCCATGTCGTCCACCCGCGTATACCGCTACGAATCGATCAACGGGAACAATCTGCACGGCTGGCGCATGGGCGACGGGATGACGTACTTGTACAACGGGGATCTGGGCCAATATGACGGAGATTACTGGGCGACGGTCGATATGTACCGGCTGCCGGGCATTACGACGGCGGTACAGACGCTGGACGACAAGGCGGGGCAGAGCACGAAGACGCCTTACAGCTGGGTCGGCGGCGCTTCGGACGGCGAATTCGGCGCGGTCGGCATGCAGTTTAACCCATACGGAACCGACCTTACGGGGAAAAAGTCGTGGTTTCTGTTCGACAACGAAATCGTCGCGCTCGGCGCCGGCATCACCTCCTCCAAAGGGCAGCCTGTCCAGACCATCGTCGAAAACAGGCGGCTGAACGACGCGGGCAGCAGCGTCCTGACGGTGAACGGGGAGGCGCAGCCGGTTTCGATGACAGGCGGAGCGCAAACGTACGCGGATGCCCGCTGGATGCATTTGGCCGGGAGCGGGGCGAATTCCGATATCGGGTATTATTTTCCGGCCGGAAGCACAGTTTACGGGCTTCGCGAGGCACGCACCGGCTCGTGGGGCGCGATTCAAGGACCCGCCGAAACCGAACCGATCACGCGGAACTACCAGGAGCTTTGGTTCGATCACGGCACGAATCCAAGCGGTGCAAGCTATCAATACGCCGTTTTGCCAGGCTTGTCCCCGATCGAAACGGCGCAGTACGCGGCCGATCCCGGGTTTGTCGTGCTCGAAAACTCGCCGGATGTCCAGGCGGTGAAGGAAAAGAGGCTGGGCATCGTCGGAGCGAATTTCTGGAACGACACCCCGGCGACCGTCCGGGTTGACGGAGCGAACTGGCTGTCCAGCAATGCGAAAGCGTCGGTTCTCACGAAGCAAACGGCGGACCGAGTGGAAATATCCGTGGCCGACCCGACGCAGCTAAGGTCGCAGCCGATTGAGCTGGAGCTGTTCCAATCGGCAAAGGCGGTGCTCTCGGCGGACCCGCGGATCACCGTGAAGCAGCTGAGCCCGACCGTTCGCTTGTCCGTTGACCCCGGCGGGGCCGAGGGGAGAACGTTCCGGGCCGCGTTCTCCTTAATCGCCGGCGATGACGGCGCTGCGCCCGGCACGCCCGCCAATTTGTCGGCGGAGCCGGTTTCCTACAGTGAGATTCGCTTAAGCTGGTCTCCTTCGGCTGCCCCCGCGGGCGGTGTGGCGGGGTACAACGTTTTCCGCAACGGCGAATTGGCGGCGACCGTATTTTCGCCGGGTTATACCGATGCGGGGCTGGCGGCGGAGACGGAATATGAGTACACGGTTCAGGCGTTCGGGCCGTCCGGTCTGCTGTCCGGGATGAGCGCGCCGGCCCGGGCCGTAACATTGCAGGCGGATTTATACGTCATCCGCGACAATTTTGAAGATGCCGCAGCCGGCGCCGCTCCGTCCGGCTATACGGTCGATGCGTCCGGGGGCAGCGCGGAGGTGGCCGAGCTGCCGGGCGCACCGAACAAAGCGCTGAAGCTCTCCGACAGCAGCGCCGCGAAGGCGGTGGTGGCGACGAAGCCGCTGGGTGCGCAGAAGGCGATGTTTTTGGCGGAGTTCAGCATCATGCTGCCGGCGGCAAGCGACTACCATTCGTGGAACGTGCAGGGCGACGGCGGTGTCAATGCAGTCACCGTGATGACCTCCAAAGGGAACCTGATCTTCAAAAACGCAGCCGGAGGCGATACCGTCCTTCAGCCATACAGCCCGAATACGTGGTACACGATCAAAATATTGGCCGATCCGGGCACGGACACGTGCAATATTTACGTCAACGGCACGGTGCGCGCGAGCGGCGTTCCTTTTCGCAATGCCGTGTCCGCTTTGACGGCTTTCGCGGTGTCGACGAGCGTGTCGGGAACCGGGACCGTCTATGTGGACGACATCGCTGCGTATCCGTTCATTGCGGTGCTGGACGACTCGTTTGACACGGAGAAACCGGGCGCCGCGCCGGGTGGTTATACGATCGATACGGCCGGAGGAACGGCGGCGGTTGCCGACGCGGCTGCCGTTTCGGGCAAAAGCGTGAAATTCGAGCAGACGGCTGAGCGTAAGGCGGTGAGCGCCTACAAAAGGTTTTTACCGCAAAAAGGCGTGGTCGGTGCGGAGTTTGACATTATGCTGCCGGAAGCGAAGGATGGGCGCGTTTGGAGCTTGCAGGACGGGAGCGGCCGCAGTGCGGTCGCGGTCCGGACGTCGGGTGGACGCCTGGTTGCAGTCGGCGCTTCGGGGGAGGACGCTGTCCTGCAGCGTTACGAGGCGAACCGCTGGTACCGCATCAAGGTGATGCTGGAGTTCCCGAAACAGCGGTACAGCGTATATATCGACGGTGTCCTCCGAGCCTCAGGGCTAGCGCTGGCAGCTCCCGTGTCCGAAGTATCCCGCTTCGCCGTCTCCAGCGGTGCGGAGCAAACCGGCGCTTTTTATATGGATGGCGTCCGGGTATACCCGTTCGAGTTTCTGCTGGACGACGATTACAACGGTGAAGCGACCGGTGGGAATCCAAGCGGCTACGTGCTGGATACGGGCGGGGGAACGATGAAAATCGACGAAGTGCCCGGCGCTGTAGGCAAAAGCTTGAAGTTCGCGGACAACTCGACAAAAGCGGCCGTCGCGACCAAAGGGTTCTTCCCGCAGACGGGTCAGACGATTGCCGAATTCGATGTGATGCTGCCCGCTTACAGCGCGTATCATTCTTGGAACCTGAAGGATAAGGCCGGTACGAACGGCGTCACGGTAATGACCTCCTATATCAACGGGACAAACGTGTTCATCTATAAAAACGCAGCCGGGGGCGATACGGTCATCGGGCCCTACGACCCGAACGTTTGGTATCGGTTCAAAATCATCGCCGATCCCGCCGCAGGCCGCTTTTCGCTTTATATGAACGGCGAACTGAAGGTCATCGACGCGGCGTTCCGATATGCGGTTACGCAACTCGCGGCTTTTGCGTCATCCACCTCTACCGGGGGAACGGGTACTTTTTACTTGGATAACGTGCGGGTATATCCGGCCGATTTGCTGGAAACGCAGGACCCGGTCATTACGGTGGAGGGCGAGCATGTAAGAAACCTGCCGCTGCATGAGCCGTTTACGGCTCCGGCTTACAAAGCGGCGAGCGCCTACTACGGCGATTTGACCCGGGACGTTGCGGTCAGCGGCAGCGTGTATACGGACGCAGCCGGGCAGTACACGCTGCGTTACAACGTAACCGATCCGAAGGGGAGAAAAGCGCGGGAGGTTACCGTGACGGTAAACGTTTATGAGCCGGATACGACGCCGCCGGTGACGACCGCCGCGGCAGTCCCGTCCGCGCCGGACGGCTTGAACGGGTGGTATGTGCATCCGTTCCGGGTGCAGCTTTCCGCAGCGGATGATGCGTCCGGCGTGCAGCAATCGGTGTACTGCCTGGATGGCGGTGCGACGTGGCGGCTGTACGAGACGCCGATCCGGTTGGAGCAGGACGCGGTGTATACGCTGCAGTTCAGGTCGGTAGATCTGGCGGGGAACCAGGAGGTGACGAAGGCGGTCTACCTGAAGCTGGACACAGCGGCGCCTGTGATTGAGGTGAATGTCCCCGGGGCGGGGACGCCGGTGTCCGATGCCGGAGACTGGCTGCCGCAGGTGACCGTGGCCGATCGGCTGTCCGGAGTTGACGACCGCCGGACCGTCATCACGCTGGATGGCCGGCGGCTGCAGCCGGGGGCGGTTATCCCGCTGTATACGCTGGAGCCCGGCCGGCACGAAGTGGCCGTCACGGCCCGCGATATGGCGGGCAATGCGGGCAGCGTGACATCGGCTTTTGTCACGGAAGTGAGCGTGGAGTCGCTGAAAGAGCTGGTGGCCCGTTTTGCCGGAGATAAAAGCATCGATCGAGCCGGCATCGCTGGCAGTTTGCAAAAGAAGCTGGAGCATCGCGAACTGGAAAGCTTCTTGAGCGAGGTGCAAGCGCAGAGCGGCAAGCATATTTCCCGCGAGTCGGCGGGCTATTTGATCAGAGATGCGCGGCGGCTGCTGGATCGCGGCAAGTAAACATTTTCGGCACAATCGTAAAAGCCTCGGCCTTCGGCGCCGAGGCTTTTTTAACGTTCGGAGAAGTTTAAAAAGTTCGTTAGAGCGATAAAGCGTCTCCCGGATTTACCCGCTCTCAGCCTTGGGAAGGCTCTCGGCGGCTGCCAGCCGGCTGAGAGACGGAAAAGACGTCTCTCAGCCCTCGCTTGTGGCTGTAAGCAGGTCTGAGAGGCGGATTAACCCGCTCTCAGCCGCAGGAAAGCCCTCGCCACCAGCCGCCAGCGGTCTGAGAGGCGGAAAAATCGCCTCTCGGCCCGCGCTCATGGCTGTAAGCAGGCCTGAGAGGCGGATTCACCCGCTCTCAGCCACGAGATGGCAGGTTCACTTCACCCCATCTGTTTGCAGCGTTTTTCTCAAGAATGCTTTTGGGGGATTTGTTCATATTTGGCTGTTGAAGGACATGCAATAACAGCAACCTTATGCTGCCTTTTCCGAAGCGCGAATATGTTTCGCTTGAAACAACGATCGGGAGGAATTAAAATGAGTACGATTATCGGTGCGGAAACAACCGCGAAAGTACAAAGTCCGGCCACGTACAAAGTTACCGCCTAATGGGCTGCGACGGTGCTGTTTGCCTTCGCTGCGGGGGCCGAGAGGAAGTGGCGAGCGCGAAAAGCCGCAAGTCGGGGATTCCGCGAAGCGGCTGCCGTTCCTCCATACGCCATAAGGTGTCAGATGCGGAACATGAAAATTAGGAGAGGGTGTTGTGAAAGAGAACAAGCAGTTACGAGATGTGTATGATGCGATTGCAGATCCGACCAGGCGCCGGCTGATTCGCCTGTTGGCGGATGGAGATGAGCTTCCGCTTCATGAATTGACGGTGCATTTTCAGATGGGCCGCACAGCGGTATCCAAGCATTTGACCATCCTTAAAGAGGCAGGGCTCGTGACCGATCGAAAAGTCGGCAGAGAAACGCGGTTTCGGCTGAATGCCGCTCCGCTCAGAGAAATTCAAGATTGGGTGGCTTTCTACAGCAAGTTCTGGAGTACGAATATGCTTCGTTTGAATAAGCTGTTAGAGGAGGAAGAAGACTGAGTTCAACATTATCCCTGAAATTGCAGTACAAAACGTCGATCGAGAAGGTTTGGTTCGCTTTAACCGAAGGCGTTGGAACCATTACCAAAATACGAATCGGAGGCGCGGCGCGAACCCGCCGGCTCAAACGACCGGGATCCCAATATCGATAAGGGGTCCCGGTTTATTGCTTTTTGCGACTTTTGTAAACGTGTGCATGGTCAACGGTGCGCCGCATTGATATAATAGGGGCAAGCAAATATTCCCCTTTTAACGGAGGTTTTGAACATGAAATTGTCCGTATTTACGGTGGTTACCCCCGATCTGACGCCCGAAGAGTTGGGGCAAGCGGCGAAAGAAGCGGGTCTGGACGGCATCGAGTGGAGATTTAAAGAAATTCCCGAAGCGGTCAAAGACGAGCAGCCGTCGTTTTGGCGGCGCAACTTATGCTCCATCGATCCGGGTGCGACGGACGAGGAGCTGGAGAAGTTCGCCAAGGTGGCCGCGGACCACGGATTGGAAACCGTCAGCGTCACGCCTTACCTGACGGTGGGCGATCTGGCCGCGACGGAGAGGGTGATGCAGGTGGCGCAGAAGCTGGGTGCCCGCATGATCCGCGTCGGCGTACCGGGCTATAACCGAACGGCCAACTATAACGACCTGTACGAGCAGGCGGTCCGGTACTTGCACGATGTGCAGGACATGTCGAAGCAGTACGGCATCAAAAGCCTTGTGGAAACGCATCATATGACGATCGCGCCGAGTGCGGGACTGGCGCACCGGCTCGTGAGCGGCTTCGATCCGGAGTGGATCGGCGTCCTGTTCGACCCGGGCAACATGATCCACGAAGGGTTCGAAAACTTCCGCATGGGGCTCGAGCTGCTCGGCCCTTATCTGGCGCACGTGCATATCAAGAACACCGGCTGGGAAAAAGGCGGCCGCCGCGAAGACGGTACCGTCATCTGGCAATCGAAATGGGAGCCGATCGATGAGGGCATCGTGCCGTGGGGCCAAGTGTTTGAAGACCTGAAGTCCGTCGGCTACGACGGCTACATCGGCGTCGAGGATTTCAGCGGCCGTTATTCGTCCCGCGAGCTGCTGAAGCGGTTCGCCGAGCAGGTTCGCGCGTTCGTGGGCTGAGGCGGCGATGAATCGGACGGACCGGCTCATGGCCATCGTGCTCGAACTGCAAAAGCATAAGGAACAGCGCGCGGAAGATTTGGCCGCCACGTTCGAAACGAGCGTGCGCACGATCTACCGGGACGTGCAGGCATTGAGCGAAGCCGGCGTGCCGATACGGGCCGTGCCCGGTCAAGGTTACTCGCTGATGGAGGGCTATTTCCTGCCGCCGGTGTCGTTTCACGCCGAGGAGGCGGCGGCACTGCTGCTCGGCCTCGACGCGATCGAACCGCTCGCGGGAGGCCCTTCCCGCGGGCACGCGGCATCGGCCAGATCGAAGATCGAGGCGATCCTGCCCGCGGATGTGCGCGAGAGGACCGATGCGGTCCGCTCGCGCGTGCGGGTGCTGTCGTTTCCCCCGCGGCAGCGGGAGACGGTGGAGCTGCTGCGCCAGGCGGCGGCCGAGGAGCGCTCGGTGCGCATCCGCTACCGCGCGAAGGACGCCCGCTACAGCGAGACGGAGCGCGAGACCGAGCGGGTGATCGATCCGTACGGGATCGTCTACGTGCAGGGCGCCTGGGTGGCGATCGCCCATTGCCGCCTGCGGCAAAGCTTGCGCCACTTCCGGATCGACCGGATGAGCGATGTGGTATGGACGGACGAGCGGTTTACGCGTCCGGCCGATTTTTCCATTCGCGATTATGAGCCGGGGGAGGATCGCCGGACGGAAGTGCGCATCCGGCTGCGGGGACGGGCGATCGATCGTTTCCGCGAGACGGATTATTTTTACGTAGAGGAAAGCAAGGAAACGGAAGACGGGCTCATGGTGACGCTCAAGGTGCGCTATGAGGAAGAAATTTTGCACTGGGTGCTCGGCTGGGCGGAAGAGGCGCTCGTGCTGGAGCCGGAATCGCTGAAGCGGAAGGTTGCGGCGGCGGCGCGGAACATTGCCGGCCTTTATGGCCGGTAACCCGTTCGAGTCCGTTAACACTTGTAAACTTTGCGGCGTCCGCCAATCCTATATGCGGCGGTTAAAGCGGCAGGCGGCGCCAGCGGAAGATCGCGGACAGCGTCGGTTTGTACCGGAAAAAATGAAGGAACTATTTTCCGCTAAAACGGAGTGAAGCAGCCCCGAACCGCTCAAACAGGCAAATAACCGCTAATTTTCAAAAATATCGGTGATCGGTCATGTTAGCGAGCCGTAGTTAACTGTAGTTCCGCTATGCCCCGGAAAAAGTGACGGGAAGGCGATACCGGCCGCATCCATCGTCCATATGAAGCCCCGTGCAGCACCGCAACGTACGCCGGGAGTTTGGAGCCTACGCGCCCGGCACGTTCCCGCTCTTCTTAGATGCCTCTCTTTTCCAGCCTGTTCATCCTTCTTTCGAATCGCCTCTTCACCTCCTTCCGATTTTCACCAACCATACCCTCCCGCATGAAAGCCAGCCATATTTATGACGAGTCATCCCGTAAAACATGACAAGGTCACCCTGCGAAAGAGGCCGTTAGTATCTGACGCGAGCTTGCCTCAGAAGCGATAATACAAGTGAACGTATTTTAGGTGGTTGCAGCTTCGGAGGAGGAGACATTCGACAAGCGTAACGAAAATGGACGATTCAGTTTAATGTAAGGAACTATATTCGTTTCAGCGGGAGGCTATGATGAAAAAAAGATTCGATTCGAGAACATGGGTGACGACGGGGCTGGCTTCGATGCTGGTTCTTAGTTTGACGGGCAATGTGTTTGGGGCGGGGACGCTCACCGAGATCAACGTTTATTTGAATACGGGAATCAAGGTCATGTTGAACGGAAAAGCGTTCGAGCCGGAGGATCCGGATACCGGCACGAAGCTGGTGCCCATCACTTACAGAGGTTCGACTTATTTGCCGATGCGTGCGGTCGCGGAAGCCGCCGGCATGAAGGTGACCTGGGATCCGAATACCGAAACGGCTTATTTGGGAGAAGTAGGAGGAGATATTGCCAAAGGGGAGATCAGCTACATAAAAGCATCCCCCGAATTTGTCTACAACGGCGATAAAATCTACAGGCTGGGCAGCAGAACGCCGGAAGAATTGACGACGGCGGACGGCACCAAATTCAGCTTCGGATACGTCACCGGAGGCAGCCGGTCCGTCAACATGGAAGTGACGACCAAATTCGAATACAGCAAATTCAAAGCGAGAATATGGGCGGCGGACACGCTGACCAAGGACGATTTGCAGGTTAAAATCGTTGACGAAAACAACGTTACGGTCAAAGATCTGAAAGTGCCTAACGGAAAAATAACCGACCTGGAGCTTGATGTGAAGGATACGAAGGCGCTGCGCATTTATGTCCAGGGCGACAAGAGCATTGTCGGGGAACCGATGCTCGGTAAATAAAACGGTACGGAGGCGGCTGGCCGGCTGCCTCTTTTTCTTTTTCTACGACGGTTACAGGGAGCGTGAAAAAAACCTCTGCCGGCTTGGCAGAGGCAAGAGTGCGTATAAGGAGCCAAAGAGGAGGCGTGTCGACTACAACAAGATTTTCAGCTCCGTCGTCAGCGAGGCACCGGGAGCAATCATCGTCAGCTCCTGCTTGCGGTTCAGTTCATGCCGTTTGGCCATCCACGGCTCGACGCATACGTAAGGCTGGCCCGGCGTCGTCCAGAACACGATATAGCGGAATTCCGGCCCGTACTCCATGCGGACGGAGACCCCTCCGGGAGTTTGAAAGCGGATGTCGTTTCTGCCTGCATCGAGCAGCAGGACGGCTTCTTTTTTATCCGTCAAATCGAGCTGTCCGTCAAAAGGCTTCTCCAAGCCGTCGTTCAGGTCGAGCTGGCGCGTCGCGTCGGTGTCGACGGAAATGTGCTTCGATTCCGCCAGGAAGTACGGATGAAATCCGGCGTACATCGGCATGGCGCTGTCGCTTCGGTTCGTGTAGTGCTGCACGATGCGGAGGGAGGCATTTTGCAGCACGTAAGTGAAGCGCAGCTCGAAATCGAACGGATACGCCTGCAAAGTAGCGGCATTGCCGGCCAGCGACACCGTGATCGAGGCGGATTGCTCGTCCGTATGCACGTCCTCTACGCGCCATGGCTCGTCCCGTGCGACGCCGTGGGCCTTCATCTCATAGGTGTGGCCGTTCCATTCATATCTTCCGTTCTCAAGTCCCCCGCAAATCGGGAACAGCACGGGAATTCCCCCGCGAACATTGGCCTGCGGATCGTAAAACGTCTCCTTGTTCAAAAACAGCAGCTCTTGTCCGTTCAGCCGCAGACCGGTGACGATGCCTCCGCGCTCCGGCGCGATCGTCAGGGCGGAATCGGTGCTGCGCTCCGTGAGCTCGTACATCTCATACTTGTCCTCGAAGCGGCGGAATTCATAACCAGACATGGCAGATGCTCCTTTCCAAATACATGTTTCAGCCGAATCTGTCCCTTATCATAACATGAAAAATTTGCCTGATCTATCGCCGACATACTTTTACATTTTTTGAAACAAATCGGTCGTCCTCCGCGTATAAAAAGATATCTTACATTAATCCTTCCAAGGAAGTGCCTATCATGAACGATCAACTTTCCGAAAATAGACCGGCACCTGAGCAAACGTCCGGTTCCGCTTCTTCCAAAACGAAGCTGATGGCCGGTTTGTTTCTGGCCGCGGCCGTAACGGCGGCAAGCGGCTGCGCCCAATCTCCGCCCAAGTCTGCTGTGCCTGTGCCGCCCCCCGCTTCCGTTCCGGGAGCTGCATCCCAGGCCGTGCCCGGCGATGCCTGCATCGATCAAAACGAGGACGGACGCTGCGACGACGACGGCAGCGACATTGACCGTTCGCGGTCTGTGACTTATTACAACGGTATCCCTTATTACAGCAGAACCACCCGCGTGTATAACGGCACACCGCCCCCGTCCTCCGGCGGAAGCGGCGTCGTTTCCGGTACGGCAACAGCGCCTCGTTCGAGTGCGGCAGCGGGCACGGAAACCCAGGCCAAGCCAAGCGAGCCCGCCAAGCCCAGCACACCGACGACCAGCTCGAGGACGGGGTCGTTTTCAACGGGCAGCTCATCTGCGTCAGGCGCAACGTCCGGCTCCTCTTCCGGGAGCAGCTCGTCCAAAGGAAGCACGTCCGCTTCAAACGACGGCAGCTCGTCCAAGGGAAGCACGTCCGCCTCAAGCAGCGGCAGCGTAAGCAGCCCATCCTCGGGCAGCAAGTCGTCCGGCAGCGGAATCAGCAGCGGCTCTTCCGCCAAAGGCGGTATCGGAAGCTCCAGCTCAAGCAGCAGCAGCTGACGCTCCGCCTTAAGGCAAGCAGCGGATCCGCCTTCGGCGCGGATATCCGGCAGCTTGTCTTTTTTTCGGCCAAAGTACCTATTCTATTCTTTTAACTATCGGAATATAGATTACAAGACTAGAACAAAGAGGTGATGGCCATGAAAAAACGATGGAGGAAGCGGCTGAAGCAAATCGTCAAATTAGGCCGCCTCGCGCTGCTTGCCGGGTGCGTTGCGGGGCTCGCCGCGGGGTGCAGCCCCTCCGCCAAGGAGGGGGTAAGCGACCCGGCCGCACGGAAAACGAGCGTACCTAATGAGCCGGCTTCCAGCCGGGAGCGGGCGAGCGCCTTCCGGTTCCCGCTCATCGGCACCGGAAGCGAACGGGAAGTAAAGGAGCGGCCTGTCATAGTGATGGTCGAGAACGCTCCGCAGGCAAGGCCGCAAAGCGGGCTCGATCAGGCCGATCTCGTCTACGAGGTGCTTGCGGAAGGCGAGATCACCCGCTTTCTTGCCGTCTATCAGAGCAAGTCGCCGCAGGTGATCGGGCCGGTGCGCAGCATTCGCCCTTATTTCGTCGAAATCGGCACCGGGCTTGACGCGCTGATCGTGCATGCCGGCTGGAGCCAGGACGCAATGGATCTGATCGCGCAGCGCAAGCTCGACCATCTCGACGAGGTATACGGCGACGGCGCTTACTATTGGCGTTCCACGGAGCGGAAGATGCCGCACAACCTGTATACGAGCATGGAAAAAATTCGCCAAGGCGCCGCGAACAAAAAGTTTCGCACCGAATGGAACGGACCGCAGTTGACGTTTGCCGCTTCTCCGGGGACCGCCGCTCCATCCGCCGCAGCGAAGGCGGGGGCCGATCCGGCCAGGCCGGCCCAGGGGACGGAAACCAAAACGGCAAATAAGGTCACTATACCGTATATCCGCGGCTACAACGTGTCATATCAGTACGATGCCGCGTCGGGCAAATATAAACGTTTCATGGAAGGACAAGCGCACGTCGACAAGGAGACCGGCGAGCAGCTCACCGCAACCAACATCCTGATCTGCGAAAGCAAACATCAGGTTATCGATAAAGAAGGCCGCCGCCAGGTGGATGTGTTTGGCCCGGGCAAAGGTTATCTTGTTCAAGCGGGGACGCTGCAGGAAGTGACCTGGCAGGAGAAAGACGGCATCATCCGGGCGTTTTCCGGCGGCAAGGAGCTGCCGCTGCTGCCCGGGCAAACATGGATACAGATCGTGCCTGAAGATTGGGGCGTTCAGACGGAATAACGGGCGGTTCGACCGACCGCCTCGCAGAGCTGAAACGAATGCTTCGGATGGGTGTGCATGGGGAGCTGCGGCGGTGGCTCCTTTTTTTTTTTTTATATCAAAATTTAATTTCCGCCAAATACCAAAGGGAACTGCCGGTTAACGGAACAAGGCTGCCGAACGTTTCGCCCGGCAGCGTTGCGGTGACTGTTTGCTGCGCTCAGGAGTGCATCAAACCGTCTGCATTAATGATGGTAAGAACGAGAATCAACACAAAAAATACAACGGGCGGCATCGTTTTGCCAATCGTATCTTTGACCCTTATATGCACGTTTGCAGAACCTGAGAAGACGTAGTATAAAATCAGCAAGCTTTGAAGAACGGCAAGATGGGCGGCATTTCTAACCCATCTAAGTACACGTATTATTAACCCCGCAGCAAACGTAAGTTCCGCTAACCCTTGAACTGCTCCTGTTAGCAGCCGTGCGGTCGGTTTTTTTAGGAGCGATCGGGGAGATAGTATAGAAGAAACACCTGAATTACCGAAAAGGAGAGATCGCATGACAGTCCTTGTGGAGCAGGCGGTGCAGCAAGCGGTGCGGCACGTGATGAAAGCCCGTTCCAGCGTAAAACGTTACGAAATCGGCAGGACGATTCCGGAAAACGTTTTGCACGAGATCATCGAGCTGGCCGGGACGGCGCCTTCATCTTGGAATTTGCAGCATTGGACATTCATTGTCGTTCAGGATCAGAGCCGGAAGGAGCGGATTTTGCCGGTCGCAAACAACCAGCGCCAGGTGGTCGAATGTTCGGCGCTCGTCGTCGTGCTGGCCGATTTGGAAGCGAACCGGAATGCCGGGGAGATTTATGAGGAAGCGGTCAAACAAGGCTTGATGACGGAAGAGATTAAGGAGATTTTGATCAAGCAAATTGAGCAGGCTTATGCGAACGTTCCGAATATCGGTCTGATCGAAGCGTACAAAAACTCGTCGCTCGCGGCGATGCAGCTGATGCTGGCGGCCAAAGCGGCCGGCATCGACTCCTGTCCGATGGGCGGGTTTAACCCGCAGGGATTGCGGGAGCTTCTGCGCATTCCGGAGAGGTACGCTCCTTCCTTGCTGATTTCCCTCGGCTACGGCGCGAAAGAAGCGCATCCGTCAAGCCGTTTTCCGTTGGACAAAGTGATGGTCAAAGAATCTTTTTAACGCAGCGTGTTTACGAAAACGTTTGTCCCTGACAGGTAAGTCCGCTCTACGGAGCGGGCTTCTTTTTTTCCGGCGAAACGTTTTCCGTTATCTCCTCGTCTAATATTATAAGTCCGTCAAAAACTGACAGGAGATGTTAAGGTGAAAAAAGGCAATGTAAAATCGTTTGTTTGCGGAGTTATCGTCGGCTCGGTCGTGTTTTCGGGCATTTCTTACGCCGCGCCGCAGGTGGTCAAGCTGATCGTGGACGGCAAGGAAGTGCAAACGGAGGCGCCGCCGCAAATTATCGACGGCAGCACGATGATTCCGGCGAGAGGGCTCGCCGAGGCGCTCGGCGCCAGAGTGGAGTGGGACGAGGCGAATAAAGCGGTCGTTGTCACAAGCGAAGCGTACGGCAAGTTTGCGGCGGCGGAGCTCGGCGACCTGCAGGCGAAGGAATTGCTTGCCGCAGCGCAAAGCGCCTACTGGCACGTGGCGAACGGCGGAACGATCCCGGAGGGGCCCGTGCAGGCGTTTGTCCCGGAGGGAGAAAAGACGGAGTACCGCTGGCTCGGCAGCGACATCGACACGAAAACGAAATATGCCGACTACTTGAAAAAGGTATTTACAGCGGGTCAGGTGGATGATTTCATCAACAGCCAGCTCAAGAGCAAAGCGCTGCTTGAAATCGACGGCAAGCTGGCGCAGCCTGACGCTGACGGCGGCAGCGCGTATCGCTGGGGAGAGTCGGCCATAACGCTGACCAAAGACGAAGGAGTCCGGAGAACGTACAAGGCGATTGTGCCCGAAGGAGACAAGCCCGGCAAAAAAAGCGATGTGCAGCTGCTCTATGTAAGAGGCGCAGGCTGGCGTGTAGACGCGTTTGTCTCGATGTTCCGCTGATCGTACATAGGTTTGGCCATGCCGATCCGCTGCATCGTTTGTTCGATGCGGCGGATTTTATGTTCCGATGGCGAATGCGGCAAAATTTTGTTTGCCGATCGTCATTGACAGCTGGCGAGATTTGGCATATGATAATGTCAGTAACCACTGACAGACATGTGTTTGAAGAAAGGTGGGCGGATGATGGATACCACCAAGCTGGGGAGCAGCGACAGACTGCTGCTGGCTGCGATCAATCTGATCTCGGAGAGGGGCTACAACGGCGTAACTACGCAGGAAATCGCCGCCGCCGCCGGCCTCAGCGAGAAGACGCTGTTTCGACATTTCGGCAGCAAGCAGAAGCTTCTGGAAGCCGCCTTCGACCGGTTTCATTATGCGGAGGAGATGAGGAAGCTTTTCGAGGAGAAGATCGTATGGGAACTGGAGACGGACCTGCTTACCGTCAGCAGAACGTACCACGAGATCATGAACCGCAACCGGAAGCTGATCCAAATCAGCACCAAGGATGAAATCCAATTGCCGGGATTCAAGGAACGAACGATGCAGCATCCTTTGCAGCTATTGGAATTTTTGACCGATTACTTCATCCTGATGGCTGAGAAAGGCAAGATGATTCGCACAAATCCGCGAATGCAGGCCTTTACGTTCATGATGTCGCAGTTCGGTGCATTCGTCAACGATTTGGAGGCAGGGAAGAACTATCCGGACATCGCGCTCGAACCTTTCATGCAGGAGAGTGTAAAAATATTCGCTAGGGCGTTAACCCCCTAGCTATTTTTACAAAGCAAATGTCAGTAAGTGCTGACGGACAAAACGATATTTTGGGAGGCTGATGGCAATGACATTGGAAAAAAACTCGTACGATACCGCGGTGATCGGCGGAGGACTTACAGGGCTTACGGCTGCCGTTTATTTGGCAAGATCGGGACGGTCCGTTGTTGTTCTTGAAAAGGAGAGCCGGTTGGGAGGGCTCGCCGAAACGGCCAAGATGAACGGAGCGCTGTTCAACCTGGGCCCTCATGCCATGTACGAAGGAGGCGCCGCGCTTCGCATTTTGAACGAACTCGGATGTATGCCGGAGGGAGGATACGCAGCGAAAGGCAGCATGATCGGGATTTTGCAGGGAAGGATCGTAGAGGTGCCGACAGGGTTAACTCAGGAAGAGAATATGGAATGGCGCGGGCTGATGGGCGGTTTGAGTCAGATCGATACCGAATCGATCCGTTCGGTCAGCGTGCAGGAATGGGCGGAGAGCAGCATTCGCCGCGAACGCGTCCGTCTTTTCTTCTATGCCATGTGCCGGCAGTGGTCCTATTGCGGCGATATGAGCGCATTGAGCGCCGGCTTTGCGATCGAGTAGGGCCAACTGGCCGGGCGGGGCGTCCGTTATGTGGAAAGAGGCTGGCAAACCGTTGTCGACGATTTGCGGCAAGCGGCTGTCCGGGCCGGGGCGGAAGTCGCCACGGGCTGCGGCGTGGAACAAATCGTGCGGAGTGACGGCCGGGTACATGCCTTGAGATTGTCGGACGGCACGGAAATCAAAGTGTCTGCCGTTATCTCGGCGGCAGGGCCTCAAGAGACATGCCGGCTCGTAGACGGGGCGGAGCGCATCTCGATAGGGAGATGGAGCAAGGAGTCGAGCCCTCTGTATGCCGCATGCCTGGACGTGGCTCTGGGACGGCTGCCTTATCCGGAGCGTGTGTTTGCGCTTGGGCTGGATGAACCGTTGTATTTTTCCAAGCATTCGGGACCTGTTACGCTCAGCGACAACGGCGCGCATGTGCTTCACGTGATGAGGTATAACGACAGCGATTGCAAGAGAGACGCGGAGGCGGACGAGAGGGGGTTGGCCCGCCTCATGGATCTTCTGGAGCCGGGCTGGGATAAAGAGGTCGTCGCCATGCGGTTTACGCCGAACGTCCTGGTCGCGCACGACTTGCGTACGGCGCACCGCCATGGGGCGGGGCCGGCTCCCGGTCCCGCCGTTCCGGAAGTTCCCGGATTATTCGTAGCCGGGGACTGGGTCGGTCCGGAAGGACGGCTTGCCGACGCGGCGCTGGCCAGCGCCAAATCAGCCGCTCAGGGGGCGATGTGTTATGCGTAATTCCGCCTCGGCGCTGCGTTCGAAAGGGGTCAAGCTTGCTTACGTGCTCGCCGTCATCAATTCCGTCCTTATCGGTATTTCGTTCTTGTCCGCCAAAATGACTCTGGACTTCGCGGGGCCGCTGGATACGTTGACATTCCGTTTTGCCGCCGCGTTCGCCATCCTGTCGATTGCGGTGGCGTGCGGCATAATGAAGCTGAATTACCGCGGCAAGCCGGTGCGTCAGTTGATGCTGCTGTCCGGCATGTATCCGCTCGGTTTTTTCCTGCTGCAAACGTTCGGGCTGCAGGCCGCCACTTCGGCGGAGGGAGGGATTATCAATGCGTTTGCGCCGGTCGTCACTATGGCACTCGCTTCCGTATTTTTGAAGGAAACCGCGTCCCGGCTGCAAAAGCTGTCCACCCTGCTGTCGGTTGCCGGCGTTGCATTTATTTTTGTCATGAAGGGAAGCAGCGTCGATTTTTCCAAGATGAAGGGGATTTTCCTGCTGCTCTTGGCAGCCGTAATGTTTGCGGGATACAGCGTGCTCGCGCGTTCCGTTTCCAAACATTTTTCTGCGGCGGAAATTGCTTTTTTCATGGTGGGGGTCGGCTTCGCCGTTTTTCTGACCGGATCGTTCGCTGTGCATGTGCCAAGCGGAACGCTGGGCAGTCTGGCCTCTCCGTTTGCGAGCACTGCATTCATTTTGCTGATCCTTTACCTCGGCGCGGTCCAGGTGGCTACTGCGGTAATGGGAAGTTATGTCTTGTCGCGAATCGAAGCTTGGAAGTCGGGCGTTTTTATCAACCTGTCCACCGTGGTTTCCGTTGCCGCCGGCGCATGGGTCCTTGGAGAAGACATCGCCTGGTATCATCTGTTCGGCTCGGCGCTCATCATTATCGGGGTGATTGGAACGAATCTGCCGGCGCGTGACGGTGTTCGGAGAGGGAAACTGTACTATCATAAGTTGAATTGAACCGCAGCTGCAGGTTTCGGCTCGTGCGGTGCGGTATAAGGTGTAACGGTTGCAGGTGAGCTTATGAGGGGCAATGGGTGATTTCGGAACGGTAACGGTTGCAGGTGAGCTTATTGGAGTCAAATGGGCGATTTCAGAACGGTAACGGTTGCCGGAGCGGTTATTTGTGAACTTTCATCGTTTTGCGGGGTACAAGATGAGAAATAAGCTCTGTCACAACCGTTACGATTTAAAAATGACGTTTTTGAGCCAAATAAGCTCAGTGGCAACCGTTAGCCTACCCGAACCTATGGCGCACATGCCATGAAGGTTTGCTGGGTGGATATTTTCCTCCCCCTCCATCGTTTCATGTCCACTCTTTTGTTCAATTTATATCATTCCGGTTATTATTCATTTCCTCAATCCTCTTAGCCTGCTCTTCCGGCGTTAAGTCCTCTATGTGGGTGGCAATCCACCAAAGATTGCCGAACGGGTCTTTGACCCCTCCGTATCTCTCGCCGGCATGCTTCATATCGGTCGGAACCATCATCGACTGGGCCCCGTGTTCAAGCGCTTTTTCGTAAATGCGGTCGCAGTCTTGAACGTAAATGTAGATGGAAGCCGGAAAAACCCCAAATTCCTTCGTCGGCTCGCCCGCCATAATGACGGAATCGCCTACCGCAATCTCGGCATGCATGACGGATCCGTCGGGCCTGTCCAGCTTGTATTTCAGCTTGCCGCCAAAGACATGTTCAATGAACTTCAGCAGCTGCGTTACGTTTTCCACCATCAAGTAGGGGATGACCGTTCTCATTCCTTCAGGCTGGTAATCGACTTTGTTCAAGGATTCCGCCTCTCCTTTCGCAGACCTGATCTTCATACCTGTAATCATACCATATAAGGCATATTCAGGGAATTTCCTCTCCCGTAAACCAGTCACGTCATTTAACTGTTGAAACATCAGATGAATTTGTATATTATAAAAATAGATCATATGAATTTATGCACATAGATTTCTCGGATAGGGGAATTTTGTAAAGATGAGCAAAAAGCTGACGTACGAAACCGTCTACGAGGAAATCAAACGCCGCATCCGTTCGGGCGAATGGAAGCAGGGGGAGAAGATGCCCCCGCTGGAGCAGCTGTCCGCCGAGCTTGGCGTCGGCATCTCGTCGGTACGCGAAGCGGTGCGCATTCTCGGCAAGCAGAAGATTTTGACGATCGAGCAGGGGCGCGGCACGTTCGTCACCGATGACTTGTCGGACGCTTCACACGATCGCCTGGATTTTCTCGAGCGCGCCTCGATGCTGCAGTTGACCGAAGCCCGCCTCATCATCGAACCGGAGCTGGCGGCCCTCGCGGCGGAGAAGGCGACGGAAGAAGAGGCGGAGCGCATCATGGCCACGGCGATGGCGATGAAGAAGAAGGTGGAGCGGGGCGAGCCTTTTTTGCAGGAAGATATGCAGTTTCACGAATTCATCGCGCGCGCCGCGCACAATGACGTGATGGTCCATATGATGGACCGGATCAGCGACCTGCTCATCGACAGCCGCCGCCGCTCCATGAAGTGGCCGGGGATGCACGAGAAGGCGTCCAGCTACCACTACCTGATCGCGAGAGCGATTGCAGACCGCAATCCGACCCAGGCGAGAGTGCTGATGAAAAGCCATTTGGAGGACATGCTGAGCGAGCTGCGCAAGGAGCTGCAGCCCAAGGACCAGGCATAAAACATTGCCAACTTAAACGGAGAGAGGGAATGAAACGATGAAGATCAAATCGATGGAGCTGTTTAAAGTGCCGCCGCGGTGGCTGTTTTTGAAGGTGACGACGGACGACGGCATTGTCGGCTGGGGCGAGCCGATCGTGGAAGGCAAAGCGGACACGGTGCGGACGGCCGTGGAGGAAATGAGCGAATATTTGATCGGCAAAGAAGCAGGCAATATCGAGGATTTGTGGCAGGTGCTGTACCGCGGCGGCTTTTACCGGGGCGGCCCGATTTTGACGAGCGCGATTTCCGGCATCGAGCAGGCGCTATGGGATATTAAAGGCAAGCGGCTCGGCGTGCCGGTGTATGAGCTGCTCGGCGGAGCGGTGCGCGACAAGATGCGCGTGTACGTGTGGATCGGCGGCGACAAGCCGTCCGATGTGGCCGAGCAGGCGAAGCAAAAGGTCGCGGAAGGTTACACCGCGGTGAAAATGAACGGCACCGAGGAGATGGAGTGGATCGACACGCACGCGAAGGTCGAGGCGGCGGTGCAGCGCATCGCTTCGATCCGCGACGCGGTCGGCTACGGGCTCGGGGTCGGCATCGATTTCCACGGCCGCGTGCACAAGACGATGGCGAAGGTGCTCATGAAGGAGCTGGAGCCGTACAAGCCGATGTTCATCGAAGAGCCGGTGCTGCCGGAAAACAACGAGGCGCTGCTCGAGATCGCACGCAATGTCAGCACGCCGATCGCCACGGGCGAACGGATGTACACGCGCTGGGACTTTAAGGGGCTGCTCGCGCAGGGCGGCGTGGACATCATCCAGCCGGACCTCAGCCACGCCGGCGGCATCTGGGAAGTGCGCAAAATCGCGGCGATGGCGGAAGCATACGACGTGGCCGTGGCGCCGCACTGTCCGCTCGGTCCGATCGCGCTCGCGGCTTCGCTGCAGCTCGATTTTTGCTCGCCGAATGCGTTCATTCAGGAACAGAGCCTCGGCATTCACTACAACCAAGGCTCCGACTTGCTCGATTATTTGACGGACAAGGCGCAGTTCGGCTACGAGGCCGGCTTCGTGAAGCGGCTTACGGGCCCGGGGCTCGGCATCGAGGTCAACGAGGAGAAGGTGCGCGAGATGGCGAAAATCGGCCACCAATGGCGCAATCCGGTATGGCGCAACGCCGACGGTACCGTGGCGGAGTGGTGATGTAAGTGAGCGAGAGGGGGAGGACGCCAAGGGCGTATCTCCCCTGCTCTTTTATGCGGACAGTTTGTTAGAGACGGACGTGAAAATCCCTGTGTTTTCGGGCAGGGAGCTTTGACCGTTCTACATTGCAGCCGAGCGGATAAAATCGTCGATTTGCTTTTTATGGTGCATGTCATGAGGGACGAAGCCCTGCAGGTAGTCGCGAACGGTAAACTTATTTCCGTCGCCGTCCGCATATTCCTTAATGAAATCTTCCTCCCGCAGCCTCGAAAGAACGTGGATGATTTTCATTCGGTAATGCAGAAGCTGCTCTACGATGGATTGTCTGCTTTGCGTTTCGGCATATTCTCTGGCGCCGGCGTTGAACCGGTCGAAATCTAAATGTTTAACCGTCAGTGGCTGATCATGCGCGATCTTCTCGATGCCTTCTTCATAATAATATTTGTCCCAAAGCATGATGTGGCTCAAAATGTCCTTTACAGTCCACTTCCCGGCAGCTATCGGCCGGTTCCAAAGCTCTTCCTCCAACTCATTTAATTCTTCCGCATAATGAATAAAAGCTTTGAATTCCTCAACCATTTCGAGTGAGGTTTGGGGCATTTGCGGCAGCTCCTTTTCCGGTGTGGTTTATTTAAATATACGGTTTTCAACGGCTTGCAGGTATGTTATGATTTATATATCAAAGCCGAGTGCTGCGAACACTCGGCATACAATTGGCTTGGATGGGGTCCCCTTCCAGTCATAAGGACAAAAACCCACCTTCGGCTCGGAACCTTGGGGTGGGTTTTTACTTTCTCTTGTAGTTATTCGCGATGTATGCTAAAAGTGCATTGACAAAAGTTGCAAAAGCGATCATGACGAGGATTGCATCTTTTACCTCCACAGTTTCACCTCCTTTCGAAGGGAAACCATGCCCACCCAAGGTTCAATTGTACATGTCCATCATACCATAAATGTCCAATATAATGAAGAACATTCGTTCGTTTTCCTGAGGTGTTGCATGAGTGCACTTAAATAGAAAAGCTCTGACCGAAGCCTTCTCGATGAAGATACATTCTTGTTATAGAGGAAGCTTTTCAAGGTACAGAAGTTCTCATACGCGCTCCAGCGCATTAATGAATTAACTTTCTGGCGATAAAAAAGGAGCGTGTCCCGGAAACAAAAGAGTTCCGGCAGCGCTCCTTTTTCGCGCAGATCAATTCGGCCCAAAGCCGATTTAGTTCCGCGAGCGGATTTCCTGGCGCATAAACATGACATACGCTGCGGCAAAGCAGATGAGCGTCTCGGCGACCATACCGGTAAGCTGCGGCCAGACGAGCAGGATGCTTTGTCCGAGCGGCAAGGGGCTCGGAATCGCGCCGATGATTTGCTCCATCGTCAGCGGTCCGAGCGAGCGGACGGAGGGGACGAGCAGCGTGGTCGTCGCCTCGCTGAACAGCTGGCTCGGGGAGAGCCGCATCAGCATTTGGACCCACTCCGTGTGGCTGATGATGGCGTCGGCATCGCTTGGGTCCGACGGACCGGAGCCGGCTGCCAAGTCGACCAGCATGCCGTAGAAGACGCTGAAGAAAATCCACACCGCCATGCAGGTGAGCGCCGAAGTGGCCGCCTGGCGAAGGCGGACGGACAGCATGATCGACAGGTTCAGCCAGAACGCTACGTAGACGGTGCTCGTCAGCAAAAACAGGATCAGCCGCCACACTTCCTCCGGGGTCGGCGGGATGCCGAGGATCAGCATGCCGAGGCCGGTCACGAGAAAGCCCAGCGCGAAAAACATCACGCCGATGACAATAAGCGCCGCCACGAACTTGGCGTTCAGCACGTCGTCGCGATGCACGGGCTGCGCCATCAAGCGGCTGAGCGTCCCTTTGCTTCGCTCCGAGTTGATCGCGTCGAACCCGAGACCGATGCCGAGCAGCGGGCCGAGAAACGAGACGAACGTGATGAACGGCGGCAGTGTGCCGTTGGTGGACGTAAACAGGTTCAGGAAGAAAAACGACCTGACCTCGTTTTCAGTAGCAATCGCGCTTCTCATTCCGGTGGAGGCCGTGTACAGCGAGCCGAGGCAGGTCAGCAGCATCAGCACGCATAAAATGCCGTACCGCCAGCTGCGGATGTGATCGGCGATTTCCTTCTGCACGATCGCCATAAACGGCGACGTGGAGGATAGGCCGGCCGAATCCCGGCGGCTTGAGAAAACGGCGAACCGTCGGGCCCAAGCGGCCTTCAGGCCGGGAATCCAGTCCAAGCGCTTCAGGTTCATCCCGTTTTCCTCCCTTCGAAGTAGCGGTGATAAATTTCGTCGAGTCCGTACTGCTTCTTGCTGAGCGACAGCAGATCGAAGCCGGAGGCCAGCACGGTGCGGGCGATGTCCGCGGAAACGTCCCGCTCGCAGCCGATGTGCAGGCTTAAGGAGCCGGTTTCGCCGCGGCGTACCGTCTGCACGCCCCCCAACTGCTGCAGCGATAATTCAAGCTCGGTCAGCGTCAAGGAAGCCGCTTCGGTGCCGCCGTCCGTGCCGCCGCCTTGGGCTTCGCGAATCTCCGTCTCGATCCACACCGGCTCGCCGGCAAACAGCTGCGCGGACAGCTCGCCGACGGTGCCGACCGCGAGCAGCGAGCCTTGCACGAACAGCCCGACCCGATCGCATATTTGCTGCACCTGATGCAGCTGGTGCGATGAGAGCAGCACGGTGATGCCCTCGTTACGGCTGAGGCTGCGAATGAGCTCGAGCAGCTCGCGAACGCCTTCCGGGTCGATGCCGAGCGTCGGTTCGTCGAGAATGATGACCTCCGGTTTTTTGATCAGCACGTCGGCGAGGCCGAGCCTTTGCCGCATGCCGCGGGAGTATGTCCCTGCTTTCTTGTCCGCGGCTTCCTTCAGGCCGACCAGCTCGAGCAGCTGGTTCGCCCGCTCCAAAGCCTCCGCCGCTCCGACGCGGTTGAGCCGCGCGGTGAACAGCAGGTTCTCCAGCCCCGTGCGGTCTTCGTAAAAGCCGACATCGTCCGGCAAATAGCCGACCCGGCGTTTGACGAGCAAAGGCTGGCGAGTCGGATCGACGCCGCAGACGCGCACCTTGCCGGCTGTCGGTTCGGCAAGTCCGAGCATCATCAGGATCGTCGTCGATTTGCCGGCGCCGTTCGGACCGAGCAGCCCGAAAATTTCGCCGTGGCCGATGCGCAGGCTGAGCTTGTTCACGGCGGTGAAATCGCCATACTTCTTGGTCAGCCCGGACAGCTCGATGAGCGGCTCCTTTTCCGATACGGCATCAGCGGTATCAGCGGTACCGACGCTAGGGGACTGAGCGGTTTCGGTGATTTCAGCCGGCTCCGCGCTTTCAGCGGACTGAGCGGCCTCCTCATCGTGCCGGGAGATAGGTTCGTTGTTGTCTGCGCTCACGGTTATCGCCTCCCGTACGTGCGGAACAAATAATACACGCCGTAGATGACGGCGGCAATGATCAGAATGCCGATCCAGCCCCACAGCACCGACGTCTTTACCGCCATGCGCAGCGAGGCGTCCGCCGATTTCTCCGCCGTCTTGGCGGTCATGGATACGACGTAGTCGCCGGCGATCGCCTTTTTATCGGCTTTGATCGTTGCGACCACCTGCGTCGAGGCGCCGGGATCGAGAGAGTTCACCTTGGCCGGCTCGAACGTCACCTCCCAGCCGGTCGGTGCGGACGAGCTCATGTCGATGTCTTTAAGCGGCGCGGAGCCTTTGTTCGTGACCTGCATCGTCACCTTCCTCGTGCTGCCGGCCGTAATGTCGGACGCCAGGTTGCCGTTTGGCGTGCTCAGCTCGATCGCGTACGTTCCGGTGACGACCGCCTCCAGCTCGAGCTGGCCGCCGGTACCGTTGCCCGACGCGGAGATCGGGATTTTGAACGAGCCTGCAGTCACCGCATCCGGGGGAGTGACGGCGACGCTGATATCCTGGGATGCGTTCGGCTCGACATTGACCGAAGTGACGTTTTTGCCGTCAGCGGAAAACTGCACGCTCCAGCCTTTCGGCGGCTCGGCCTTAAGAGCGTACAGCTGCTTGCCGGCCGTTTTGTTGCGCAGCGTGACAGAGTAGTTGAACGACGATTTGGACGTGCCCTCCATGTTCGGCTGCTTGGAGCTCAGATCGGTGCTGTAGGTGCCCTGCTGCGAAACGTTGACCGTCAGCGGCAAGGTCGCGAAGCCTTTGGCGTTCAGGTTCAGCGTGTACGCGCCTTTATCGATTTTGAGCGGAACGGTTAGCTGCAGATTGACGTTTTGCGATTGCTTCGGCCGAACCGATATTTTCTGCACGGTGCGTCCGCCGGCCGTCAGCTCGGTTTGCCAGCCGTCGGGAGCGTTTTCCACCGCGAGCTCGACCGTTTGGATTTTGTCGGAACTGTTGATGACGTCGACCGAATAACTGATCGAATCGCCCGGCGGCGCCGAGATGCTGGCGTAAGGCGTATACAGCTCCACCCCTCCCTCGGCAAAAGCGGCTCCGGCCAGGCTGAACAAGCCAAGCAGAAAAGCCGTCAGCAAAATAAACGGTTTGTTCAAACAGCGCTTCATGCTACAAGTTACCTCCCTTTGTTTTTTTCGGTTTCGAACTGGATACGAGTGGGAAGGCAAATCGGATTTATGGAAAAATGCCCGATTTCCAAGCTTAATTTCAGCTTAAAGGCAGCTTAAACGGATCTAAAATTTGCCGAAACCGGTTTCAAACGATCCGTTTTTTTGCTATGTAAAAAATAAGGGGATTTTACGGAAAAAACTCAGGAGGGGGCAGCCATGAAAATCAAAAGCGAGGAAGCCGAGTTTTTGCTGGCGGAAATGGAAAAAGGCTCGGTGGCCGCATTCGAGCGTTTTTACGAAGCGTATGCCGCGTTCGTCCTGCACATTGCCATCAGCATAACCGGAAACCGCATGGATGCGGAGGATTTATGCCACGACGTGATGCTGGAGGCTTGGAAAAAAGCGGCGACCTACGACAGCTCGCGGGGAAGCGTCGAGGCGTGGCTCGCGCTCAAAACGAAGAGCCGCTGCGTGGACGCCATCCGGCGCCGCAAGCGGTGGGAGGAGAAGGCGGTCCGCCTGTTCGAGCCGGAGGCTACGGAAAGCGCGGCGACCGAAAACGCAGCGCTGGCGCGCATCGGCTGGGCTCATCTTCGCGGAGCGCTCCGCCACATCCCGCTGAAGCAGCGGGATGCGGTGTACGGCGCCTACGTCGAGGGGATGACGCATACCGAGCTGGCGGGGCGCATGAACCAGCCGCTCGGAACGGTGAAATCGGTGATCCGGTATGGCTTGAAGGCGCTGCGCAAGCAGCTGACGCAAGCGGGCTGGCTGACGGAAGCGGGAGGTGAAGGCCGTCATGAATCGACAAGCTGAATGCGCCATAACGGAAGAAGCGGTAATCGATGCTTTGCTGCAGCCGGAGGATGCGGAGCAGCGGGTGCGCCTGCTTCGCCATGCTGCCGAGTGCGGCATATGCCGGGGGCGCATCCGCGAATGGGCCGGCGTACTGGGGCCCAGCCGCGGATGCGGGGAGCTTGCCCCGCCGCGGCACAGCGCAAGCTGGCGGCGTTTGCGCCGGGCGGTATGGCTGAGCGCACAGGCGCGCCGGCTGGCCGCGGGATGCTCGGCGCTTATGGCGAAGAGGCGCGGCCTCACCGCGTTCGGCGTGGCTGCGCTGCTCGCCTGTGGCGGATATTTCGGCGCGCTGACGGATGTGGCGGACCGCCTGCGCTCTCAGCCTCCGGAGCTGATGACTGCGCGAAACGACGAGGAGCTGATCCGCAGCTTCGCGATGATGGGCGGCCGCGCGCAGCAGGTGCCGGTGTATTCCGTAGGCCTCGGAAAGGCGAAAGGCATTGCGTTGGTCGGTGCGGACGACAGCGAGCTTCTGCTGCTGCTCGAAGGGCTGCAGGACGACCCGGAAGCGGCCTACCGCGTATGGTCGGTGCATGCGCAAAGCGCCGTTGACCTCGGCACGATGCGGCGGTCGCCGGGGAGGGCGCATCTGCATTACCAGGGCGGCGAGATGAACGTCGCGCAGACGATTTCCGTGCGGCGCGAGCCGAAGGGCGGCGTTCCGTTCGCCGATGCGCCCGAGGTGGCGCATGTGCAGCTGAGGCCGCGCTAAGCGAGAGGCAGGCGTAAAGCCGGCCGGCGGCCGGATTGGCTCAATCGTAAGTCGGGCCGCCGTCCGCCGGGTTAAGAAGCTGTGCGAATGCGAATGAGCGCTGACGTCAACTCCTTCGGGCATTGGCGTCGGCGCTTTTTTTGTCATTTTGGAAATAATGCGCAGCTCATTTTTGTGGTTAACCGGGGTTGCAGCGGCACGGATGGCTTTTGGGGCATTTGTTCTGAGGGAAGCAAAATTGTTATGGATCTGACAAACACGGAAGATATGCTGCACAAGGAGCGACTCGCAGCTATTGGTGAAAACGTCCTTTTTTCGGTAATCCGTTTGACGAAAAGTATTAAGATTATGTAAAATGGAAACCAGAAATACTTTGGAAGTTTCCTTGGTTGTACAATCGGAGGTTTTTTTATGGATGAAACGGTTAAACTGCGTATCGTTCGGGAAGCGGCCGGGCTTTTCCAGGCGAAAGGATACCGGAACGTGACGCTGAGTGAGTTGGCGGCCCGGCTCGGCATGAGCAAAAAGACGCTGTATCAATATTTTGGCGGCAAAGAGGAAATCGCCGAAGCGGTCATGGGACAGACCATGAAAGCGATCGCCGATGTCGTTGCCGAAAGTGCGAAGCAGGGGGGCGATCCGCTGCGCGTCCTGCAGGAAACGTTCGGCGGCATCCGAAACGAGATTACGAAGCTGAGCCCGCTGTTTTTGGAGGATTTGCAGAAGTTTGTTCCCGGCTTGTGGGAGCAGGTGGAGGCGTTCCGCGCCCGGCAGATGGTCTTTATCGAGGAGCTGCTGGTCAAGGCGAAGGAGGCCGGTTCGATCCGGGATGTGAATCCCCGTCTGGCCGCAGCGATCATGATGGAAACCATCCAGCGAATGGCTCGTCCGGATTTTGCCGCCAGGCAAGGTGTGACGATGTCGGAGGTGGCGGATACGCTCTTTGTTTTGTTTATAGAAGGGCTGCGTGCGGACGGAAAAAAATAGAGGAGCGTGCAAGCGATGAACGGTTATGTGCTGGATTTCGGTCAGATCGACAAAAGCAGCCTTCCGCTGGTCGGGGGAAAAGGCGCCAATCTCGGTGAGATGACGCAGGCCGGGTTTCCCGTTCCGTCCGGCTTTTGCGTCACCACCGAGGCTTACTGGACTTTCATCCGGCAGAGCGGGCGGATGCCGGAGTTTTTTCGGCGTCTGGAGCATGTTCGGGCTGATCAGCTGGAGGAAATCGCCGAGTTGGGCCGCGCCATTCGCGAGCATCTGGTTACGGTACCGATCCCCGCGGATGTCCGCGAAGCCATTGCCGGCGCGCTGCGCCGAGCGGGCGCCCGGTATGCTTACGCCGTGCGGTCCAGCGCCACCGCGGAGGATTTGCCGATGGCGTCGTTTGCGGGGCAGCAGGACACATATTTGAATGTGTGCGGAGAAGAGCAGCTGCTGGAGGCGATCCGCAAATGCTGGGCATCGCTGTTCACCGACCGGGCGATCTCTTACCGGGCCAAAAACCGCTTCGACCATCGCTCCGTTTTGCTGTCCGTGGTGGTGCAAAGCATGGTATTCCCCGAGGTGTCGGGCATCATGTTCACCGCCGATCCGGTGAGCGGCCGCCGCAGCACCGTATCGATCGACGCCAGCTTCGGGCTCGGGGAAGCGTTGGTATCCGGCCTCGTCTCAGCCGACCTGTATCAAGTGCGCGAAGGAAAGCTGACTCATAAAAAAATCGCCCGCAAAAAGCTCGCCATCTATTCCTTGCCCGAGGGAGGCACCGTGAAGAAGGAGCTGCCGGAGGAAGAGCAGCAGAGTCAGGCGCTCGGCGACCCGCAAATTTTGGAGCTGGCCGCGCTCGGCGGGGAAATCGAGCGGCATTACGGCTCGGAGCAGGACATCGAGTGGTGTTATGCGCAGGGGCGGTTTTACATCGTGCAAAGCCGGCCGATCACGTCCCTGTACCCGCTGCCGCAGATCGGTGTGGAGCTTGGCGGCGTTCCGCATCTGTTTTTCTCCTTCGGCCATCAGCAGATGATGACGGACGCGATTCGGCCGATGGGGCTGTCGCTGCTGCGGACGATGTTTCCGTTCGGCAAGCCGTCGACGCGGGAGGAAAGCCTGTTTACGACGGCAGCCGGAGGGAGAGTGTACGTCGATATTACGCCGCTCTTCGCCTTAAAACCGGCGCGCCGCCTGCTGCCGAAGGCGCTCCGCAACATCGACGAAATGATCGGAAACGGCGTCGCCGAGTACGTGCAGCGGGAGTCCGTCCGCCAGGTCCCCCGGCTGCCCGGCATAGAGAAAAGCGTAAGGGGATTTGCCGGCCCTGTTCTGCTGAGGGTGGTCCGCAATCTCCTTTTCGCTTCGGTTCCGCAGGCGGGCCGCGCTGTCAACGCTTATGTCGATGATTTCTATAAGCAGGCCGCGGAGCGTCTATCCGGCGTTACCGGCCCGGAACGGGTGATGCGCATTCAGGAGCAGATCGGTACCATGCTGCGGAGGCTGTTCACCGAACTGTTTGCGTATCCGCTGGCAGGCGTCATCTCTTCCTTTCTGATTCGCGGGCTGGCGGATCGTTGGCTGGGCAAACCGGACGTCATCCATGTGCTGAACAAGTCGCTGCCCGGCAACCTGACGAGCGAGCTGGGACTCATGATCGGCGATCTTGCCGATGCGGCCCGGCCTTATCCGCAGGTGATCGAGCTGATTCGCCATGCCGAGCCGGGGCAGTTCCGCGAGAAGCTGCGCCAGGCGGAAGGGGGCGACGTATTCGGCGCGGCGTGGGACCGGTTCATGGAGCTGTACGGGATGCGCTGCCCGGGGGAAATTGACGTGACGCGGCCGAGGTGGCGCGAAGACCCGGGCACACTGCTGCCGTCCATCGACAGCCACATGCGCAGCATGCAGCCCGGCGAGCACCGGGCGAAGTTCGCTCAGGGGGCCGCCGAGGCGGAGCAGGCGGCGTGCGAATTGCTCGAGCGTCTGCGCGCGCAGCCGCTGGGGTGGCTCAAAGCGAAGCTGATGTCGCGGCTTCTGCGCGTGTATCGCGGTTTGATGGGAGCGCGGGAGCATCCGAAATATTTGATGATGCGCAATTTTGAACTGGCTCGCGAAGGCATTCTCGCAGAGGCGCGGGTTTTGGTCGGGGAGGGCGTGCTGAAGCGGGAGGACGACGTTTTTTACCTGACGCTGAACGAACTGCTGGGGCTGACCAGGGGAGAGCGACCGGTTGATCTGGAGCAGCTGCTGGAGAAGCGTAAGGAAGAGTACGATCGCTTCCGTACGCTTACGCCGCCTCGCCTGATGACAAGCGAAGGCGAAATCGTAATCGGCCGGCGCCATCAGCAGGACGCGCCGGAAGGCGCGCTGCTCGGCACGCCCGTGTCCGCCGGCGTCATCGAAGGCATCGCCCGCGTCGTACTGCGGCCGGAGGAGGCCAAGCTGCAGAAGGGCGAAATTATGATCGCCCCCTTCACCGACCCCGGCTGGACGCCGCTGTTTCATTCCGCCGTCGGCCTCGTCATGGAGGTCGGCGGGCTCATGACCCACGGCGCCGTCGTCGCCCGCGAATACGGACTGCCGGCCGTCGTCGGCATCGACGGCGCGACCAAGCTGATCCGCGACGGCGACCGGATTCGGCTGGACGGCACCCGCGGCTACGTGCTGGTGCTGGAGCGGGGCGGGAAAGAGAAGTAGGCGGACAGCAGGGCGCGCCGGGGGCATGGATGGTTCCAGGGCTTGTAAATATCGCCCCATGGCGGTCGGCTGCTTCCGGCGGCGCCACCCGAGCTGAAAGCCGGATTAACCGGCTCTCAGCCTTCTCCGGCGCGCGGTCGGCACGCTGAGAGGCGGCCTTGCCTGCTCTCAGCCGCCGAACGGCTGCTTCGGGAGGCGCCACCCGAGCTGAAAGCCGGGTTTACCGCCTCTCAGCCTTTCCATGCGCGCGGTCGGCACGCTGAGAGGCGGCTTTGCCCGCTCTCGGCCGCCGAACGGCTGCTTCGGGGGGCGCCCCCCGGCCTGGGAGCCGGTATTACCGGCTCTCAGCCTTCTCCGGCGCTCAGCCGGCACGCTGAGAAGCGGCTTTGCCCGCTCTCGGCCGCCGAACGGCTGCTTCCGGCGGCGCAACCCGAGCTGAAAGCCGGATTAACCGGCTCTCAGCCGGCACGCTGAGAGGCGGCTTTGCCCGCTCTCAGCCGCCGATCGGCTGCTTCGGGAGGCGCGACCCGGGCTGAGAGCCGGATTAACCGCCTCTCAGCCCTCTCCAGCGCTCGGTGGGCACGCTGAGAGGCGGCTTTGCCCGCTCTCAGCCGCCGAACGGCTGCTTCCGGCGGCGCCCCTCGGCCTGAGAGCCGGTATTACCGGCTCTCAGCCTTCTCCGGCGCGCGGTCGGCACGCCGAAAGGCGGCTTTGCCCGCTCTCGGCCGCCGATCGGCCGCTTGCGGCGACTCCACCCGGTCTGAAAGCCGGATTAACCGGCTCTCAGCCGGCACGCTGAGAGGCGGCTTTGCCCGCTCTCAGCCACCGATCGGCTGCTTCCGGCGGCTCCCATTACCGACTCGACGTATGCACGGCTTCCGTGCGCCGTCCATTGTCTTGCAATTTCACTCCGCTCGCTCCCGCATCCGTTCGGGGGCCATTCTGCGCATCAGTTCCCTCCGCTCGAACCCGAACTGCTCGTAAAGGCCGTGCGCGTCGCGGGTGGCCAGCATCATGTTCGTATGGCGGATGGCCGGGTGCCCGGTCATGACCTGCATCATCCATTTGCTTAAGCCTTGACCGCGGTGGTCGGGGTGAATGATGACGTCGCACACCCAGGAAAAGGTCGTATAGTCGGTGACCACGCGCATAAAGCCCACCTGCTCGCCGCCTGCATAAAGACCGAAGCAAAGCGAGCTTTTCATGCTTTGCTCCACGGTCTCGGCGCTCCGACCGGCGGCCCAGTAGCTCGTTTGCAGCAGCGCGTGAATCTTGTCCAGCTGAAGCCTGCCGGAGTCGTCGCTAATTTGATAAGCCAAACGTTCGTGATTCCATTCCATCGTGCCTGTACCCTCCTCAAATCCGGTTGTATTAGAGTATAAAGGATACAATAACGCAATGAATACAGCGATTTTTGGCTTCTGTACTTTTACAGAGGATGAGGTAGTACGGACAAGGATACAGCCGTTATATCCTCGGGCAGCAAATATGCGGCGACCCGGATGCGCTTGGCAGCGACGGATTCGTGACGGCGGCATCAAGCCGGAGAGAGGCTCCCGTCCATCCGCGATATACCTGCCGGAGCGCAAAAAAACCGTCCCCGAAGGGCCGGTTATCGAGTGGCTTTACTGTGGTGTTAAAACGGCTTAACGACCATAAGCACGACTATGGCAATCATCAGCAGCTGTACCGCCAGTTCCAGCGGCGCGATCTGTTTCATCGCCTGCGCGAATTCGGCGGGGGCTTCATCCGCTTGACCCTTGGGTACGATCTTCATGATCTTTTTCAAACGCGGTTCGATCACCCCGTCGATCGCGACCACCACGAGCAGCGCCAAGAGGATGGACACATTCAGCCACATTTGCGATAACCCCATCTTGGCTATGATCATGAGCCAAACCCCTGTAACGATAAGCGCGGTTCCGCCTGCTTTGGGCAGCCAGGCAAGCTTGGCCGTTATGTCGAAAGCAAACTGAAGCTGGCCGGCGGTTTTGGCCGATCTGCGGATGACAGGCATGATGAAGGCGGGACCGATAAATGCAATGGCCCCGAGTATATGCAAAATGAGCAGCAATCCGAACATTCCGATCATCTCCTTCCGCCCGCTCAGCTAACCGGCATCTCGTTTCGGTAAGCGAGGCCGACCCGTCTGCCTTTAAACGGCCCTGCGAGCTCGAGATGGTTCAGCATGCAAGTTGCGACATCCTCGTAAGCGACATCCAGCTCCTGAAACCGGCTGAACAGGTGGCCGGCGATGTCGGCTGCGGATAATTCCCGGATCGTATCCGGAATCGGTACGGGCAAAATGTCCGTGGATACATGCAAACGAGCCGCCGGTACATGTTCCGCCGAGTCGACCATCGTGCCGGGACACATAACAGACCAATCCAACCCGGTCTGCCGCAGCCGCTCCAGATTCCGGTTATGGGTTTTGAACATCGGCGGGAAGCCGGGCAAATCGTTGCCGATGAGCCCGGTGCCGGGAATATCCAGCAGTCCCGCGCCGCCCATAAGCCATACCCGTCCGGTAAACCGAGGGTGATTTTCACATTGGCTTACGATATTGTCGACGATGCGAACAAACTCCTCTTCTTGGCCGGCGTTTCCGGCCGCGATGATCGCGGCGTCTTGATGCGAAAGCGCCTCACGGACGCTGACCGGGTCCATGATGTCCTGCGCAATCACTTTCACTTGACCGGCGATCCGCTCGCCCTGCTGCTCCAAAAGCTTTTCCCGGCTGCGCACGTAAGCGGTCATTTCGTGTCCAAGCTTTATACCCTGGGCGAGCACTCTTTTTCCCATATTTCCCGTTGCTCCGAAAACTATAATTTTCATCGGTTCCACTCCCTTTTTCCTCGAATCGTCTATTGGTTAACAATGCCTTATAAGATCAGGCGCACCTTTTCACAAAATTGCATCTCCGGATTGACTTAAGCTTAGCACCGCCCTAAAATCTTGTTAAGAACCCACTTTTATGTAGGGTACTTACTTGAAAGTAAGCTTGAGCAGGGAGGGATTGGATGGAATCCGGCGCGGAGGCAGCAGTGGAGAGAAGATGTCCTATTGAAACGGTGATTCATGTGCTCGGCGGGAAGTGGAAGCCAACGATCTTGTGGCTTTTGCTGGACTCCACCAAGCGGTTCAGCGAGCTGGAGAAGCTGATCCCCGAGGTGACCCAGAAGATGCTGGCACAGCATTTGCGCGAGCTGGAGAACGACCGGCTGGTGACACGGACGATTTATCCTTCGGTCCCTCCAAAAGTGGAATATTCGCTAAGCGACTATGGGAAGACGCTGGTGCCGGTGATGGAAGTCATGTGCGAGTGGGGCGAAACTCATCAACGGCCCGGCTCGAGGCCGACTGTCCGGGTATCCACCCAGGCATAATGTCTTGAGATAGATTGGAAGGAGGAGCTGCAGCCGCGGCTCCTTTTCGTCTGTTCGGGGAAAAATCGGGCCGGGCCGCACTCGCAAATACAAAGCGGCGAGGGGCGCTTTTGTCCCGATGAGCGAGCATTCATGATATACTGGAAAAAAACATGTCGACGCGAAAACGATCACGATCCCCGCTAACGGGGGGCCAAACGGCGGAGGACAACAAAGCGGAATGGAAACGAACCAATCGGAGCTGCTGCGAAGCTATTTATCCAATGCGCAGGCGTCGCTGCTGGTCGCGGACCATACGAAGGTCGGCCCGCAGTGGCGGGACCTTGATTTTTTGCCGGAATTTAACCGGCTGTATTATATACGGGATGGGGAAGGCTGGCTGAAAATCCGCGGCAAGGACTATTATCCGAAGCCGGGCCAGCTGTTTTTGCTGCCGGCCGGCGTGGAGCAGTCTTATTCGGTCACGGGCGAAAATACGTTTCGCAAATATTGGTGCCATTTTACCGTGACGGTGGGGGACATTCATCTGTTTCAGCTGCTGACGGTTCCGGCGTACATCGAGGTGACGGATCACGGGCGGCTGGAAGCGCAGTTCGAAGAGCTGATCCGGCTCGCGCGCAGCACAGAGCTTACGGCGCCGCTGCGCATCAAAGCGGTGCTGTACGACATCATCTCGATGTTCCTTGAGGAATCGGCGCGCCAGTTCGGCGGATTCGGGCACCAAACGGCGGCGCCGCCCGGCGTCACCAAGATCAATACGATTTTGGAGTACATCGACCGTCATCTCGCCGAGCCGATCAGCGTCGAGACGCTGTCGAAGCTCGTGCATTTTCACCCGAACTACTTCATGCACGTGTTCAAAACGATGCTCGGCGATTCGCCGATCCATTACATCAACAAGAAGCGGGTGGAAAAGGCTCGCCAGCTTCTGCTGACGACGGACCGGCCCGTGTCGGAAATCGCCGAAAACCTGGGGCTGGAGCTGTATTATTTCTCCCGGATGTTCAAAAAATGGACCGGTATGTCGCCAAGCGAATACCGCGCGCAAAGCAGAAAGCCGCCTCTGACGTGAGGCGGCTTCGTTTAAGCTCGGGAAATGGCGGAGGATTAACTCCACCCGGGAAAATTCGTTCAGACGCCGGCTTCGGTCAGGCCGCTTTCTTTCACCGGCATGCCGGTGCCGGAGCGGGACGCGGAACGGGAGCGGGAAAACCCGAACGATGCTGCGGCGGTTAACGCGGCGATGACGACGGCGGCCGCTCCGATCCAGCTGATCGCCGGCAGCGATACTTGCTGCACGACGACTCCGCCGATGCCGGCGCCGGCGGCCATGGCGACCTGGACGACCGACGTGTTGAGGCTGAGCATGATGCCGGCGGCGTCGGGAGCCTGGTTGATCAAATTCAGCTGCTGCGTTGGGCCGGACGACCAGGCCGAGAACGACCATAACATGAGCAGCGGGAATACCGCGGCCGGAGAATGGGCGGCGATCGAGATCAGGATCAGGGAAACTGCATGAAGCAGCATGCCGCCGATCAGCGTGCGGCGGACGCCCCATTTGTCCGTGCCGTAGCCCCCGAGCTTCGAGCCGATCAGGCTGGCGATGCCGAAGGCGAAAAGCCCGGCGCTCACGACCTGCTCGCTCATGCCCGTTACCGTAAGAAGGAATGGCGACACATAGGTGTAGACGATCGAATAACCGCCGATCCAGAAGAAGGTCACCGCCAACGCGACGGCGATGCGCGGTTCCTTCAGCAGCGCAAGCTGCTTGCGGAGCGGCACCGGCGCTTCGCTTTCCGTTTTCGGGATGACGAAGGCGACGGCGAAGATGGCGATAAGCGCCAGAAGGCCGATGCCTCCGAAAATCATTTTCCAATTGTAGACGGCTGCGACAACCCGGCCGATAGGCACGCCGACGATCAGGGAGGTGCTGAAGCCCATAATCAGCGTGGCGATGGCGCTGCCTTGCTTTTCCGGAGGGGCCATCTTGGAGGCGACGGTAAGTGCGGTCACGACGAAGACGCCGGTGCTGAGCGCCAAAATGATCCGCGAGCCGACGAGAAACTCAAACCCCGGCAGCAGCACGGAGACGGCGTTCCCGATTACGAACAAGCCCAGCGAATAAAGCAGCAGCTTTCTCCGTTCGAGGCGGGCCGTCATCGCCATCAGGACGGGAGTACCGAAGGCGTAAGCCAGCGAGAAGACGGTGATCAGCTGACCCGCCGCGGATACCGATACCCCGATATCCCCCGCAATTTTATCCAAAATGCCTGCAATAATAAACTCTGACGTCCCGACCAGAAAACTGACGATGGCCAGCATGTAAATTTTCCATGTGGTTGACATGATAAAACTCCTCTCTCCACTCCAATGATTTTATATTTCTAAAAATATAGAAATAACAACAAAAAATTATTGCAGCAAATAAGGCGCAAATTTTTGCGCTATTTCGCGATTGACACTGTAGTAGATGTACGTTCCGTCCTTACGGAGGTCCAGCAGTCCGCATTCCGTCAGCTGCTTCAGATGATGGGACAGCGTCGAGCCGGCGACGCACTCCAGCTTGCCCATAATATCCGTGCAGCACAGATTCCGCTCTTCCGTAAGCAGCATGGCGATCTTGAGCCGGGTCGGCTCTCCGAGCGCCTTGTATACTTTGACGGCTTGCCGCACTTCTGCGTTGTCTTCTACCATAGCTCCTCACCTTATCTTCGTTGTTGTGTATTTCTATATCCGTCGAAATAAAAGATACCACAACCTTCCGTGAATGTAAACAGCTGATTTTCAAAACATGGTATGTTCCATTTTATGGTACAATGAATGCATATGCCCGGTCATAAGCCAGTGAAAAATAGAGACTGCGGCGCACGAGGAGGAATGGGAATGTCGGAAGTGAAGCTATCGATTGATTATGACCGGTACGAAGCCGGCGAAACGATGCCGAATTTGCTGGAGCAGCTTGTCGAAAGCGAGGAAAGCCGCACATTAACGAGCTTGATCGTCGGCGACTGGGGAGGCTCCTACGAGAACGACTCCAGCGAAACGGTGGCCGCTCTGGTGCGGCTGAAGGATCGTTTTCCCCAGCTTCGGAAGCTGTTTATCGGGGATATGAGCTTTGAAGAATGCGAAGTATCATGGATTATGCAGTCCAACATGGGGCCGCTGCTGACAGCGTATCCGCAGCTGACTTCCTTAACGATAAAAGGCAGTTCGGGCCTTTCGCTCGAGCCTGCCGTGCACGATAAACTGGAGGAGCTTGTCATCATCTGCGGCGGTCTGGGCAAAGACGTCATTGACGCTATTGGCCGGGGCTCGTTTCCGAATTTGAAGAAGCTCGAGCTTTATTTGGGTGTGGAAGACTACGGTTTTGACGCCGGTCTTGAAGATGTGCTTGCCTTAATAAAACCCGGCTTATTTCCTAAGCTCACTTATCTGGGACTGAAGGACAGTGAAATTCAGGACGACATCGCCATTGCGCTGGCTCATGCGCCGATTCTCGATCAGCTTCACACCCTGGATTTGTCGATGGGGACGTTATCGGATAAAGGAGCGGAAGCTCTGCTTGGCAGCGACAAGATAAGGAAGCTGGAGTTTCTTGACTTAAGCTATCACTATATGTCTGACGAAATGATGGAGCGCTGTACTAAGTCCGGTATCCATGTCGATATCAGCGACCAACAGGAGTCGGACGACGATGACGATTACCGGTTTCCGGCCCTGACGGAATAAGATGGATGGTATGATCCTTATCGGTAATCCCGATAACCGGCGTACCGCCGGCTTGCAGCGGGCGCGGGCGAAGCTCGGGCTTTCGCCTGCGGTCGTTGTTCCGTATTTGGAGCTGCTGGAGGGACGGACATCGCTGACTGAAGCGGCAAACCGGTTAGAAAAGAGCTCAAGCCATGCCTGCGCCCCGTCGCAGCTGAGGCTCGATGCGCCGGGCGAGAATTTCGCCGTGGAACGGGCGCTCCTCGCGCTCGGGGCGCCGGACGCTGCTCAGGATGCATCCGCCGACCGTCTTCTGCCCTTCGCTTTCCGAAGCGATCCGAACCCGCTTACCGTAAAAATGTGCAGCGATCTGCGCGAGCAGCGGGGCAGGCTTTATCATCCCTCGCAATGGTTTCGGGGATTCGGCCGTCTGCTCGCACGTCTGGAAAGCGAAGCGGCCGGGCTGTGGCCCGGCGCAAAATGGCAGAACGCCCCGGCCGATATTATCGGAATGTTCGATAAGCGGCACACGCACCAAACGCTGACGGCGGCAGGCGTTCCCGTTCCCCGTTTGCTGGCGCCGCCGGCGGAACTCCCCGATTACGAGACGCTTTGCGGGATGATGCTGCGAATGAGGATGCACCGTGTCTTCGTCAAGCTTGCATCGGGCTCCGGCGCATGCGGAGTGGTCGCTTACCAGGTCAATCCGGCAACGGGTGCGGAATCGGCCGTAACGTGTCTGGGGGTCGAGCATTTTGTAACGCGTCCTCCGATTTTTTACAATGCCAAAAAGCTGTTCCGCTACACGGATAGACGCGAGATTCGCGTTATGATCAATTGGCTGCTGGGACATGGCGCGCATGTAGAGCAGTGGATCGCCAAAGCTTCGTACGGGGAGCGAACGTTTGACATTCGGCAATTGGTTGTAGACGGTGCTGCCTGTCATACCGTTGCCCGCGTCAGCCGATCTCCAATCACCAATCTGCATCTCGGAAGCACGCGAATGAATCCGGAAGATTTGAAATTGTCTCCCTCCGTTCTGGATGCGGTGAAAAAAAGCGCCGCCGCCGCTGCAGCCTCTTTCCCGGATTCCCGGGTGGCCGGCGTCGACGTTCTGATCGGCAGCGGGAACGCCAAGCCTTATGTGCTGGATATAAATCCGTTCGGCGATCTGCTGTATCACGTTATGCATCAAGGTATGGATCCCTATGAGTGGGAAGTTAGACAGCTTCAGCGGCTATAGAAAAGGTGGGAACTTACTTGCCGGATATGAATCAAATCATCGGCAGCCATGATCTGCTTATGATTACGCTGGACACTCTGCGATACGACGCGGCCGTCCTGGAGGAAGCGAATTGCCCGAATCTGTGCGGCGGAGGGCACTGGGAGAAGCGGCATACGCCCGGAAGTTTTACATACGCGGCGCATCATGCTTTTTTCGGGGGCTTTCTGCCGACGCCGGCGACAACGAATAAAGCGGAGCATGTCCGCTTGTTTCATTCCAAACATACAGGTTTAAAAACGCATCCGCACACGTGGCTTTTCGATGCGCCGGATTTGGTGTCGGGCCTGCAGGCCGAAGGATATCGGACGATTTGTATCGGCGGTGTCATCTTTTTCACTAAAAAGGTGCCTCTGGCCCGCGTACTCCCGGGTTATTTTCAGGAAAGCTACTGGCGCATGAATTTCGGCGTAACCAATCCCCGATCGACGGAGCATCAGGTCAATCATATTTTGAAGCTGCTGGAGCGGGTCGATCCGCAGCAGAAGCCCGGGTTCGACAGTCGGTAGATGCACAATCCGTCTCAAACCCAAGCGGGACAAGGGATGCGGCAGTTGTGGATAACTACGTGTGGTGCCTACATCTTTTGGGGGTCAAGAGAGCGAAATATCCCATATTTGCTGGGGTTCTGCGATTTGCAAGGCCGAAACAATTGCCCGATGTTCGTCCGTTAATTCCGTCCGTTGCCGCAGCTTTCCACCATCCAAACGGTACTCAACCAGATGCAGCGTCTGCATGAGCGAACGAATCTCGCGCCACGTTTGACCGGTTTGGTTTTCTGCAATCCGGATGAGCATCAAGGCCAGCCAGCAAAGCAGGACATGTGCGCGAATCCGTTCTTCTTTCCGGTGGTAGACCGGCCGCAGTTCCAGCGATTGCTTGAGTGTCCGAAACGCTGCTTCCACCTGAAGCAATTGCTTGTACCCGAGTGCCACGTCTTCCGTGGACAAGGTGTCGTCAGAGGTGCGCAGCAAGTATTTGCCGTCCAGATGCTCCATCGCTTTGACGGCGGCCAGATCGATACGCAGATTGCCGCGCTTGTCGGTCTTGAGATACCGTTTGTACGTCGGATGGCTGTGTAGACGGCAGTGTGCCCCGGTATGCGCTTCGCCGTCCAGTTCCTTCAACCGGGCAAGCTCCGTGCGCAGCTGCTCCAGATGCGCTTCGCGCCGGGCGGCATCCCGCTTTGCTTCTTCCGGATTGCGAACGAGCACGTATCGCTTGCGCGCTTCGCCATCCCCCACGACGATCTCCTTGACCTCCAGGTTGTCTCGGATCGTTTTGAAACGTCCCGGATGCGCGAGTGCCGCTTCGACGGTCGGCTTGCCCGACGTCATCTTCTCCCCGGCAATGTAGTGGCCGCCGCTCTGTTGCAGTACGCGCAGATTGTCTTCGGAGGAGAAACCGCGGTCGACGACGGTAATCACACGCCCGAGTTTCCACCCGATCAGATCCTTTTTCACCTGCGGCACAACGTTCATATCCGACGTATTGCCCGGCCACACCCAACAACGAATCGGGATGCCCTCACGCGTGACAGCAAAACCGATGACCACCTGCGGAAGGTCGGGGCGATGGTCTTTCGAATAACCGGTTTTGCGAAAATCGTCTTCGTCGTCCTCTTCCGTCTCAAAATACGTGGAGGTCGTGTCGAAGAACAGCAGATCGACTTCCAGATTCAGCAAATCCGCTACCGTATGGAACACTTCACGCTGGATGCTTTCTTCCGACGTGAGCAGAAAATCCATTGCCCGGTAGCCATGCTGCACGTCAAACGCCGGAAGGTCCGGGATGACCACTTCACGATCCACCCAATCTTCAATCGCCAGCTTGCTGCTTGGTGCCAGCGCCCGATTGGCCACCATGGCAAAGATGGCGCGTTCAACCGGCATGCGGTATTCCCGGTCGGCAAGTCGTCGTGTAATCGCTTCGCCGATACCAAGCTTCTTCCAAAGTTGATCGAGCAGCCATACGCCGCCCAGCGAACGACTGCTAAGGAGCGTAACCGAAGCGGGTTGCGCTGAAGATGGAGAGGGCGCTTGCGGCTCGCCAATAAAACGGTGGATGCTGGCGGCAAGACGTTTCAAGCCCTCCATGTCCAGTTCGTCAGCGCGGCCGAAATGGTACAGGACTTTCGCTTGTGGAGTTCCGGTCACAGGATTTCGCTCATTATGGGCGAGCTGTACGTAACGGGTGATCGAACCGTTTTTATTTTTACGAGAGATTGTTCGTATATACATATCTACAGGATATAATATATACTACAAGAAATGCAACAAAAATATCTAATTATCCACAAAAATTTAGTGCCTACAGTTTTTTGGATTTTTTCGCGTCGTAGTGCCTGTGGAAAAGTCCGAAAAGCCGCGTCAAATCTGGATTTCAGTTGTCCACAGCACCCAAAAGGGTGCCTACTTTTCGAGGGTTACTGTCGAACCCGGGTGCTGTTGAGTCAATTAATGCATATCATGCCGGGACTCAGCACCTCCTCAATAAGAGCCCATGCTATTCGCCAGTGTAGATGAAAAATTGGAGGAATAGGTTTATCACTGTCGAATTGATTATTAGGTTTGAAGTCTTATTCAATTTTAAAATTGATGAAATAAAATATAAAAAAATGTGTTACTGAAAGAAGTTGCTGAGGACTTCGATTTGGGCATTGTGTATTGGAAATGGAAAAATTTAAATAAAATATTGTGGCGGCCCCTACAGACATTGGATTCTAAAAGCAGCGTGTAAAATTATCGATATTATGGTGCTTTATTTGTTAAAAATTCACGCTGTGCATTGGGTTGACCCTACCGAAACAGCGTGGAGAAGAGAATTAATTTTTAACTAATTAAGCTTTTTTTGAGGAGGATAAGTTATGCCAAATGAATTAGGGGGAAGAGCAGATAAAAGTGGAAATAGATTTGAAATTAGATGGACGATATATCAGATTCTCGAAGTATTGGACGAGAGACTGGATTATATTATATTAGAAGCCCTTGGAGATGACGAGCGGGGAGTTGATATCTGGATTGGTAAAAAGAATGGTTTCAGGGAAGCTCAGCAATGTAAAGGGAGAAATGCAAGTAAGGAGTACTGGGATTACGGTGCAGCGAATGCAAGAAGAATCTTTACAAATTGGAAGTTTCAATTAGAGAGGGATGAGTCAAACACAGTTGCATTAGTGTCACCGTTAGCTTTTACACTATTAGAAGATCTAATTACAAGAGCAAAGAATACTAGTAACATTCCTCAAGATTTTTATCATAATCAAATACTTAATGCTAGCAGGGAACTTAAAGATTTTTTTAGAAATTTTTGTAAATCAATGGATATAAAACCCGAGGAAGATGCAGATCTAATAAAATGCATTTCTATTTTGAAGAAGATATCATATCGTCAGATTCCAGATAGCGAATTGAAAGAATTAATCTTATCAAAAATAAATTTTCTGTTGCTTGGCGATGAAGAAGACATATATGAAACATTGGTTACTTGGGTTATAGACGGAGATATCTTAGGTAAACATATTACCCAATCCGTCGTGCATCAGTTACTTAGTAAAAAAGAGATTACACTAAAAAATCTTGCTACTGATAGGCGTATTGTTCCTAGATTGGAAGAGTTGAATCGAGAATATAGATCCGTGTTTATTCCAGTAAATAATGAACTGATTGATAGAAAGGAATTTTCCTTATGTAGAAAAGTAATTAGTTTAGGAGAGTCCCTGATAATACACGGGAAAGCTGGAAGAGGGAAAAGTGGTTGTACAGAGGATATTATTAACTATTGTCGAGAAAGTGCCATACCATATATAGCGATCAAATTAGATAAGCGAATTCCGAGTGGAACAGCACATAAATGGGGGGAAGATTTAGGTCTGCCCTCTTCTATAGTTCATTGTATCCACAGTGTGTCTAAAGCTGAAAATGCTGTAATTATTTTGGATCAATTAGATGCTCTACGCTGGACTCAAGCACATTCAAGGGATGCTTTATTGGTATGTACTCAAATTATAGATCAAGTAGAGAGAGTGAATCTGGAAAGGGAATATAAGATATCAGTGGTTTTTGTATGTAGAACGTATGATTTGGAAAATGATAATAATATTAAATCCTTGTTTAAAAATACTGATAAGAAACGAACGGTTGTACATTGGAATAAGATTCAAGTTAATGAATTGAATGACGAGACTGTGAGAATTATTATTGGGAACCGTTATGAAGGCTTAACTGGAAAATTGAAGGAAATATTGCGAATTCCAAGTAATTTATACATTTGGAAACATTTAGACGCCAATAAAGAATATAATGAATGTTCGACTGCAAATCATCTGGTTTCAGAATGGTGGAGACAATTAGAAAGAAAATGTTTTGAATTCGGACTGAGCGAGGGAGATCTGAATCGAACTAAGGAGATAATTATTAGTTATTTTGATAAATTAGGTCGAGTATCTATTCCATTGAATTTATTAAGTGTCAACAGATCGAGCCTAGAATTTTTATCTTCAAATGGTTTCCTTGTAATACAAGGAAATAGAATCTCATTTGCTCATCAATCGATATTAGATTGCTTTATAGCCGAAATGATGTTGAAACAATATTATGAAACCGGAAATATATTAGAAGTTATTGGAGATAAGGAAAAGCAAACGCCCGGAAGAAGATACCAAGTTCAGATGCTGTTACAGAATTTAATTGAGTTTGATAGCGTGGATTTTCTTAATGTAGGTCAAAAAATGCTGGTATCTGAGCAGATTAGATATTGTGTGAAGTTTGTCTTTTTCGAATTATTAAATCAATTGGAAGATTTGGACGAGAATATACAGAACTACATAATTGAATGTTGTGAAGATGAGACTTATGGTTCTCATATAATCAATAATGTTATATATTCTAAACCACAATATATTAAATTGCTCAGGGACCGCGGCGTTTTAGATAAATGGTTTGAAAGTACGGAGAAGAAAGCTATCGTATTTAATCTGATTTTCAGTATATCTTCAAAGTTTGAAATAAAAGATGTTGCATTTATAGAAAAGTATGCACTTCAATCGCAAGAAGATGATAATAATTTTTCGCGGTGTTTTCTACATGATATCAATCAAGATACCGATGAGATGTTTGAATTGCGAATGAAATTTTATCATCTGTATCCTCAAATGGCTGACAACTATCTTGATTTTAAGGAAATGCTTAAAAAATGTGAAATGAGAACAATGCGAGTGTTTGCGTTTTTATTGGAAAATAAGCTTAACAAACATTCTAGATCTATTTATAGATATGAAGAGGAATTTTTGCAAGAAGATTCAGAGATATTAATTAAAAATGGTATTGAAGTTATCAATTTATTACTACCGTACATTCCAACTGAAAAAGACGAAATGTTGCCTTATGGTGATTGGTCTGGAAGATATGTGCACAAAAGAGGTCTTGAAAGGACATGCATTCAAATTATCAAAAAGGCGAATGCAGCCGTAATTGCCTTACATCCAGAAATGTTTTGGGAACGATATAGAGAATATATGGGGACAGGCAATGATTTGTATAACGAGATTATACTAGATGCAATGTGTAAATTGCCAACTTCATTTAGTGATGCTATTGTTGAATATTTATGTAGTGATTTAAACAATACCATATTTGAAAAAACAAGTGGTAATGGCGATGAATTGTTACTTGCCAAACAAGTGTTAGCTAGACATTCCGAACATTGTGGCCCAGCTATTTTTGATGTACTAGAAAAAACGGTTATTGGTTACGTATGTCCACGAGCTAAAGAACGATATCAACATAGAATTGAATTTAACAGAGAAAATAATGGACACATAGTTTATTGGAGTTTTTGGGGAGAGCTACAAAAAGAAATTCTAGAAGTGTTGCCATATAATCGCCTTAGTGAAAAGGCCAAAGATTTGGTGCGTGTGTTAAGGCGTAAATTCTCCAACGAACCTAATTTATATAAGTATTCAAACGGACATGGTGGATTTGTAAGTTCCCCTGTTGCAGGGAAAAAGCTCAGTAATAATAAATGGATAGATATATTGACTAATAACAAACTTAGAAAAAAAGATGCTTCCCGCTGGAAAGAAGTACCCGGAGGATTTGTAGAAAGTTCGATTGAATCTTTTTCAAGCACTTTTAGTATTGCCGTTTCCGAAGAGCCAGAAAGAATGATAAAGTTGATGCTTTCGTGTAATGATACGATATTGGATATATATTGATTCGTTATTTAGTGGAGTGGCGTATAGTAAAAATTTGAAGAATGTGCCATTAAAACTATTGGAAGCAATGATTTTGAAATTTTCATTTGATTTTACTTCATATAGGGCAAGTTCCATTTGTACGATTATTGAAGATAGCGGGGAGGCGGGATGGTCACAGGAGATATTGGATATTCTTAAGGCCATTGCGATTAACCACAAAAATCCGGAAATTGGAAAGCCAAATGTGACCAGTAATGAAGATAAAGAAATGCGTAGCTTTGATATGTTACAAAGCAATGCCTTAAGTTGTGTAAGAGGCAGAGCTTCCCAAGCAATAGCTCAATTATTATGGAAAGACAGCGCTCTTTTTGGACAGTTTAAAAATACAATTGAAAAGTTAGCATTAGATGAAAATCCAGCAGTAAAACTAGCAAGCTTATTTGCGTTATGGCCTTCATATAATATTGATCGAGATTGGGCATCTGAAAGGATTCTTTATCTATATGAACAGGATTATCGATTAGCAGGATTTCGTGATTCAAAAAATATGTTTTTTTTATTGTACCCTCAATATCGTCAACGCGTACTAAAAATTATTAAACAATGCTACGATTCTGAAGATAAGGAACTAATCAAAAGGGGGGCACACTGCTTATCAGAAATGTTTATTCTGAAAAACGAATTTGTAGATGAAATGACAAATGTTGATACTATGAGCCAATTACAAGCTGAAGAGATTCTATATATGGTCATGTTATATTTTAATAAGGAAGAATATAATACATTAGTTAAAAATATTATACGCAAATTTAAAACAAGCACACTAGATTTAGAAATGCCAATTTCAAGATTATTTTATGATGATCTAATTAATTTGGAAAGAGATAAGGATTTTTTGATAGAAATAATGGGTTCGGATTTGAGTCGTAGAACGTTGCATGCATTTGTGCACTATCTGGAAAAGGAATCCAAGTCGGTAATTGAATATAAAGATATAATATTATCTATGAGTCGGCATTTAATCCAGAATGATACTAAGAAATATGAAGGTGTTTGGGGAATACAAGATGAAATTTCTAAACTGGTGATTGGATTATACGATGAGACTTCTGGAGATACGAGGCCAGAGTTAAAGTTCATAGCACAAGAGTGTTTGGATATCTGGGATTTAATGTTTGAAAAGCAAATTGGACCAGTTAGAAGATTAAGTCAACAGATGATGGAAAGATAGCGAGAGATTCTTGCCGTATAAATTCGTGATAAGAAACTGTAAATTAAGCGAAAGCAGGTAGCGTACCTACTAAAATCTAGATTCTACGCTGCATAAAGTGAAAATAACAGATGCCGCGGCAGAGGGTCGCTTCCCGCATACGATGCATTGGATTGTTGCCCATTGTTGGCCAGGAAAGGCTAATAGTTGAGGCGGGCAACAAAAAAGAAAAGGGGCACCCAGCCCCTCTTCACTATTTTCGCCAATACAGCTCCGATTTAATGTCTTTCCTCACTTAATAGTGAACAACACTCCACATCTGTTGAGCTAGTAAATAGGAAGATAGGATATTAGGAAAGTTCCCCCTGGTATTGTCATCCATTTACCTGCGGGAAAAGGCAGGGAGCAAAGACAACTAAAAGACGTGAAATTGATCTATCTTTTTTCACAAAGTCATCCGCCGCTCGCCTGCATCATGCTGCTGTCTCCATAGCCGGGCATACAAGCCGTTCGACGCAAGCAATTCGTCATGGCGGCCTTGTTCCACGATCCGCCCATGATCCAGCACAACAATCCGGTCGGCATGCTGCACGGTCTTGAGACGGTGAGCGACGACGATGACGGTACGGCCTTGAACAAGTCGATCGATCGCTTTCTGAATCTCCACTTCGTTCTCGGGATCGAGAGAAGCCGTCGCTTCATCGAGGAGAAGGATCGGCGCATTTTTCAGCATCGCCCTGGCAATGGAGATCCGCTGCTTTTCGCCGCCCGACAGGGTGCTTCCGCCTTCACCGACCACTGTGTCGTAACCGTTCGGCAGCTTCATGATAAAATCGTGACAACAAGCAAGCCGCGCCGCTTCCTCGATTTCCTCGCGCGTTGCGTCGCTTCGTCCAAACCGGATGTTGCCTGCAATTGTATCCTGAAAGAGATACACGTCCTGAAATACCATCGACACTTTGTGCAGCAACGCTTCCGGGTCCATGGCGCGGATATCCTCCCCGCCCATCGTCACCATTCCTTTTTCCGGATCGTAAAAACGGGCGATGAGCCGCAGAATGGTGCTTTTGCCGCTTCCCGACGGGCCGACCAATGCGGTGAAGGAACCTGCCGGCATGCTTACGCTCACGTTCCGCAAGACCGGTTGATCCCGATAGCCGAACGTAACCTGCTTGAGCTCGATATCCAGATCTGCCGGAGGCCTTTGCTCTCCTTGCATGACCGGCTCTTGCAGCAGCTGCACCATCCGTTTGCCCGCCTGCTCGATATAGCGAAACTCCGCATAACCGGCAAGCGCCGCCGTCAGCGGATCGAAGATTCGGGTTCCGATGATCAGGAACGCCGCGAAGGTGACGACGTCCAGGCTCCCGCCGAGCAGCAGATGAACGCCTGCCATGACCATCAGGGTCAAACCGGCACGAATACAACCTATCGCGCTCAGTATAATCGGCCCGAGCATCCCTTCAAAGCGGATGCTCTGCCGCATCCATTCCCGGAAGGACTGCTCCAGCCGGACAAAACGTTCTCCGGTCATGTTATAAGCTTTAATCACCCGGATTCCGTTCAAGTATTCCTGCAGCCGGCTTCCGGCATGGAGCTTGGCTCGCATATGCTGCGAGCCGAGCTTGCGCTGGATGCCGGATGTCAAGATCATCAGCAGGGCGGCCGCCGGCAGCGCCGCGAACAGGGAAAGCGCCAGGCGCCAATCGAAGAAAGACAGGCCGATCAAGGACAGAACCGGCATGACGGCGCCCCCGATCATCTGTGGAACCACATGGGAGATGCCATGCTCCATCATGGAGAAGTCGCCCGTCATCATGTTGGCAAGCTCGCCCGGATCACGCTTGTTCAGGTATCCCAGCGGCAGCTTGCGCAGGTGCTCCGCCAGCCGGGACCGTCCGTCCACCGCCGCGCCGTAGGCGTCGCGGTATTGGGCACGATAGGCGGGAATTTCGCTGAAGAACAGGAGAACCAGCGATGCGGCGAGCCCGCCGCATACCCACCCGAGCCGTGCCGTATCGAGCGGAAGTTCGGGATGGACAAACGGGGTAAAGATCAATCTCGCCGCTTCGACCAGCAGCGCATAAGGGATCATGCCCGCCAAATAGGCAGCGGTCGTGAAGCATACCGGTTTGATCAACGAGCGCGGATTATCCACCGTCATGTTGCGCAGCATGCTCATCATCGGCGTCCACCTCCCCTTTGCCCATATGCCACTGCGTTGCATGTTGATAGGAATGCCACATCCGTCTGTACAAGCCGTTGGCCGAGAGGAGCGCTTCATGCCATCCCCGCTCGACGATTCTCCCGTTTTCCATCACGAGAATTTGATCCGCATCCCGTATGGTCGACAGGCGATGCGCGATGACGAGAACCGTCTTGTTTTTCATCAACGCTTTGAGCGCCAGCTGCATTTCATATTCATTCTCCGGATCGGCAAAAGCTGTCGCCTCATCGAGCACAAGGATAGGGGCGTTTTTCAGGATCGCTCTGGCCACGTTGATCCGCTGCTCCTCCCCGCCGGACAAATAGACGCCTCCTTCTCCGATCAGCGTATCATATCCAAACGGAAGGTTCTCGATGAACGCATGACACTGCGCCGCCTTAGCCGCGGCGTACACGTCTTCTGGTGGCGCGTCCGGCCGCCCGACCGCGATATTGTTGTACACGGTATCGTAAAACAAAAACGATTCCTGAAACACGAAGGCGACGGTATCCATCAGATCAGCGGTCGCCATTTCGCGGATATCCACTCCGCCGATGCGGATTGCTCCCATGTTCACATTCCAAAAACGAGGCACCAGATGGGCGACAGTCGATTTGCCCGCTCCCGACGGTCCGACGAGCGCCGTCACTTCCCCCTGATGGGCCGTAAAGGAAACGTCCGTAAGCGCATCGGTATCTCCAGGCTCCGTCCCGTACGAAAAAAAGACATGATCGAACGAAACATCGAATAACGTCGGCTGCCTTGGATGCTCAGGCTCCGGCAATGCCGGCTCCTCCAATATGCGATCGAATCGCTCCACGCCCTCGTTAATAAACCGGATGGATTCCGCCAAGTACAAGATTTTAAACATCGATGCGGATATTCCCGGTGCCATGACCAGGAAAAACAGCAAAGCGGAGGCGACGGTGACGCTGCCCGGATCGCGATTCAGCAAGAATACGCCGACTGGCAAAATAAACGCAGCTAACGAGCTCAGGATCACCTTGAAGGTCAAATGGCCGTATAGAAACAGCTCCGTCAATTTCACGCCGTGATCGCGGTAGCGAACCATGTCCAGGTAAAGCTGCCGGAATGACTGCACGGTTTGCCCGAACACCTTGACGGCCGGCATCCCCCGTACATACTGAACGGCGGAAGCATTCATCCGTTCCAGCGCATCGTAGGCCATCTTGAGGGTTTCCTTCGTCTTGGACCGGACCAATAACGAGACCATAACCGCAACGCCGATGACCATCGGCACGAGGCACGCCATCGCCAGCCAAACATGAACCGAGAACATGACGGCGACCATCAGCATCGCGGTCACCGCCACATGCACGAGATCGGGCAGTTGGTGAGCAATAAACGTTTCCACTTTATCGACGTTATCTTCCAGCGTTTTCTTGACGGCTCCCGTCGAACGGCCGTTCAACCATCCGAGCGGTAGCTTGCCGATATGGCCGGCAAGCTTGATTCGGAGACCGTATAGAATACGGAAAGCGGCGATATGAGCAATCAGTCCCCCCGCGTACATCGTGAGCAAGCCGGCTGCGAAGCCGACCAGAGCGATAACGCCTAAGCGGATCATCTTCGCTCCGTCTGCCGAAGCCGTGGACGCCGCATGTTCCAACAGCTCCTTCAAAATGAAATAGACGGAGACGTAAGGCACCAGCATGCAAACGGCGCTAAGCGCAGAGAACAGTCCGGAGCCGATCAACAGTTTACGTTTCTCCCCGGCGAGTTCGAGGAGTCGTGCGATCCCTTTTTTCCGCCGTGTCATTCTACCCCACCTCCAATCGTACTCGGAGACGGAATGGCCGCATTTCTCTTGGCGAACGCCAAAAGAAAAGAAAAACCGATGAGAAGCGCACAAACCGAATACGGAGCCGCCATATGCGCCGTGTAAAGCGCAGTCCCGGCAACCGGCCCCAAGAAAGCGCCGCTTCCCTGCAAAGCCGTGACATAAGAAGCAATGCTCCGTTGTTCATAATCCCGTACTGCAACGGAAGCACTCGCGCTGTATCCAAGCAAAGCAAACCCGAAGCCGATTCCCAGAACGATAAATTCCACATAGGCCATGCGGATGAATGCCAGCAGTCCGAACAGCCCCAAGGCGACGATCAACAATCCGAGACGCAGCATCCACCCGGGGCGCCGCTTCAGATATTTGCTGGCGACGATTTGCGAGGCCACCACCATGACGCCTGCAGCAGCCAGTCCGTATCCGATCAGTTGTGCCGCTGCCTGAGCATCAAACCCCAACGAATCCTGTACGTAAAAACCGATGGTCACCTGAAGAATGTTTAACGTGACCGCCAGGAGAAGACCGACCCCTAAGTAGAAACGGATTCGCGGATCGAGCGGCGAAAGCGAAGAGACCGACCGTTCTTTCTGTTGTCCCGCTTCATTCGGAATCGATATCCACAAAAAGATAATCATGACGAAAAGCAAGGCGGCAGCGGCATACATCGGCGCGGTAAGTCCGATCGCGGCCATGACGCCGCTCATGGCGGGGCCCAAGACGAAGCCAAGTCCGTTGGCCGTGCCAAATAAGGCCATTCCCCGCGTTCGCGTCTCCTGCGTCGTCCAGCTCATCACATAGGCTTGCGCTTTGGCCGGAATGCCTCCGAAGAAAAATCCCGAAACCGCGCGCAGCAGCAAGAAAATCCAAAAAAAGCCTGGAGAACCGTGGGTTAGGGTCCCCGCGTAATCGGCAAGCAGGGCGAACGCGACCACTGTCGCAAAATACATGAACATGACGGAAGCCAACATCCGCTTACTGCTCAGAAAGGTTATTTTTTCCCAGAAGTACCCGCCAAGCAGCCAGAAAAGCCCCGTCACGGATACCAAACATCCCGATTGAAACTCACTCAGTCCCAAATTGCGGGAAAGAGGCCCAATGATCGGATTGAACACCGCGATCGAAATCGCGCCGCAAAGGACAATCAAAAACATCACGACAAACTTGTATTTCAAAGTTCGCTCCTCCAATCGCAAATCGTAATTCGCTCACTCCGGCAGATTGACGGTCGCACTGCCGATTTCAAACGCTGAAACAACTCTTCATATGCGCCATACCCGAAAAAATAGCCAGTAATAACGTTGATGCCATATGAGCCAACAGCCAAATCAAGTACCTATACCTTCTCGTGGATCAATTCAACGATTTGTCCGATTGCTTTTCTCGCTTCCGGAGTTGGGAATAAGGTGAAGAGATGAATCATTTTGGGATACTCATAGTAGTTGATCTTTACACCTTTCTTCTGGGCTCGGTCTTTAAATTTCCGCGCGTCAGCTGCCATAAGATCATGCGTTCCAATGAATACGGAAATATCGCCTAACCCTTGTATGTCACCGTTTATAGGGCTCAACAGATGGTGATTCGGGTCCGCGTCGCCGGCATACAGTTTTCCGATAAATGCGAGTCCATAGGATCCCAGGAGGGCATCATGCTTCTCGAATATCGGAATATCCGGATTCGACAACGTGATGTCTAACCATGGAGAGATGAGAATAATCCGCCTTGGTTGCGGCAGCTCTCTTTCTTTAAGCAATTGAGCTAGCCCCAACGCAAAGCCACCGCCTGCCGACTCTCCCATTAAGAAGATATTTTGCGGTGTGGTTTTCTTTAGCAGCTTTTCATAGATGGGGAGTACTTGGTCATAGGATTCATGATACTGGTGATGAGGAGCTTTAGGATAGACAGGAACGATGACATGACAATTCGTCATATCGGCTATGTTTCGTACAAATTTCCAGTTAATGGGAATCGGCCGATTGATATGACCTCCGCCAAGCAAATAGATAATAAATTGTTCATGATCCTTTTTGTTTCCCCGTAAAACATAACAATCTTTGCCGTATGATGGATCCTTCACAATATCCAGTTTCTGCTTGAGTTTTTCAGGCAAGCGATATGGCTGTGCATTCTCGATTCGCTTTTGTTCAAGGAATTTGGAAAACTTCGCATGGTCTGAAAAATACTGTTTTCTGCCGCTCATGAGCATCAAATATTCGATGAGTTTGCTTCGAATGCTTTGTTCCATCACAATAAACCTCCCTAATCCATTTCCTTTGAAATTGATCTTACTGGCGCTACATGAACGTAATATGAACTGATTGGAATTAAATGTAAGAAAGGATTTTGATCGAAGCCTTCTCGACGAAGATACATTCGTGATTTAGAGGAAGCTTTTCTTGCGTGCAGAAAATTCTCATATGCGCTTTAGCGCGCAAATGAACTTAAACTTTCTGTCAATAAAAAAAAGGCGGACGGATCGTCCACCTTTTCGTTCGTGCCGGTTTTCAATTGTTCGACTGGGTTACACGGCCGGCAAAAACACGGTTACCGCCGTTCCTTTTCCTACGGCACTGTCGATCTCGACCGAGCCGTTGTGCAATTCGACGACGCGCTTAACGATCGCGAGTCCAAGCCCGCTACCCCCCGCTTCGCGGTTGCGCGATTTATCGGCCATATAAAAGCGTTCGAAGACGCGCCTGCGGTCTTCTTCGGATATGCCGATTCCCGTATCTCGGAAGATGACTCTGATTTCGCCGTTTCCGGGCTGAAGCTCAATGGAGATTTCGCCGCCTTCGGGCGTGAATTTGATGCTGTTGCCGAAAATGTTCAGCCATACCTGGCTCAGCAGGTCTTCGTCCGCATAAATCGCCGTTTTGGGAAGCTCGAGGCGAATATTCAAACGTTTGGCCGCCCATTGCGGTTCTGCGGAAACGACAACGCGGCGCAGCTGCCGGTCAAGCCGAACGAGCGACGGATGGAAGGGATAATGGCTCGAATCGATCGTGGCCAGCCTCAGCATGTTCTCGCTGAGTCGGGACAGCCGCATGCTTTCCTGCCGGATAATGTTCAGACAGCGCAGCTGCTCGGCTTCATCGAGACCGTCTGTCTGCAGGATGGAGACGAAACCCGAAATGGAGGCCAGTGGCGTTTGTATTTCGTGGGACACATTGGAAACGAACTCCTGCCGCATCCTTTCAACCTGGCTGATCTCGTGGGCCATTTGCTGAAATTGCTCCGATAAGACGCCCAATTCATCCTTGCTCTTCGTCTGAAGAACGATGTTGTAGTCTCCTTTGGCCACTTTTCGGGTTGCGGCCGTCAACGCTCTTAAGGGCTTCACCACGATTCTCGTAAAAAGAACGAACTTGAAGCTACCGATCGTAAGCGCAATCAAAATGAAAGCGCCCATAAGGGTGAGTATAAGATCGACATCGGAGCTTTCCGGATGGATGACGACGGCCAGCTGCTCATCCGCCGTTCGTAAAGGAAAACCCATGTTCAGGCTCGTCGGCAAGGGCAGGACGGATGTGCGTCTCACGATTTCGGTGCCGTCCCGGACAAGACGAATCTCCTCGTCGGTAAGGGTAGGCTTGCTTGCCTGGCCATATGCGTAGCGCACGCCGTTCCGATCGTATATCCATAGGGATATTTTCTGCTTTTCGGCCAACTGTTTCAGATAGGGGCCGCGCTCGGCCAGCGCCAATCGGGAATAAACATCCGCGAGCATCTCGCTTCGCATGGCATACTCGTTCCGGGTGGATTCCGTAATTGGGTTTTCGAACAAATATACGGTAATCGGAACGGAAATTCCGAAACCGGTCGTTAACGCCACGACGAAGATCAGTAAAATTTTTACATTCAAGCTCTTAATCATGGCTTTCCGTCTCCAATCGGTATCCGAGACCGCGAACCGTTACGATGCGAAAAAGATGGGTATAAGCGGCGAACCGCTCCCGCAGCCGTTTGATATGAACGTCGACCGTCCGCTCGTCTCCTTCGTGGTCGAATCCCCATACCGCTTCGATGAGCTGCTCCCGCAAAAAGATTTGGCCGGGATAGCTGGCAAGCTGATATAACAGCTCGAATTCTTTGGGCGGCAAATTCCAGTTCTCGCTGCCGATCGAAACGGTCCCCCGCAGCCGATCCAGTTTGATGCTGCCCAAGATCACTCTCTTGTCAGCCGCAATCCGGTACCGGCGCAGCACCGCTTTGATTCGGACCACCAGCTCTTGCGGATCGAAAGGCTTAACCAGGTAATCGTCGGCGCCTAAGCCGAATCCTTTCACCTTCTGACTCGTCTCGTGCTTGGCAGTGATCATGATAATCGGCAATTCGGCGTTCAAAAGCCGCAGTTCGCGGCACAAATCCCACCCGTCCATCACGGGCATCATGACATCCAGCAAAACCAAATCCGCGGGCGAGCTTTCCATTTCCGCAAGCGCCTCTTGGCCGTTGACCGCTCCCCGAACCCGATACCCTTCGCGGCTTAAAACGAATAAAATCATTTCCAACATATTCGCGTCATCTTCTACGACAAGAACACTTGTCATTGCCCATACCTCCTTGCTAATCCAGCCTAATTATAGCATTTGGCGATTAGCATGGAATATTTTATATGGAATGCCAGGACGAGGTGATAGCAAATCGAGCGAATTTCCAATCGTCTCAACCACCAAAGCCGAAACAAAGGATGAATGAAAGACGATGGAGTTCGCGATCCGGACTTCCAGACCGCACTTCAACAACTCATGAGTTTATTTATCGAAATGCCCCAAGCCAAAACCAAGAAGAACAAAATAGCTGTTTTCAACCAGAGGACTGGATCTCGGGTTTACCCAGCTATATCAAGGGTTTATTTGGAGATTGGATCTGCGAAAGTTGAGTTAAGATCTACCGACTCGATCTCCTTTCCCTCTATTTGATCGCGCTGCCTGTTCGCAACATTACATTATGACTCTATTACGGGTGCTAAACCAGCGGCAACGACCACCAAAACTTCTCGCGCCATGTCTTCCGCCGATCTATGTTGCGGATGTCTGCTCCACTCGACGGCTGATCCAAAAATGCCCCAGCTTGCAATCAGTGCGGCAGTCTCCACCGTTTCTCGTGAAACGGATGGTTCCGATTGTTCACTTAACCAGGTAAATAATAGGTCATTTAGTTCCTTTTGCATCGCGACCTGAAATAACGGTTCATACTGACGATCAGCTAAAGTCATATACGGACGAGTACAGAAAAGAAAATCGAAAACGATTAAAATAAGCGTTCGCAGGCTTCCTATATCGGATAAAGCAGCATTCGGCAGCTCATTCTTCAGCTTCTCCCGGAATTTTTCCCTCATCCAGCTCTCAAGAAATGCGAATTTGTCTTCAAAATGCGCATAAAACGTGGAGCGATTTACGGTCGCGTAAGCCGTAATATCTTGTACGGTAATAGAAGAGACATTCTTCTTCTTCTCAAGCAATTCCATAAAAGCTTGCATCAATAGTTGACGCGTCCGTTTCACACGGGGATCGTTTGTGTGAGTGAGCATGTTATGCTTCTCCCTCTCTCTCAGAATATTGGTTAGCGTACGTTTTTAGGAAAACTAAAACACAACAAATAAGTACGTGTGTTGGATAAGCCACGAATGCGGTTGTTTACTGGTTGTACAACCCAAACCGCTTAGATAAGATTAACACAGACAGTGTAGTTTTTACTACACTGTTGGGTCAATCGATTGGTTCAAACCAAGGGAGGAAGATGAAAATGGAAAACAATCCAGTAAGTAAATACGCTGGCAAGAAAGTCGTGATTACGGGAGGTAGCAGCGGACTTGGCCTCGTGACGGCGAAGTTGCTAGTGGATGAAGGAGCACGCGTTCTGATCACCGGACGTACCCAGGCCAAGCTCGACTCGGCTCGTGAAAAACTCGGAAACAACGCGGTCTCATTGCTGAGCGACGCCGCGTCGTTAACGGATATCGATAAGTTGGCCGACCGGGTCAAGGCCGAGTTCGGAACGATAGACGCCCTGTTCGTTAACGCCGGCATCACGCGCTATGCTCCCTTTGATTCGACACCCGAAGAAGTGTACGACGAGTTACTTACAGTCAACGCCAAAGGTCCGTACTTCACCGTGCAGAAACTTGCCCCATTGCTAAACGAAGGAAGTGGCGTGGTGCTCACCACCTCTATCACGAACGTATTGGGTATCCCGATGATCAGTGCGTACGCGGCCAGTAAGGCAGCGCTGCGCTCCATGACTCGCAGTCTGGCCCGCGAGCTGTTACCGCGGAAGATTCGCGTCAACGCGGTCAGCCCCGGCCCCATCGACACCGGCATCTTGGAGCGGTCGATGCCGAAGGAAGCTGCAGAACAGATCGAGGCGCAGATGAAACAGCAGATCCCAATGCTGCGTTTCGGCGATCCGGTCGAGGTCGCCAAAGCCGTAGCATTCCTGGCATTTGAAGCCACCTATACCACCGGGGCTGAGTTCCCTGTCGACGGAGGCGGCTCCCAGATCTGAGCACTCTCAGTTCGCAACCGGCACGGGGCTGGCACCATGGTAGGATTCGCCGCCGTTCAGATTGCCCTCATGCGCGGTGCTCGTGTGGTCGCAACCGCTGGTGCCACCTACGCCGACAAACTCCGCGCTATGGGAACGATGGTGACCTCGTTCGCGCCAGTTACGGAGAAGTACATACCCTACGTTATGACGTTGTCGGCGACTTTGCCCAATACGCAGCAGACGGCAAGTTCACGATTCCGGTCGCCAAGACTTTCGCACTCGACGCATGGCGTTCAGCCGTCGAAATGAGTCAGAGTGGGCGTGCCCACGGCAAACTGATCCTCCTGCCCGTCTCCGACTGAAGTGCGCAAATAACTGGGGAATTTTCAGAAATATGAAGGGAGGACATGCATTGAATACAAACCAACGGGAACATATCGCACTGATTACAGGCGCAAATAGTGGGATCGGGTTGGCATTAACCCGGAAATTGCTGTCGGAGAACTGGCAGGTGGTTGCTTTGAACCGGTCGAGTTTTCCGGCGGACGACAGATTCATCCAAAATCATCTCAAGAACGGATGGCTCCGGGCCTATAAAGTGACGGATCTCACCGATTATGGCAGCTTGAGACACTCTTTGGAAGAAATCAAAAGCAAGGAGCAGCGGATCGATATTTTGTTCAACAACGCCGGAGGAGGCTTAAGTGAGCTGAGCTATTCGAAACAAGGTCGCGAAAAGCATTATGAATTGTTAACGGTCGTTCCTTATATCATTCTGATGGAATTAAAGGAACTGCTGAAAAACGGCCGCTTAAAAACGGTGATTAACACTTCATCACAGGTGCTTAGATTTACGAAGGAGTTTACGATCGAAAACCTAGAGCATCCCAAAACCTTCCGCAAAATGTTTGGCCCTTATGCGACTTCAAAGCTGGCGCTCTCGCTGTGGACTCAAGCCGTCGAACCGCAACTTGCCAAGGAAGACATCAAGATCCGCAGCGTTGACCCGGGAATTAACAATACGCTAAGAAAAGGAAAAGATTCTGGACTGACCGTATGGTTTGAACTGTTTATGAAGTTTTTTTCCTCTCCGCCTACCCATGGCGCCAACCTATTATATGAGGGAGCCCTCGGCAAACATTGCAATGAGACCGGCGTGTTTTTGTTGAAAGATCGGGTTGCGGACTTGAAATTTACAGAACATGCGCAGCGTGTGCTGGAAAGAATCTCCGATATATATAGCCATGAATTTCTTGGCGGGAGTGTTCGAGTTATTGGCTGAGTTTCAGAAGATTGTTGCTTACGAGACCATCTTCTGAATTTCGTTCTCACAGTAGGCTGGAAGCGTCTCCCCACTTATTTTCATGGAATGCCGGAGCGCTTGATGAAAAAGTTCTTTGGATCTCGCAAGTGCCGACAGCGAGGTTGTTCCATCAATGAAATGGTGCTATGTGACATAGTGATTCAAATACTTCGTAGTCACATCGCGGAAGAAGTGGAAAAAGGCTTTGAATCGATCCTATGCCAATATAGAATGTATGTTCGTTTTTTTAGTCGCCGCAAATTAATTAACCGGGTGGCGGAGCTTGTCCAAGCCGACCCGCGGCGCCGAAGTTACAGTGAACACGATCCTACCGGGACCGACCCTCTCCGAGAACGTGCAGCAGATCATTGAGAGCATTTATTCGAACGAAGAGATGACCTTCGAGGCTAAAGCGAAAGACTTTATGACGAAGAACCAGCCTCAATCCGAAATCCAACGGTTTATCAGACCTATGAAGATCGGACGATTGACTGCTTTCATTTGCAGCCCGACGGCCTCCGCCTTCAAAGGATCCCCGATCCGCATAGATGGGGGAATGGTACCAACAACGCCTCGTCGAGTGCTCGGAGGTTGTCTACGACGAAACGATCAAAAATTGACAGTGCGCTTCCTCACCGGCGTCGGGCCGGCGGGGGGCGCACTGTGCAATTCTAGGGCTTCATTTGGACTCAATTCGACCCCATGAATTGGCCTTCTCAGACAAAGTCTTTTTCACTGCAGACCAACTGGATTGCTCAATATCAAGTGCATGGCGAAGGTAAGCCCATGTGACCCGCTGGATCAGGGAAACTCGTTCTGGGTTTTCGTCCGTTGTTTCCTTGACCTCGTGCCCAGCGATTCCGCCAAGTGAGTGTTCTGCGCCGAAGAGGGTGAGCAGGCTCACGGCTCCCGGGCTGTGGAAGTAGGGGTCGGTCATCCAGTCCGGCCCGCGGACGGTCAACTGATACTTGCGCGGGATGTCGTTCTGGTCCTCGACGATCACGATGTTGGTACGCATGGCGCAGGACCATGCCGCTGCTTACTCCGACCTACAAGCTCATTGCATTGGATCTACTGGACAGGGCGATTCCGATCGGCCGGCACCTTATCGGACGCTCTGCCAACCGCTCCCGAGCGGGTATGGCGGACCTGGCATTTCGCATTTCACGCAGTCGCGGACCTTCCAGAAATGCTGATCGCCGGCCGAGATCGTGAATATCTCGATTGGTTCTTGAGGCGAAAGGCGGCTAACCCGGAGGCGTTTTCCATATGCAAATCATTTCTCCAATAAAAATAAAATCCAATTTGTTAATAGAATGATTCGTTTTCCGTATTAACTAATGTGAGGCTCATACAACCACAACAAATTGCGCAATTTGTTTTGTTAGTTGCATCTTTAAGTGAGGGGAGGGGAAATAGTTGGAGGTTACTCATGTGAATACAGGAATCAGCCATAGCATTCGTGATCTTCAAAAGGGGATCATGTCAGAAGAAAGATTTACAGTGATCTACGATGCATACTATAGCCGTGTCTACAAATATATTTGCTACCGTATCAATAACCACTATGACGCGGAAGAGATTTGCAGTCATGTATTTGAAGTAGTGATTTCAAAATACAACAGCTACTCGCCACAAAAGTCCAATTTTGAAGTTTGGTTGTTTGCGATTGCTAGAAACGCTGTAGCTGATTACTTCCGCTCACAGAAAAAAAGAGCGACATTTTCGCTGGATTCAATTCTGGACATGATTTTACCAAGGTCAACTCCAGAAGAAGTTGTCATCCTTGATGACAGCAACGAAATCTTGTACAAGGCTCTGGCAAAGCTAAGCGATAAGGAACGCAATATCATTGGCATGAAGTATGCAGCCGGGTTGAAAAACGCGGAAATTGCTGACCTGCTCGGAGTCAGCGGTTCAAATATCGGTGTAGTCCTTTACAGATGTCTAAAGAAGCTGCAACAAGAACTGGAAAAAGGAGGTTTTCAATATGAAAAATAGGAAGAATGTAGATGAATTTCCCGACTTAACCAACTTGCTTGCCAATTTGGAGCTTACTGACAAAGCCTCCAAAGACCGAATCTACCATCGTCTCACGTTCAAAATGAAATCAGGAACCATTCAACCAAATTTTATGAAAAGGGATGAGATCGTGATGAAAAAAAATACATGGAAAACTGTAACCGTAAGTGCAATGGCTGTTGCTATCTTGACAGGTGCTTTCTCGACTACCTCTTTTGCACAAAATATGACGAAGTCTATTCTGGCACGTTTTCATGTGGGCAATATGCAAATCGTCCAATACGACAAGGAGCCGACTGTAGATAATAGCGCATCTGAACAAGCAGCGGGCGATGCTTCCCGTAAGGTTCAGTTGCAGGTACGTCCTAATCTGACTGTGGAAGAGGCTCGTGCCGTATTAGGGCTAAACTTCCCAGCCCCATCTTGGCTGGCAGATTACAAGTACGTCAACACAGTCATTCATGGCAATAACATGGCGGAAGTACAGTTCAACAAAGGTGAGAAAACCGTTAACTTCCTAATTTCCAAGGGTGGCGAAAACGGCATCGGTACCACAGGCGAAGTGAAAAAAGAAGTGATCAAGGGAACCACGGTTTACTTCGCAAACGGGATTGTGATTTGGGAGAATAATGGCTTTACGGTTGAACTGTATGCACAAGACGATTTTGATACGGCAACGCTGGGCAAAATAATTGAAAGCTTCAAGGTTGGCACACCTCTGAAGAAGGAGGAAATCGAGAAAGCAAAGGAAAAAATGCAAAACACACCTCCAACAGAAGGTGCTGGCCCTGCTCCAGCCCCAGCCCCAGCCCCAGCTACTAACTAAAGAAGATGTAAGTCGCACACTATAGTTTTTATAGCGAAGGGATTCCTCTAGGGGAATTCCTTTTTGCTTGGACGCGCCATTTCCGGCCTTTATCTGGGTCAGATCCCAAGCTGGACAGTGGCGGAACGCGGAAAACGTACGTTAGCAATTGTGTTGCATCCCGATTCGATCACAAAGCGCTAAGTTGTGTTGCATTATGGCCCCAAAACGTCCATAAACAGGCTTTGCTATGCAACACAATTGACTTTGTGCCGCATTCCTTAGCGTACGTTTTACGCGGAATGTTGGCGGTACCCCATTGAGGGAAAAATAACTAACGTGACTATACAGAGGAGACAATCGAACATATGAAGATAATTTAGAGGCTGCAGGGCGTTGGTTTTTCTCTAGACGAAATGACGGTATATCCTTTTTTCGTCCATTTATCTCATCCAATCGTTGCGGTGGACACGACGTTAAGTGGATCCTAATAATAGACTTAACGAAGAAAGAGGTGTCCGCAAATGGGAGAGCAACGACAGCGTTACAACGAAGAATTTAAAAAACAGACGGTAAAGTAAGTTCAATTATTAAAACTAGGCTCTATCAATAACCTGTATCAAGCGGAAGCCGCGTTCTCGAGAGTATCGAACGCGACAATGTCAACAGCCTCGTAGAAATAACGGGAATCACTGGGGCGCTGTGGTATCGTGACTGGCTCGGTGCGCGGTGTCCGGGTGTAGAACTGGAATCCGCCACTGCAGACGGCGAGGTCTTCGAGAGAAAGTCAGGCATTGGCTGTTTGGAAGGGCAGGCGGCTGCCCGAAGCTGCAAGTTTAACTTGCTTGTTCCACCAAATCAATTGGGTTACGTCTTTTTACGGTTGCTGCAATTTGAACAACAATCATCAGCAGAACGATAACAATCATTACAACAACTGCAGACGCAAAGCTATTGGTCGCATCATGCAGCCATCCCAACATAATTGGACCGGCGGCTCCAATCACATAACCAATCGATTGTGCTTTCGCTGACCATGCGGCAGCTTCATGGTGGTTACCTGCAGCATCGATTGGAAGAAGCACGTTTAAGGGAAACAACCCTCCTGCGCCAATTCCAATAAGCGCGGAAGCCAACCAAGGTGAAACATCGACTACGAGTAAGAAAAGTCCGAGTATTTCAAACAAAGATCCAATAACCAACCACAGGCGGCGAGACGGATATTTCTTTAACAAGGAGGGTAACACCAGACTTACAGGAATTTGAATTACAAATAATATAGTTAAACTATTTGCAGCGTAAGATGTCGTGTAGCCCATGCCTTCGATAATTTGTGGAAGCCAAGCCGTAAACGAGTAGAACAATATCGCCATTAGACCAAAGGATATTGTGATTAGCCAAGCCTTGCCGTTTCTCCATGGTAATTTTACTTGCGTATTCACGGAATCCGTATGTACCGATTTTTTTACTTGCAGGTTGACGAACAGCCACCAAATACCACCGGCTATGACAGCAATAATGGCCCAAAATGCAAGGGAAGCTCGCCAGGAGTGAAATCCTTCCTGAAGCGGTATTGAAAGCCAGGTGCTGGAAGTAGAACCCAACGTAAGTGCAACTGTGTATACCGCAATCATGGACGGAATTTGTTTTGGAAAATGGAGTCTGATGAAACCGGACATCAGCGGACCTATCAATGCAATACCGACACCTGTAATGAAAGCTGTGATGAGCAGAAGAGTTGCCGAGTGAGTGAACAAACGAATAACAGTACCTACTCCAATAATCCACAGAGACAAACCAATAATCCTTTCAATTCCCCATTTACCGCCTACCTTTACGGCAATCGGAGAAAAAATCCCCATGCATAGCACCGGTATCGACGTTAACAAACTAGCTACAACTGCATTCATTCCAAGGTCTGCAGTGATGTTTCCGAGCAATGGCGCGATGGTATTAATCGCCGGACGTAAATTCAGCGCGGCTGTGAACAATGCTATTGCCAGCAGTAGTACGTTTTTTTTCATATTGCTTTACTTCCTTTCGGTAGAATGTCATTTCTTAACCGAGCCATCCCAAAGGTGGAGTAATCATATGCCAAAGTCGTGTGTCGAATATTCCACAATGAAATTAGTTTGACGGGTCACTGAAATGCTAGAACAAATCATACTTGAATAATATCGATTTATCAATTACATTGAATTTATAATTACAATTTGTTATACAAATGATATGAAGCCCTTTCGATGACTAATTATGGAGGAGTCTCACCGAATGGAACTGAGACAATTGGAGTATTTTGTTGCCGTAAGCGAAGAACTGCATTTTACCAAGGCAGCTGACAAAATCGGTATATCTCAACCCAATTTGAGTCTACAAATTAAAGCCCTGGAAGAAGAAATCGGGATGCCTTTATTCGACCGCATTGGAAAACGGATCGGACTGACTGAAGCGGGTTCGCTACTACTCAGGCACACCAGAAGCATGTTTCAAAATATCCAGAACGCACTTCACGAGATAGATGATCTTCTGCATCAGCGTGGAGGCAATCTAAGCGTCGGGGCGCTGCCATCCGAGCTTGATTTCCGTTTGACCCCGATGTTTATTAGTTTTATACGAAAATATCCCAACGTCAGGTTAAAAATAGCCTCAGAAGTGAATCTAGACGAATTAGTTCTAAGCACCGAAATTGATATCGGCATTACAGTGAAGCCTTTATTCGATCCCCGACTGGTCGTACGCCCATTAGCCCGTGAAGAGTATGGAGTCGTTGTGTCAAAAGAGCACGAGCTGTCCACAAAAGAATCCATTTCCTTGATCGAATTAAAAGAACTGCCCGTTGTTATGTATCCGAGGGAATTCTGCTGGGCACGAAAATTTGTTGAAAATTGGTGTCAACAGCATGGATTCAATTTAAATGTGCTTGTTGAAACGAGCACCCTCTCCTCCATCTTCCATTTTGTAAGAGAAAATATCGGGGTCGCTGTGGTTGCGAACTCGCTTCTCGAATCCATCGATAAACATAATTTGCGTTTTATCCCAATACATGATTATCCCCCAGTAAGGGAAATGAGCATCATTTATCGGGCGGACAAATATCTTAGTCACGCTGCACAAGCCTTTATTCATTTTGCTGAGGACGAGCTAAAAGACCGAGGGCCACATGAAATGATGCATTCTGGTACGCCATCGCCAGCCAAACATGAACCGAGAACATGACGGCGATCAGCATCGCGGTCACCGCCACATGCACGAGATCGGGCAGTTGGTGAGCAATAAACGTTTCCACTTTATCCACGTTATCTTCCAGCGTTTTCTTGACGGCTCCCGTCGAATTTCAATCGTCTCAACCACCAAGACCGAAACAAAAGGATGAATGAAAGGCAGGGAGCCTGGAGGGGAAGGGCGGAAGGGGAATAATAATATTCGTCAAATACCCCTCCAAGTTAAGAGGGGGCTGGTATAATTAAGCTATATATGCTCCATGCCGGATTGTACTGTTGATAAAATTTTGAAGACAGTTAAAAAGCTGTTACGACAAGGAGATGTTTCGGCATGATCGTGCACACCTGCAAACCCCCAAGGCTATTATCGGCATTCGTGGATTATTTTTGGTACATGGAAAGCCGAAATACTGCATGTCAAAACGAGCTTTCATTACCGGACGGTTCCGTTGATCTCATTATTGATTTAACTGCGGATAAAGTCCTCATGGCAACTGCGTCGAACGAGACATTGCGGCTCAACAATGTATTTGTCTGCGGGCCTCATTCGAGACATTTCGTGATCTACAATTCGCTTGAAACGAGAGTGATGGGCATCCATTTTAAACCGGGCGGCGCATATCCGTTTTTCGGGTATCCACTGGATCAATTACATAATGTCATGCAATCGATGGATGCGATTTGGGGGCATTTAGCCGGAGAACTGCGTGAGGAGCTGCTCGAATTGTCAACTGTCGAGCAAATGTTTCATGTGCTTACCGAGCGATTGCTGCAATTGGCGGTTAAGCCGCTTGTTATCCATCCGGCTGTTCAGTATGCGATTGAGCATTTAGGTAAGAAAAACGCGCAGACGGACCACGTTCGACACATTGTTGATCAAATCGGCATCAGTCACAGACGATTTATCGAACTGTTCCAGAGGGAAACCGGCTATACGCCAAAACGTTACAGCCGCATTCGACGATTTCAAGGGGTGCTAAGGAAAATGAATGAACGACAAAATATTATAGATTGGTCAGATATCGCGTTCGATTGCGGGTATTACGATCAGTCTCACTTTATTAAGGATTTTCGCGCTTTTTCCGGATTGAACCCGACTGATTATGAGGCGATTCCCGGGAGGCATTACAATCATGTTCACTTATGACGGATGGGGTCAATTATTTACAATACGATGTGTGATCTTTGCTGTAAAATTAAGTGGTGAACAAGCACAAAACAAGTCCGCAGCTTATCGCTTGAATGCATTTCACACTTTAACACGAGGAGGACATTGAGATGGGAAACGAGTGGACCCCTGAAAAATATTCTTCAGTTGTTCCGACACTGCGTGCAGAGCACGCCGATCGATTGTTGCATTTTTTGCAAGCCGTTTTCGATGCGGAAGTGCTTCACCGAACGACGGATGAAAAGGGAAAGGTTACGCATGCCGAGGTGCGTATCGGACATGGGATCGTTGAAGTATCGGATGCTAATGAGGCGTGGCCGGCCAATGAATCTTCACTGCATGTTTTTGTTCGCAACACGGACGAGTGCTACAGGCGAGCATTGGAGGCGGGAGCGGTTTCTCTGTATGAACCGGCGGACATGCCGTATGGAGAAAGAAGCGGTGGGATCAAAGATGAATTCGGAAACAGTTGGTTTATTGCAACATTTCAAAGAGGTGAAGGGCGTGGCTATTACGATTGACGACGTGCGCCAAATCGCGCTCTCCCTGCCGAAAACGGAAGAAGTAGAACATTGGGACAAACCGTCCTTTCGGGTCAACGGGAAAATCTATGCCGTAGTTCAAAAGGACGGGATATCCGTTGTCGTCAAATCGACAAGAGACGAACGTGAAGCGTTAACCACATTAGAACCGGAAATATATAGCGTCCCTCCGAATTTTCAACGGCTGCATTACATGATTGTCAATATGGAGCGCATTCCGAAGGACGAATTTCGCTCCGTCCTCGTCCGCGCCTGGCGCCTGGTTGCTTCTAAACACATCGTAAAAACTTATGATGAACAACGGTCAACATGATCTACCACACCTCACTTATGAACCATCAATGTTACGCCCTTCACATGTGAGGAGTGGACAATGAGAACTATTCATTCAATATATCTTCTATTTAACATTTAATTTTCTTCTCATGTGGCTTACTCATCGCTTTTCCACTCACCATTAGTTCCATTCACAAACTTCACGTTCTTAAGCGCATAATCCAAATCTAGGAAACACTAACATTTCTTTTACGTAATTTCTTAAATACCGAGTATTCCTTATTGGACTTAATAAAACTTAATATCTTTTCGGCACATTCTACTGGATTCATCTCTTCAGTATTTACTTCGAGGTCATATTCATCAATGCAATATACGTTGCTGAACTGTGAAGCTGCTAGTCCAATATTTCTATCTCCTCTTGTTTGCTCTCTTCTTATGAGTTCTTCTTTCGAGCATATTACACCTATAAATAATGTAGGCTGATCGAAAAATAGATCAAGACACAAATTAAACCACTTGTCATTTTCGATTACAGTATCTACTATTACATTCAAACCCATTTCTGAAAACAATTTAATTGTCGAATAGTACAGTGAGATTAAGGGATCAAACATTATTTGTTCGACAACTCGGTCATCTACTTCTCTTGTAGGTTCAATATCTGAAAATTTATTTTTAAAAAAGTCCTTGATAAAATCATCTACTGATAAATGATGAAAAAGAATCTCTTTCTGATTTATCAGTTCATTAGAAATACTAGTCTTCCCTGAACTTGAAGTTCCGTTCATCAATACAATGATTCCTTGCTTCAAACGAATCACCCTCACATATAAGATCTGCGTATCTTTCAGATAACGTTATGTTCACAGAGTTCATGAAATTATCCAACTCAGAAAATATTCGAGAAACGATTGAACTATCCTGCCCGTTAGCGTAGAAAAGCCACCAGTCGTTATCTTGGCAACTTCTTGTTGATGGCTTGGCACTCTCGTTCTCCGATAACGTAATGATGTTGTTTCAGTCTAAAATATCAACAATCTTATTAGCACATCAAAACCGGTAGCCTGCTCCGTACTTTATAGCGAGGTTACGAACTTCATCTCCGGAAAGTGGCTATCCGGTCCTTTCATTAAGATTCCACCTTGATTTTTCAAATACATATTGAAGAAGTCCAGCATATAGGCATTGATAACGGAGTTCGCTCTTTCGGGCGTAATCGTTCCGGTAATGCCCAGCATGTTGAAAATCGGAGAAACGAACTGGATGTCGGCAAAATTCAAATGCTCAGTATTTTCGATATAGAGAACTTGTCCCCCTTCGTCGACCGTTTCGCGCATCCGTCCAAGCTCCAACTTTTTATCTTCCGTTACTTGATCTTCCCATTCTCTTGTTGAGCCCATACGGATAAGCTCTGCATCCGTGTATACCCGGTTATCCATCACCCTTTTTAATTTTTCGAAATAGCTTTCCGAGTTGATGAACAAAAACGGCTTTCGCAGACCCTCTCGGTCACGCAGTCGATAAAGCCCTCCATCAAGGTCGACTCCAACCGCGATGCGCGGATCGTAAGAAGCGTCATAGGCCGTCGCTCCGCCGATGGAATGGCCGAACACCCCGACATGACCGATATCCATCCTCCCTTTGAGATGACTTGGAATCTGCCCCGATTGGATGAGCTCGAATTGGTCCAACGCAAACGCCACATCGTCGGTTAAAACTTTTCCCAACTTGTCGCGATTTTCTCTGCTCGTCCGGTAATCTTGGCCCGGCGAGAATAAGTCGTTGGTTGTGCCGGTCGTGATTCGCCCGTCCGGAAACTCGGTTGCAAATGTATTGTAGGTGTGGTCGATCACGGCCACAATATATCCGTGACTCGCGAGATTTTCGGCATGCAACGTGTGGAGGAACCTGGAAGAGCCGTTGCCGGGATTCGCAAGGATCAGCGGGTATGAAGTCTGCGCCGAAGAGACTTCGGCCCCCGAATAAGCATGACTGGATACGTACTTCAGGTGTTGAAAAGTAAACCCGGGAAGGCCATAGTCCGCGGCCATATAACGTAAAATCTGGGGATCGGGAACAAAGGGAGCGTACTTGCCGGTGCCGGCTTGAGCCGGATACCATACCTGAACCATCAATTCTCTCTTGCCATCTCGGGCTTCGTCGAAAATCTCTTCCCTATTCGTATCCACGAAATGAAAAGTTTGCGTTCCTACCTTTAATTCGCCAGTCGGTTCAGGTAGTTTAAATACAGGAAAAGCATACATGAGACCCGCTGTTACGACCAGCATTATTGCTATAGCGGTATAAGCTGAACCCAATATGAATCGTGGGATTTTTTGGGGACCGTTTTTTTTAAAATAGCTATAACCTGAAATGGCTAAAAATATGATCGTGATGCAATATGGGAAAAATAGCTGAACTCTGTATCCTTCCACCGTCCAATGAATGACCAGTAAAAGTGTGGCGAATCCGCTTGCAACGGATACTGGAATTCTACGCCGTCCTTTTTTTAATAGAACTGTTAATGCAAACAAGCCGATGCTTGACAATAAGAGCAACAGTTCAAACAATCTCATCTCCATTCTCCTTTTAAAAATTTCCATTTTCGTTCGTCCCAATCTTATCCTCCACGCTAGCCTTAGCCCCCCTCCTTTCGCTACTTTAGTATAGAGACGGTTTCGGAATCTAAAATGTATCAGTTAACGTCAATGTAATCTGCCCTTTAGTTGAGCAATACCGTAACAACGAAATCGGGTGATGGATCTGTTCCATCGCTACATTAACGTTCTCCGTAGCGAGCCAAGCATAATGGACTAGCTCATCGCGATTAGGCACACATGTTTGTGTCGTGGCGCCGCGACACAACCTTAAGAGAAGGAACCCCAGTGAGGGCCGAAGCGAAGCACTCATGACGCTATCAAAGCCATCTGGGACGGTCAAAATGATTTTTCCTGTTTTACCATCTTCTTACATGAGGCGAAAACTACAAAGAATTAGGTGGACAATACTTTGAAAAACGACAGCAAGAAGTAATCGTGAAACAAGCTGTTCGAAGGCTCGAGAATCTCGGATTTAGCGTAACTCTCTCTACCCCAGAGGCATCTTAATTGTCCTATCCATAAGATTGAGAAAGCGTAGTTTTTAAAAAAAAGCTCAAGGCTACGCATAGTTTCGTATTGCCATTTTTGCACCTATGCTATGAGTAATTTTCGGGGTAGAGTTTAATCCTCTATGCACTTTCCAACTTCCTCATCTATTTCTTCGCTATCATAAAAAATCATCTAAAACTTAACCCGCTGATTGAACCACCGAATGCCGTGATGCCATGCTGGACAATACAAACACAGCAATGATGGCGATGAGTACACCGAGTACCCCGAACCAGGTAATGGATGCTAAAGAAACACGGTTAACGATCAGCCCGCCGATTCCTGCGCCGACAGCCATGGCAAGCTGCATCATGGAACTGTTCAAGCTCAGCATGACGCCCGAGGAATCAGGAACAAGCGAAACCAGGTTAAATTGCTGCGCGGGAGCGGATGACCAAGCGGCAAAAGACCAGAGGATCAAAATGGCGATTACGGCAATGACCGACTGTCCGACTAAGGATAGCAAAATCAACGAAATGACGTGAAGCACCATCCCTGAAACTAGCGTGTATTTGATGCCCCGTTTATCCGCACTGTAACCGCCGACTTTCGAGCCAATCAAACTGGCAACGCCGAACACGAACAGAGCTGCGCTGATCAATGATTCATTTAAATGAGTCACCTTTAGCAGAAAAGGTGATAAGTAAGTATAGGCAAGGGAATATCCTCCCAACCAGAAAAAAGTAATCGCTAAAGCAACCAAAACTTGAGGCTTTTTTAACAAAGCAAATTGTTTGATCAAAGGGACAGGCTTGTCGCCCTGCATACGTGGTATAACCGCAGCAATGACAAGCATGGCCAAGCCCCCGACAATTGAGATGGACAGAAATACCGCTTTCCAGCCAAAAGCCGAGGCTACCATTCTGCCGAGCGGGACGCCGATGATGAGCGATGCGGTAATGCCCATGGTGACGTTGGCGATGGCGCTGGCCTGCTTACCTGGCGGAGCGATTTTGGCGGCGATGCTGAGCGCATTAACTGTGACCACCCCGGCGCCTAACGCCGTAATGATTCTCGCGGCAATGAAGAAACCGAAGCCGGACAATATAAATGTCAGCAGGTTTGCGGCAATAAAGAGGCCCAGCGAATAAAGTAGGAGCTTAAGCCGGTCCATTTTGGCCGTCAGCGCCATCAAAATAGGAGTGCCGACCGCATAGGCCAGGGAATAAACCGTAATGAGCTGGCCTGCTGCCGCAACGCTTGTTCCCAACGTCTCTGCGATTCGGTCTAATATCCCGGAAACGATGTAATTGGATGTTCCAACTAAAAAGCTGATCAAGGCTAGAACGTAAACTTTCCATGTACTCTTCATAATTCACTCTCCTAATATGTTTTAAATAGCTATATTTTTGTCGATAACGAGAAACCGCCACGGCTTCATGTTAGCAGCTGAAGGAGCCAGCGCGGGCTTGCCGTAATGTTTCGGTCAATTCCTCCCGAGAAATCTTGATCTCGGGATCATAGCTACTAACCGACAGGCGTTCTCGAATAATATCAAAAAAAAGTTGGTGCTCCCTCGTTTGCGACGGTTGTGAATCCGCCATGGTTTCCCCCCCCCCCCCCATTTTTTTGTAAAAAATGGCATTTAGCATTTTCCAATACAACATTAGTCGTTTGAACAACATTTGTTGTATTTGTATGTTATAATAACAACCGATTGGTACGCAATCATCAATAACCATAAACCGTTGTATTGACAACACCATTTCTATAATGTCGTTTTAATGGGGAGATCTTAACTATGACAATTAAAAAAAATGAAGCCGATCCTCGTGTGATACGTACACGGCGACTCCTTCAAGACGCTTTTGCTTCTTTAATTCAAGAAAAAGACTTTGAATCGATAACCGTTAGGGATATTGCAGAGAGGGCTACTGTTAACAGAGCGACTTTTTATGCGCACTTTGTAGATAAATTCGAAATTCTTGAGGCCAGGTTAATGGAATCATTTATGACAATCATAAATCGTAGAATAAGCGGTCACGAAGTATTGAATGAAGAAACAATTCAGAGTATTTTTCTGGGAGTATGCGAATTTCACAAGGGTCTAAGCACTATGTGCAAAAGAAGAAATACATCGCTTGTACATGTATTCGAAATTCAAATAAAGGAAAAAATTCAAACGATACTTCTTTCCTTTATAGACAAAGACAAGATGCTATCGAATCCAAACGCGCAATTCTTAATAAATACAGCTTCTATCATGTTAAGTTGGGGAATGTATGGGGCGGCTTACGTTTGGAACAAAGAGGGGTGTCTAATAAGTGCGGAATCATTCGTTAAACAGTCTTTGCCCTTAGTGATGAACGGAGCCAAAGAACTGCTGGGATAGGTCCTTTCGCTATTGCTCTGCCTGCCCGTTCAGATGAAACCATTGGGAAAGGGTTTATTCGTAAAGAGAAGAGAAATTTAGCCGTTATTGCGTATAAGGTGAACCGTATCATAAGTGAGGCGAAATTTTTTGCCTTAACCGCTCACGGGGCGCGGAAAGTTGCCCTGACGGTGGGGGTGGCCATCCTGTGGGAGATCGCCGCGCAGGCGGGCTCGTCGGGTTATCGCGGACGGTTCGAAGGGGGCGGGTGATGCATCGCCTATTCGTACAGTAGCCATGGCACTTATTGATCAACAAACAACCAAACGGCACAGATTTGTCATCCGGACGCCGTTTGGTTTCTATGATTCCTGTTATCTTAATTCTTTCATCTTTGCTTCTCAGTTGCATCTTTCAGCCAAGGCCACAATCCGCCGGGGATGTAATCACCATCGATGAGTATGCTCTGACCCGTAACAAAACGGGCGTTTTCGGAGAGAAGCCAGGGAGAAGTATCATTTCTTAAGTTCGGAACGATATTCCAATAAATCATTTAAAAATCGGCCACTTGCTGCGCCAGGCCGGCATTCGTAAGTCGTTCGGCATGCCAGCGCTGGAAGTTTTTCAGCTTCTGTTCACGCTTGTTTTCCAACAGCGTAATTGGTATCGCCTGTTAGAGAGTGAGCGCTCCTCGGTGCCCGGCAAGGACGTCATCTATCGTTTTCTTAACCATTCCGGCTTTGCGTGGCGTAAATTCCTTCATAGCCTAAGTCTCTTGGTTGTTCGGCGCTTCGAATCTCTCATTTCAAGTTCTCGTACTCGCGTGTTTATCGTAGACGATTCTGTTTTGAAGCGAAATCGAAGCAAGAAAGCAGAACTGTTGGCTCGCGTTCATGATCATACGACTGGCCGATTCGTCCGCGGTTACAATATGCTCACGCTGGGTTGGTCGGATGGCTTCAGTTTTGCTCCCATCGATTTTGTCATGCTCAGTTCCGCTAAGATCACCAACCGTTTTTGTGAAATAAAAGATAACTTGTCGAAGCGGACTCAAGGATATAAGCGTCGCTTGGAAGCATTCACCCGTAAGCCAGATGCGGTCGTAGAATTACTCAAACGTGCGATTCGGGCTGGTTTTGCTGCTGATTTTGTGCTCATGGATAGCTGGTTTACGCAAGCGCCACTTTTGCGAAGCCTTATGTCGGAAGGGCTTCACGTCATCGGGATGATCAAGGACATGAAGCAGCGCTATGTCTTGGGTGAAGACCTCGTCACGTTGAAGGAGCTTTACCAAAGGCTGCCGCGATCGACCAAAATAGATGTACTCGGCTCGTTTCTTGTTCAAACAGCTTGTGGACTGCCAATTCGACTCGTATTTGTGCAAAACCGTAACTGTCGTAGGGAATGGCTTGTTATCTTGAGCACCGATACCGAACTGAGCGACACGGAAATCGTGAGGATTTACGGAATGCGGTGGAGCATAGAAACCTTCTTTAAATTCATCAAATCCCATTTGAAGCTTGGGACGGAGTTCCAAGGCAGATCGTTCGATTCGCTGATTTGCCATACTACGATTGTGTTCAGTCGTTACTTGTTATTAGAATGGGAACGCCGTGCGAATCAGGATGCTCGTTCACTTGGAGGTCTCTTCTTCCTGTTTGCAGACGAAGTTCGGGAACTTGACTTCAAATCGGCGTTACAACAAATTGTGGTGTTCTTCTTGGAGTTGACCAAGACCAAGACCAATAGGGAGAGGTCTGCACTTATTAGTCAAGTCCAACAATGGATCGCTGGTTTGCCCAACTATTCAAGGGTTTACTGACTGATCTTAGCTGCGAAAGTTGAGTTAGTAATGAAAATTGATCATTCTTTATTTCTATTTGTCTCAACCCTTTCTATTCTCAAATTAGTCATAGCATTAATGAGCTCCATAGCCTGAGAGGTTTAGGGCTCACCACAAAAAACTACTTAAAATTCATACAAGTTATATAGCATCATTATCTCTTATTCAGATGTTGTTGAGTAGAGTAGAAGTATTACGAGGAAGCCGACATAGCCTTTAACTACATGAAATCCAAATAATAAAAAGTCCAAGTAGCAGTTTACTTGGACTCAGCCTGTTGAAAAACCCAACAGGCTACTTTTTCGTTCAATATCTTTAACAAATTACCGCGTTAATATGTTATAATGTAAATATACTCTTAAGGCGGTGGATCCTATGCTTCGCTCTAATCCGAATGTCCAAAATGAATATGAATTGGTGTGTATCGAGGAACTGGTTCATCCAGATCATCCTCTTCGTAAAGTACATAAGCATATCGACTTTTCCTTTATTCTCGACTTAGTCCGTCCTTATTACTGCGAGGATAATGGACGTCCCTCGGCAGATCCCATCATGCTTTTCAAGATGCTATTGATCGGGTATCTTGACGGCATTCGCTCCGAACGACGGTTGGAAAGAGAGGTTTTCTCTAATAATGCTTATCGATGGTTTCTGGGGCTTGGGCTCAAGGATCGCGTGCCGGATCATAGCACCCTTAGCTACTTTCGTGAACGTCTTCAAGAAGGCGATGTACTTCAACAAATCTTCGACCGGGTCGTTCTGCTTGCTATTCAACATCGTCTCGTTGCCGGTCGGGTACTTATCACCGACTCAACTCATCTTAAGGCCAATGCGAATAAACGAAAGTTTGTTCAAGAGGAAGTAACCAAGAGTACGAAGGCCTACATGGAAGAACTGGACGAAGCAATTCGTGCCGATCGCGAGGCTCATGGAAAAAAGCTTTAAAGCCACGAGAGGAGGTGGAAGAAACCAAACTAACGAAGGTAAGCACAACCGATCCGGAGAGCGGTTATATGGTGCGGGACGGTAAGCCGGAAGGCTTTTTCTATCTCGATCATCGGACCGTCGACCACAAATACAACATCATCATGGATGTCCACGTCACTGCCGGCAATGTTCACGATTCTGTCCCTTACATAGAGCGTTTGGAACATATCATCAAGAAGTTTAAATTCGAAAAAACACTGGAAGCCGTCGCACTGGATGCAGGTTACTTCACGTCGCACATTTGCAAAAAGCTTCAAGACAAGAAAATATACGCGGTCATCGGAGGTAGAGCCTTTACCCCAGTTAAAGGATTAATGGCTAAGTGGCGATTTAAGTATGATGCGGAGAACAATGTGTATATATGTCCACAAAAACACGAATTGAAATATACGACAACGGATCGCGAAGGCTACAGACAGTATAAGTCGGATCCGAATCATTGTGCGAACTGCCCCATGCTCAAAGAATGTACCCGGTCCCGGAATCACCAAAAAGTCATCACCAGGCATGTATGGCAGGATAGTAAAGAGTGGGTAAAACAAAACGGTAGAAGCAAGTCCGGCAAATATCTCTACCGCTTACGATACCAGACGATTGAGCGAAGCTTCGCGGATGCCAAAGAGCTCCATGGGCTTCGCTACTGCCGGTTCCGCGGCCGAAACAAAGTGCAGCAGCAAGCATTACTGACTGCACTATGTCAAAACATTAAAAAGATCGCCAATATCCTGGCTAAAAGGGCCGGATAAGAGGCGATCTTCTATTTTTAGGGCTAAATTCAAAAAATGATCCTACAAAAGCCCCGAAAAACCGGGGCTTTGTCAACAATCTGAGTCCAAGTAGCAGTTTACTTGGACTTTTTAAGACTTAATTTGAGTTAAGCGAACCTGCCACATCTCATTTTCGAACCATCAATATGACCGACTCCACATGACTCGAGTGAGGAATAACAATTAAAATAATGCAACTGATTTCTCGGCATCTTTGTTGTGTTCTCAAAGACTTGTAAGACCTATTCTAAATCCAAGGTCATCTATCTTGAAATTAGGCATGCTTTTCCTTCTAATGGTAGAACCGCAGTTGTTCTCTTCTTCAGCCCAACTGCCTCCCCGGAAAACCCTATAGTTGCCATATCGTTCGACATCATACAGGTCCCAGCACCACTCCCATACGTTTCCGATCATATCGTAAAGCCCCCATGGATTAGGAAGCAGCTTCCCCACTTGCTGAGCCGATCCATTGGAGTTTTCTCGATACCATGCGATCTTATCGATCGTTTCATACCGATATCCCTTGGTTCCCGCTTTGCTTGCATACTGCCATTCAGCATCGGTTAGCAATCGAAAGCCATTCGCTTTGTTATTATATGTAGTGTTCTCACTTTCAGTTGCGAGGCTGTAGCAATCAGTTCTTCCAAAAATTCTGGACAGTTCGTTACAAAAAACGATTGAATCCAGCCACGAAACTTCCGTTATTGGCAGGTTACTCACGCTCGTTTCTACCTCTTCTTTATTCATGACGAAATGATACAACCCCCGTGTTACCGGGTACTTCATGACATAGAGAGGTTCGATCGTTTCTGTCCACGTCATTACCTCTCTGTCGCTTCCTCTGCCAGGGTCTGATAACGTGTAATCCGAACTTATCCATTTGTTTTTATTCCTATAATCGCGTAATTCAACGGTTCCGCCTGCTATTGGTACCATCATATCCATTAAATCTTCAAAAAAACGCTCCTTGTCGCTCCAGAGCTTTTCGACTGACATATTGACTCCTTCCATACATTCGCCGCTCTGTATCAGGGGCATACAGCGATTCTATAATCAAGCCGCAGCTCATAAAAATATTGCACGCTCGGGTGCTTTTGCTTCATCATCTGGCGCATGTTTAACAATCGCTTTTTCCCCACTCGTCTATCCACCAAAGCGAAAATATTCAACAAGATATCATGACTCTCTAAGCTTTGATCGATAGATGCAGCCAGAAACCGAGTTGCCGTAGCGACAAAACTGGATTTGCTTAATTCGGACTGCGCCAGCATTAGCAGCTTGGCATGTTCCGATCGTTTTCTGCTTCTTGCGATCACCTGAAGCCGTTCCTCCGGAATACTCCCCATGCCGCTTCTTCTGACGGCTTCTATCTCTTCATCACTTATGGAGACCTGGATGTTCGGATCATTTTTAATCTCTTGTTCCGTCTCGTACCATCTGATCGGTGTAGCGGCATCCATCATGTTGAGAATGTTCTTTTTATCAACTGTAAGATAACACTGTCCTACCTTGCCCGGTAAATACCGGTAGCTCGTTGAACGATATTCGACCGTTCCGATTAACGCAGGACAAAGAAAACTTTCCAGTTGCTGCTTCAACTTACTCCAGGACATGTATGCCTCCTATCTATGGCGAAATCTATGTGGTTCGATAAGCTATTTCCTAACCAGCGACACACAGCACTCCACATGTGTTGTTCTCGGAATAGGAAGGCACTCTCCCCCTTTCACTTCGCAAGGACTTTTTTTGCTTATGCATCTTGCTTTGGATGCTGTTATGAAAGCCGGTCTTATAGACGAAGGTCAGTCTGTACGGCTCGGGACTTTCCTGATTGGAGTTCTCCCCAATAATCACTTTATCAACGATGCTTTCGAATACGTTTCGGTCGAATGCGGTCAGAACCTCATTTGTTTGAAGCACTTTGCGGAAATGCTCAAGCCGCTTTCCCAAATCAATTTCATCTTGTGCGGATTGCTCCAGTTGTTCCTTTTCTTCGAGCAGTTTAGTGAGCGAAGTATCGAGTTCCACATACTTCTGTTCGTAGGTAGCCCTGTCTATTTTCTCATCCAGGCACAAATCAATCAGCCTGCAACGTTTTTGCTCCATGGCCTGAATCTCGCTGTTAATTTTGTTCAGTCGCTTTTGATTATTCTGGTCGCTAAACACCGATTCCATTCTTTTCATAAGCTCGTCCAGCACGTCCGAATTATTGCGGCACACCAATTTATACGATTCGACAAAAGCACCCTCAATCAGCTTTTCCTCCAAGGCTTTACTGTGAGGGCAGTATTTCTTCCCCTTTTTCGTGGCTGTCACGCACTGCCAAATCACCTTCTCGTGCGGGGTTCCGCTGTGCCAGTTCCGCCGCGAGAGATTGCTTCCGCAGAAAGCACATTCCAACTTGCTGCTGAAAGCAAATTTTCTGCTGTACTTGTCCCGCTTGCCTTTTGCGCCGCGGCGACGATTCTCGCCTCTTCGATGCAATATGTCCTGCGCCTTCTCAAATACTTCCTCGCTGACAATCGGCTCATGATGATTTTTGACATAAAACTGATCTTCCTCGCCGTAATTATCCAACCTTCTCTTGGAAATGGGATCGACGGTAAATGTCTTTCCTTGCAGCAAATCGCCTTTGTACTTCTCATTCTTTATGATACCAAGAACGGTTGTGTCCTGCCATTCGCCCCTTCCGTACTTGGTCTTATGTCCCGCCTCAGTCAGTTCCTTGGCAATAACGTAAGCGCCGATCCCCGATGTATATCGTTCAAAAATATAGCGGACGATTTCGGCTTCTTCTTGATTAACGGTGATCTGTTTCGTATTCACATCGTAATCATAGCCCAAACAACTTTGAAAGCCCACCAGTTCGCCGCGCTTCATTTTCATCTTCAAACCTTTTTTTACGTTGGCGGAGATGTTCTCCACTTCCTGCTGCGCTACGGAGCTTAAGATGACGAGCAACAATTCGCCGTCCATCGTCAGCGTATTGATATTCTCATCTTCAAAAAGTACGGCGATGTTCTTTTCCTTCAACATCCGGACGTATTTCAACGTGTCCAGCGTATTTCTTGCAAACCTGGAGATAGACTTGGTGATGATCATATCAATTTTCCCGTCCATACAATCGTTAATCATGCGCTGAAAATCCTCGCGCTTCGCTACCTGAGTACCGGTTATGGCTTCATCTGCATAAATATCAACCAGTACCCAGTCGCTTCGTTTGCTAACGAGATCGGTGTAATAGGCGACTTGCGACTTGTAGCTGCTCAATTGCTCCTCGGTGTCGGTACTTACGCGGGCATATGGGGCGACGCGAAGAACATCCGGTAACTTTCCGGCGTTGCGATCGGATATTTTCCTACTTGCTTTAATTACTTCTACTTCGAGAGCCATGATGTTGTCCTCCATTCTTATTTACTTGCCATCAGTTTAATAAGAGATGGGCGGACCGACAAATGTGCGAATCAAGAAGTAAGGTCCGAAATGATGCCGTAATCCCGCATCGTTTTGTTCTTTATCAAATGAAATTCGTTTTCGGTAATCAAAGATAATGCCAGCAATTGTTTTATCATAGCGATTTGCATACTGTACCGGACGAGTTTATGGTTCATAGCTACCTCCCAATCATTTTTAAAAACAGAAAAGCAGAGATGCGCAACAAAACAAAACCTTATACGCGCATCTCTGTCTCCGCCTCTGTTTTGGTTGCTTCTTTTACATTAACCTTATCCGGCGGACAGTGGTTAGCCGTCCTCATAGGCTTCAAACCTCTTCCAGGATCGCTGCAAGCCGCCCCCATTGCGCTGAGCTGTGGCTGGACGGAAGTATCATTATCCCTCCGCATGGGTCTTCGCCATAAATGGCACCACTATTTATTTATTGCATGGGCAAAATCGCTCGCAGTTTACCGCTTCTGATTTCAAGGCATGCAGAAATAAGAATCGGCAGACTGGTCGTGGCGCGCCTGCAATTTGGCTATCCTTCCAGGCCATGCGGGGAACGTACCGGATAAGATTGTATTCAGTTTTCAAGGAGCATTGAGGGGTTGAATAATGTCCCTCTAATATTCATTTCATTTTTAGGGTAAAATCGGAACTGCTTGCCCAAAAACTCCCCTCCGAGGCTTTCTTTTTTCGATACAATCAAATGCCTAATTAAATGTAATGAATTGAAGCTTTTGTTGATCGATTTGCGAAATATTATCACCGGCTCCTTATAACTCGTTCCAAATAAAGATTGACTTGAACGGGAATTTCAACTAATATAAATTACATGTTCATAAGGCGATGGAGTTCGCCATAAACCGCCGGTAACGGCTAATGACTCCTACCAGAATTCTTATTCTGGTAGGAGTTTGTCTTTTTATATGAATAGTTGGAAAGGAGGGGTCGATTTGATTTATGTGTATCTCGGTGTCGGCGGAACGCTCGGCGCTATTAGCCGCTATTCACTTGGCATTTGGATAGGAGAACGTTTTGGACATGCATTTCCGGTTCACACGCTAACGATTAATTTATTGGGTTGTTTCTTGCTTTCTCTCTTCTATACGCTGACCACGACAAGATTTTTGGTACATCCGCACTTCCGCTCTTCTTTCGGAACAGGATTTGTTGGGTCGTTCACTACGTTTTCGACCTTTAGTTATGACAATGTAACATTGCTTCAATCAGCACATTATGGATTAGCATTGCTCTACATTGCAGCAAGCCTGCTCGGCGGTTACCTGTTCACAAGCTTAGGTATACGCCTGGGTAACTATGAGAAAGGCAGAATCCAGCAGGAAAGTGAGTAAACGTTAATGGATATTTTATGGATAGGCATTGGTGGGTTTATTGGGGCGATTAGCCGATTTGCTGTCGTGGATGCGTTTAGTCGACGATCAATATCATCGATTCCTTTCGAAACGTTGACTGTAAACCTGGCAGGCTCCTTTTTACTCGACATTTTGTATGGGCTGACTTTGAATTTACATCTTACCGCCCTTATAGGAACGGGCTTCTTAGGAGCCTTTACAACTTTTTCTACATTCCAGTACGAAATTGTACAGATCCGCCGACTATATAAATGGCGCTCTATTGTCTCTTATGTGTCTATCAGTGTGATTTCTGGAATTGCTTTCTGCGCATTAGGTTATGTATTCGGGCATTTGTGGACCTAGACGAACATCAGGAGGATTGCCGCTATGAATTATGCTGTGTTTCAATTCATTAACGATTTGTCAGGACATCTTGTTTGGCTCGATTCGATTATGGTTCTTGTAAGCAAATACGGTTTGGAGTTATTTGCTATATGGCTCGGATTCGTGTGGATACTTGGCGATGATCGAAGGGGACATATTGATGTGCAGTCGGGGTTCTCCGGGATACTGGCTTTGTTTCTGAATTATGTGATCGTTTGTAAGCCATTCGGTTCATTTACTGTTCCCTCACGCAGCGGATGAGCCCGGCTGAACGAATTGATTCCCTCCAAGCCGCTCATGGTCTATTGCCAAGTCGATTATCGCGGCAACGTGGCTACTCGAATCTTAAGACAGCATGGGTTTGACGCAGCTAACCTGACCGGCGGCTATAAATCCTTCGAGATCGCCTCCTTCCGCCCATCGGCATCGGAGTAAAAAGTGAGGCTGATGCAGAAAGAACCCTGCATGACAGAGTTCTTTCTGCATATTGACGTATTATTTGCTTTTATCGACGCAAGCAATGAGTCGTTTCTCGATATCCGTTGCAATCGCCATGAGATTGTCGTTTTCCACGAGGCCGGTCAGGGCCGTAGGTTTTGGGAGGCCAATCCGGATTTTCCCCTTCTCCTCATAAACCGCGATCTTGCAAGGAAGGAAATAGCCGACTAAGGAATTTTCAGATAACACGCGTTTGGCTTCGACGGGGTTGCAGACCTCCAGGATGTGAAAAGTTTGGTTGAAATCCACTCCCTTCTCCTGAAGTTTAGCCTTCATATCCAACTGCCAAAGCACGCCGAACTTTTCTTCCTTTAGGGCTTCCGTCAATTTCTCAATGGCTTGTTCCGGCGTTTTCTCCGTTTCAACCGTGTAATGAAATGTCATTTTAATGTCCTCCCTTGTCATGCTTTCCGGGCAATCACGGCATATTGGACATCTGTCGGCCTAATGACCTCCATAATCGAAAATCCATGCCGCTCCATGGATTGTTTCAATGCATCCGCGCTGATGCGATGATGGAGAGGAGGCCCTTGGAGCGTCTCTTTCTTCTCCCATTCAAGACATAGACAAATACCGCCGGATTTCAGGACGCGGTACATTTCTGCAACGGCCCGATCGACGGTTTCTGCTTCATGGAGCACAAGGGATGCGAGCACCCGATCCACAGATTCCTTTTCCAGCGGAATGTTCTCCAATTGTCCTTGAAGGGTCTGAATATGGTTCAGTTCTCGTTCTTCAGCCTTGCTGCGGATGATATCCAGCATTCGCGGTTCGATATCGAGTGCGAATACGATACCGCTCGTTCGCTCCGCCGCCGGAAGCGTAAAATAACCGGTGCCAGCCCCCAAGTCCAGAAGCGAAAAAGGATCACGTACATCGAGTTTATCAAGCAGCGACTCCGGAGGACTGGCTGCTCTGCGTTCAGGACTCTCCAATTTCGCCATATGTTCAACCTTCGATCATGCAGGGTCTCTTCTCCTTAGCAGTTCCATCCGTACTCTCCAGATAATGATTACCAATACGATTAAGGATTAACCCTCCCGTTCATCGCTTCGATACCGGGCCTGTCCAAGCACTGATACCACCACGCAAGTGAGCCAGCCGGGTAAAACCGTTCTTCATCAGAATCCGCGCTGCACTTTTGCTTCTCATGCCGCTTCGGCAATAGAGCAACAGATCCCGATCCTTGGGGATTTCGCCAAGCCGGCGATTCAACTGGGACAAAGGGATATTCTTCGCCCCTTGGATATGTCCTCCCTTGAACTCTCCCGGTTCGCGAACGTCAATAAGAACCGTTTGCTTGGACCCCTCAAGCTCTTGTTTGAAATTTGCCGCACTAAGCGTCTTTAGCCCTTTCGTCGGACCGAATCGGAAATAAAAGAATACGAGTACCAGAAAGACGAGAATGATATTTACCCAAATGTCACTGTTCAACTAAAAAGGCCTCCTTTCGCCTTGGCTTTTATGCGCATCCTTTGCCTTCTCCGGTATATAACTTCCGGAAGCCGCGTCGTCTTAGGATTCGCGCGGCGGATCTTCGCTCGTAATCGCCATCCGCGATGATGAGAACGGAATCCTCCGGCGACAACTCCTTCTTCCAAAGCACCGGTAGACGGCCTAAAGATATGTTAATGGAGCCATTCACGTGGCATGCTTCATAGTCCATGGCATCGCGAACGTCCAACAGTTTCATTTCAGAATTCCGGTCGATGGCTTCTTTCCATGATTGGGGATCCACCCAATTCAGCCCTTTGGCCGGCCAAATTCGGCGGAGTCCCCATGAAGCCAGAACAAGAACGACCAGAGCAAACACGATCGCCAACGTTCCTCCTCCTTTATTCGTTTAATCCCGAACCAGTTCGTCTGTCCAATTATTGAGTCCGCCCGTCATGTTAACGACGTTGTATCCTTGTTCGCTGAGCAGTTCGCATGCGAGCCCGCTCCGGTTGCCGCTTCTGCAAATGACGATGGTTTCGCGCTTGGGGTCCAGTTCATTGCGACGTTCGCCCAGTTGACCGAGGGGAATATGTTTGGCTCCGGCCACGTGTCCTTCCGCCCATTCCGCCGGTTCGCGTACATCCTGCGTTTTATCGGCTCTTTACCAGAAGCTCCACAGCTTCTTTAACCATCTTTCCCGTATCGTTACCGGCGGCCTGTTCCGCCAGAATGCATTGCTGCAGATTCTCCGCAACGATCTGAGCGATAGCCTTGTCCGATGCGTTGCGAACAGCGGACAACTGTGCAACGACTTCTTTGCAGCTCTTCCCTTCCTCCATCAGACGCAGCACCCCGCGAACTTGTCCTTCGATTCTGCGCAGCCGGGTTTTGATTTCGTCCGTGTATTCGTAGTTCATGTTCAACATCTCCTTATACGTGTATGGGTATATTGTAAAGAAAAAAATAGTAAGATCATACACGCTTGTTCAAATGAATAAGTTTACTTTTCCGTTCGCGGCGTCACCCAGATATGCGGCTACTCCTGCATACTCCAGACCATCGATCAATTCTTCCTGTTTCAGACCGAGCAAGTCCATCGTCATCGTACAGGCGACTAACTTCACGCCTTGTTCTTGAGCCAGTTCAATCAGCTCGGGCAACGACAATGCTTTGTGCTTTTTCATCACATAATTGATCATCTGGGGTCCCAGGCCGCCGAAGTTCATTTTCGACAAGCCCAACTTCTTCGCGCCTCGCGGCATCATCCATCCGAAAGCTTTTTCAAGCAAGCCTTTGTTCGTTTTGATCGGTTCGTCGCGGCGAAGCGCGTTTAATCCCCAGAACGTGAAGAAGATCGTCACTTCGTGATCATACGCCGCAGCTCCGTTCGCAATGATGAATGCCGCAATGGCTTTATCCAAATCGCCGCTGAAAAGCACGATTGTTGTTTTATTTTTTGCCATTTCCAACGTCACCTACCTTCTCTCTCATGAATTTTACTTATACCCCTATAGGTATAATAAAGGTCAATAAAAAAGATTGCAACCCTTTTGCCGCGGCAAATATTTGCAGATACGATTTATCATTCACAAAATCGACGACCACACTTTAATGGCCGTGAGTGCGATCAGGACGACCAAACCATATCGAAGCACCTTCACGTTGATTTTCGAACTGACCATCGTGCCAATCGGTGCTCCGATCAAACTGCCGGTGACGGTATATACCGTCGCCAACAGAGGGATATCGCCGCCCATGATTTTCCCGATGACGCCTCCGATGGCCGAAATGAAAACGATCGCGAGCGAGGACGCAATCGTTGTGCGCGTGGGAATTTTGAGAACGGTGAGCATAATGGGAATTAAGATAAACGCGCCGCCGGCCCCCACGATTCCGGAAACGATACCTACTACAAATGCCGCAGTAATGGCGATGATTTTGTTGAAACGGAGGTCGTCCGTTTCCTGTTGTTTCCCCCGGTTGGGAACGAGCATCAGCACGACGGCCAGTACCGCAAGGATGCCGTAAATCAGGTTGATGACATCCCCGTTCAACAAACCCGAAACAAAGCCGCCGACCAGGCTGCCGGCAAGAATGCTGCTCCCCATGTAAAGGACTAGCTGTTTATTGACAACGCCCGTTGCTCCCTTTTTGCTTTTTTTCCGGAACGCGATAACACCCGCAAGAGAAGCGAAAAAGACTTGGAACATGCTGATGGAGGAAACTTCGTGGGCGGTAAAGTGTGCCGCACCGAAAAGGGATGGAATATACAGTAGGAGGGGATAATTAATAATCGCGCCGCCAATACCGAGCAGCCCAGAAAAGAAAGAGCCGACCAGACCGATGAGCACTATGACAATGAGCAGTAAGAAATCCATGACATCCTCCTGTCGTAAAGTTTTCTATAAGGCGTGACCTCAAGGTGAATACAGGTTATAATTAAGTCCAAGTAAACTCATAAGAAATAAGGTGATCCAATTGCTTCAACAATTAAAAAGCCTATTCGAAGATAAATGCCCGGTGTGCAATCAAAAGTTGAAAGCGAAAAACGACATGGCAAGCAGCACGAAAACTTGCCCCCAAGGGCATTATACCGAAGAAAGTTACTGTTCCCTTGGCGTCACTATCGTATATGACGAGGCGAAATAAGCGGGCCCTTCCGGGTCCCGCTTATTTTATATACTTTGCGAACGTAAAATTTATAAACGCCGTCTTCTTCTACGTGCTGAATGAGTTCGTGGTTCGTCTGTTTGACCCACGCCTGAAAATCTTTGACGGAGCCTTTGTCCGTAGACAGAACTTCCATGACTTGACCCGTCTGCAGGCTATCCAACGCTTTCTTTGCCTTGACGATCGGCATCGGGCAAGCCATACCTTTCGTATCGACCGTGATATCTGTATTCATATTCATGTTCCTTCTTTATTTATCATGCACCGCGCAGCGGTTCGGACCGATTTCCATCTCGCGCTGCTCGTCTTCGTTCGGTGTAATCTTACCCATGTTCGTTTGGCGAATCTCCTGATAGGCGTTCGGTTGAGGCGGAAGATTCACGGTTACCGTCCGCCGAAACGTCTCCTCATCCTGAATGTTCAAGCCCGGATTGTCGCGGTACAGATCCGACAAACGGGCCATGACGCGGCCACCTTCTCCCAGCTCCGTCACTTTGCCGAAGTGTGCCGGCAGTACGATCAAATCCTGAGCCAAGCCTTTGTAACGGTTATACAAGGTGTTGCGAAGATCGCCAACCCAGTCCTCTGCTTTGCCAGCCAAGTCCGGGCGGCCGATCGATTCGATGAACAGGATATCGCCCGTAAGCAGATATTCATCATCTACGATAAACGACGTGCTGCCGACGGTGTGACCCGGCGAGTAAATGGGTTGAATTTTGATCTTCGTTTTGCCAACCGTGATGTCACGGCCTTCTTCCAGTTTCTCATATGGGAACGTTACTTCTGTCGCGTCCTTGGGCGGCAGCCAGTACGTTGCGCCTGTTTGCTCCGCCAATTTGCGCCCGCCGGAAATGTGGTCCGCGTGCAGGTGCGTGTCCAGCGTGTGTTTAATGGTTGCTCCCTGTTCCCTGGCGAAGCGTTCGAATACGTCCGTCATCCGGAACGTATCGATCACAGCCGCTTCACTGCTGGAAATCACCATGTAGGAGAGGCAGCCTTTGCCGATCCGCACGAATTGGTACAGGGAGCCGCCGTCTTTCAAATCCCCGATTTTTACCGGCTCCAGATGCTCGCTCCAGGATTTCATGCCGCCTTCCAGATAAGAGACGTTCGTTCTTCCAGCCTCGACCAATTGTTCCGCCACGAATTTGGACGAGCCTTCCTTGGCGCATACCACCAGCAAGCGTTTGTCGCTTGGGATTTGTTCTAACGCTTGATCCACGCTGTCAAGCAAATCGAAATACGGAATGTTGATGATCTCGACGCTTTCCCCTTCGATTTTCCAATCGTCAAAATCGCTTTGGTTGCGCACATCAAGAATAAAGAGCTCTTCTTTGTTCAGGACGATTTTCGTCAGTTCTCCCGCTGTCATCGGGCGGAGTCCGCTTGCAGTAGTCAATGTTGTTTCCCCCTTTGATGAATTAAAACGTCAAGGTCACGTTTGCGTCCTTCGCGAAATCCAGGAACGTGACGGCTCCACCGACTTCGATTTCTTCAATAAAATCCTCTTTCTTCAGGTTCATGACGTCCATCGTCATTTGGCAGGCGATGATTTTCACGCCCATTTCCTGCGCCATGTTCACCAGTTCCGGAATGGAGGGAATGTTGGCGTTCTTGAAGCCTTCCGCGAAATGCTCTTTGCCCGCGGGCAGCGGAAGCTGGTGATGCGCCTGCTTGTGGATCAGGTTCAGTCCTTCGAAGGTGAAGAAGATCGCCACCTCGGCATCCGTTGCCGCAGATGCGGTCGCGATGTTGAAGACCTTATAGGCATCGAACAGTCCGCCGTTGCTAGCGATAATCGCTACTTTCGTGCTCATTTGGAATGACCTCCTTGGTCGATGATTAGATTTGAAAGTCCTTTTCCGTCGGGCCGGACCACCCGTACATGCCAGGCTTCACGTTCTTCACGTTCTTGAAGCCTTTCTCGGCCAGCAATTGGCAAGCAAGATCGCTGCGCGTTCCCGTACGGCATACTACGTGAATGTCATCATCCGGATTGAGCTCGCCGTGGCGCTCTTCCAGCTCCCCAAGCGGAATGGAGACGGCGCCGGGTATGCGGTTAAATGCGTATTCGGCAGGCTCGCGAACATCGAGCACGGTTACGTTGCCCAGCTTCTTCTCCAGCTCTTCATTGGTCACGGTGTGAGGATATTTTTTTTCTTCCTTGATCTCATCCGCGCTCGATTTACGGATGAAGTGCCTGAGCACGTTGCCATCCTGAATCGTACCCAAATATTGATGGCCGGTATTCTTGGCCCAGCCTTGTATATCAGCCAGTGAACCTTTATCGGTTGCCTGAACCTCGATGACCTGCCCGGATTGCAGCTGATCCATCGCTTTTTTGGTTTTGACGATAGGCATCGGACAGGCCAAACCTTTGCAATCAAGCGTCTGATCGGCTTTGATTTCTGGATGTGTAGTCAAATCGTAACCCTCCTAAATTGGTGTTTTTCCGGAGCTTACCTATCCTGTTCGAGTTTACCCAAATGATTTCAAAATCATCATTACGTATACCCCTATACGTATAATAATCGCGTAATGTATTGTTGTCAACTTTGGATTAACTGGGGCTCAAAAGATATAAAGATTATTAATTATGAAACCAATATAAAAACAAAAGCAGACTTTACCAGCACGCATCCAGATTTTGCCATTTTTTTGGAATTTATTAACGATTTGTCGGGACATCTTATTTGGCTCGATTCGATTATGGTACTTGCAAGCAAATACGGTTTGGAGTTATTTGCTTTATGGCTTGGATTCGTGTGGGTGCTTGGCGATCGTGGAGACATATTGATGTACAGTCGGGGTTCGCTGGGATGCTGGCTTTGTTTTTGAATTATGTGATTGCCCAGTTCTATTTTGAGCCTCGGCCGTTTGTAAGCCATCCGGTTCATTTACTGTTCCCTCACGCAGCGGATGCTTCCTTTCCAAGTGATCTTACATCGGGGGCATTCGCACTTGCATTAACGGTACTTATTCGTAAACGCTGGTCCGGATGGTGGGGCTACATTATGTTGGCTTTAGCCAATAGATGTCGCGCTTGAGAAGGATTTCGACATTATTTTTATGGACATCCGAATGCCGGAATTGGACGGCATTCAAGACACATATTACATTTTACTTAATTGTGCGAACCGAAAGTAACCTTGTATTATCGTCATCACAGCGTTCAGTAATTACCACGACAGATTTTAAGAGGCAGGAATAAGTGAAATGATCTCAGCGTTCATGAATGCCTGTCCTCTGTAAGATCCATTCATGACTGGTATCCACCATGTTTTCCAAATCATCATTTGTCAGTTTTTTTGGGGTACATACGTTCCAATGGCTGTAATACGCCAATGAAACACCAATATCCCCCCTCTTCCTCCTGATTGAAGTTGCTACGAAATCGGAAATTTTTGTTGATATTCATGCAGTTCTTTTTGAAAACGCTGGAAGGGACTGGATAACACTTTTATATTCCGTTTTAATTTGTTTTTCTTTTTCCGATTATGCTGACACTCGTGGAGTTGATCAATCTGTTTATCGATTTTTTCCCGTAGGGTTAGGATAAACCCGATCGCAATGTGAGATTTAGCCAGTTCATGAAGATCAGTAGCAAGAGCCTCACTCAAATTGCGAAGATCTGGAAGATATAACGACTTTGTCACATAAAAGACCTCTGGCGTAAAGTCCTCACGGTAATCTTGTCCCGGGACTTGCTCCCAAAAGTCATTCCATTCTCGTAGAAGACCAGTTTCATACAAAAAGAACTTTAAAAAACCGCATAACCATGCCGTACAACTTGTATTTCGTTTTTGGCATCCAACACCTTTGACAAGATGTCGACATCCTTTACAACAGGAACCTCCATTGGCGATACAAACTTTACAAATGGAATTGGACCCGATCTCATGTAACGCATGAATCCCCATTGTTATGACGGTTTGTCTGCTTACCTGCATGAAAGGTGTAGTCGATTCGCGAGAGGATGACGAATCTTGATGTGACGAGTCCTTACTCGTTGAGTCCGGCATTCGCACCCACTCCTTATGTTATTTTGGAAAAATCAAATAATCATATATTTGAATATTATGGGTATTATATAGGAATTTCAACCAAATCACAATCCATGCGCCGGTATGCCCTTCTTTCCAGAATGTTTTTGGGTGGAGTTGTGTTATGATATTTATATATTCAAAAATATAGCGATCAAGGAGGCGTTAGCCATGAATCAAAATATCCAACAGTTTAAAGCCGATTTTTTTAAGGCGCTGGCGCATCCCATGCGGATTCGAATCCTGGAGGTTCTGAGTGAAGGAGATAAAAACGTAAATGAGATACAGAGTATTTTAGGTTCAGAGGGTTCAGCCGTTTCTCAGCAGTTGGCAGTATTGCGAAATAAAAATGTGGTGACGGGCTTAAAAGATGGTACTTCTGTCATTTATTCGTTACGTGATCCGCTGATTAAGGACCTGCTCGCAGTTACAAAACAGATCTTCGATAATCATCTCGTTGATGCCATTTCATTACTTGAGGTCATTCGAAATGAATCTTAAACTGAAAAACAAGGGGTTCCATGAGTAACATCAAGGATCACCTTGTTTTTTTGTTTTGCAGCCGGAAACATGCGGAGCGGCACGAGATTATTATGATTGACATTATTCGATGACAGGAGTAACATTTCACTTATATTTAAATAATCAAATATATGAATAAAAGAAGGTAATTCAGATGAAATGGACGGGAAGATTTGAAGGATACCATGCGGCCGCATTCCGCAAGGATCTCATTTCAGGCCTCATTGTTGGTATTATCGCCATTCCATTAGGGATGGCGTTTGCTATTGCGGCTGGTGTAAAACCGGAATATGGCATTTATACCACCATTGTGGCCGGTATCTGTATTTCCTTGTTCGGGGGTTCTAAATTTCAAATTGGCGGACCGACCGGTGCATTTATTCCGATCCTTTTTGCGATCGTCATGGAATATGGATACGAAAATTTATTGCTTGCAGGATTTTTGGCGGGAATTATACTTGTTCTCATGGGGCTATTTAAACTCGGTGCGTTGATAAAATTTATTCCTCGCCCTGTAACCATCGGATTTACCGCTGGAATTGCCGTCATCATCTTCAGCGGACAAATTGCCAACTTTTTAGGTTTGAGCGGTATCAAGAAACATGAGAATTTTCTACCCAATATGAAGGAAATTGTAATGCATCTCGCAACTACGAATCTCTACAGTATTATCACAGCGGTCGTCTGTTTGGCAGTTATCCTCCTAACACCGAAATTTTTACCGAAGGTCCCTGGTTCCTTGGTAGGGCTTATCGTATCCACTATAGTGGCGACCGTATTCTTTAAAGGGGAAGTTGCAACGATTGGATCGTCATTTGGAGCTATTCCAAGCACCCTACCCCATTTTCATTTCCCTGATCTAACCTGGGATCGCATTGAAAATTTGATTCGCCCCGCCTTTACTATTGCCATGTTGGGCAGCATCGAATCTTTATTATCGGCGGTTGTTGCCGACGGCATGACCGACAGTCGTCATAACAGCAATCGGGAGCTGATTGGGCAAGGCATCGCCAATATGGTAACCCCTCTTTTTGGAGGCATACCAGCGACAGGAGCCATTGCACGAACAGCAACCAATATCAAAAACGGTGCGATCTCACCCCTGTCAGGTATTATACATGGTATTGTTGTATTGCTGGTGCTCATTTTGTTTGCACCTTATGCATCAGAGATCCCACTTGCTAGTATGGCACCGATTCTAATGCTGGTTGCCTGGAACATGAGCGAACGAAAAGAATTTGCCCACGTCTTAAAAACCAAAACGAGCGATTCTTTTGTCCTTCTCATTACCTTTTTGCTAACGGTCTTTACGAATTTAACGACTGCCGTTGAAGTCGGATTAATTTTGGCTGTTATACTGTTTGTGAAACGAATGAGTGATGGGTTATTGGTTTCCAAGGTATTGCCTGACCCAACAGTTAAACATGAAAAAGTGAAAGCTCATATGGTGACCGAAGGCCACGATTGTCCACAAATTGGGATCTATACCATCGAAGGCCCCCTCTTTTTCGGCGCCGCGAACATGTTTGAAAAGTCCATTATGGATTCGATTCATCTAAGACCGAAAGTGTTACTGCTGCGCATGGGAAAAGTACCTTTTATGGATACGACGGGTGAATCAAATCTGTCCAGTTTGGTGAAGCATTTCGAGAAATTTGGTGGGATTATTCTTGTATCCGGAATTCAAGCTCAGCCTTTAGATGTATTGAAGAGAACAGGGTTGTATACGCTGATTGGGGCTGAACATTTTTTTGGACATACCGGTGAGGCACTTAACTTCGCGCTATTGCAACTGGATTTGAATAAATGTCTAGGTTGTAAACATTTTGCTTTCCGTGAATGCGCGGCGTTATCAAACAAGGAGTCTCAAAAAGAAGTGATCACCAGTTTAAAGGCTGATCCAGCAAGGACACAGCCTAATCTCATTTGAAATCGCCCTAAAGACGAAATGAGGTGAATGGCTATGCAACTTGCACTTCAGCAATACAAAGTGATCATGGCTCATCCGCTGCAAAAGGTGTCAATGAGCATCAATCGCGTATTATGACTCGCGTCGTTTATTCAGTGCAAGACAATGACAGATTTAAAAATATTGTTTTGTGTCGACTTGTCAGAAGGTCACGTGAATCTCGAACACTATTCATATTGTTTCGACAAGAACAGTTTCTAGACAATATCGAAAATTAAAAGGTTACCATGATTGTCGAGCGGATAAATAAAAAAAGTGTTCTAACAATCTTATCGTTTATTTAAGCAAAAATGAGATCGACTGCGAGGCGCTCTCTCGTCCAACTGAAACAGTAACATACAGACACGCCCATGCTCGGATTCTTTTGTTACACAGCCACTTTCAAGTCATCCTCGGCAAATGATTGCGAATGATTCCAACTATAATATACGGTTGCGTAAGCAGAGTTCGAACAAAATAAATAAGAGTTGTCGGGATGAATGGTTTCTAAAGCAGAAGCTTTAACATGTACAGCAATCCATCCTAAACCACTCCTCATGTAGACGAGAATGGGCTTAAGGGTGAGGATACATTTCTTTCTTTACTCATTTAATCCTGCCCATGGAGTAATGACAATGTTTAGTCTACAACTTTACATTCCCGTTCAAATTTACCGACCTTCGGCTAGAAACTTTTCGATACGCGACTTAATCGCATCCCGAACCGCTCGAAATTGGCTCATGATTTCTTCCTCGGTGCCGGTCGCCTTGGCCGGATCATCGAAGCCCCAATGCCATTTCACGACGTTTTTATTCGAAATCACGGGACAATGTTCGTCTGCATGGCCACATAACGTAATCACATAGTCTGCCAGATTCAAAATCTCCGGATCGATGACATCAGATGTATGGTTGCTAATATCGACGCCAGCTTCCTTCATCACCTGGACGGCACGGGGATTCAGCCCATGTGCCTCTAACCCGGCGCTTTTTACTTCGTAGCGATCAGTACCGAGAGCCTTCAAAAAGCCATCCGCCATTTGGCTGCGGCAAGAGTTTCCTGTACAAAGGAAATAAACGAGTTTTTTGTTTTCTGACATGATGAGTCCTCCTGTTTATATTAAGCTGCTTGCTTTGAAAAATACTTCCGCTGGAATCGGAGCGCGACGTTGACTAAGGCAATCATCACGGGGACTTCCACAAGAGGACCGATGACGGCCGCAAATGCTGAGCCGGAATGAATACCAAACACCCCGACGGCAACGGCAATCGCCAGCTCGAAGTTATTCCCCGAGGCGGTAAAAGCCAGTGTAGAAGTCACCGGATAACCAGCCCCTGCTTTTTTGCCCATGAAAAACGAGATCAAGAACATGACGACAAAGTAAATCAATAGCGGAATCGCGATCCTCACGACATCGAACGGCAATTGGATAATCATTTCGCCTTTCAGCGAGAACATGACGATGATCGTAAACAATAACGCGATCAGCGTAATGGGGCTGATTTTCGGAATAAAGACCGTTTCGTACCAGGACCGTCCTTTTGCTTTTACAAGAGAATAGCGAGTAATCATTCCGGTCAAAAACGGTATCCCTAGATAAATGAACACACTCTTGGCAACTTCGGCCATCGTAATGTCAACAACGACACCTTCCACCCCGAACCATCCCGGCAAAATCGTAACAAAGATAAAGGTGTAGACGGAATAAAACAAAACTTGAAAGATCGAGTTGAAAGCAACGAGTCCCGCCGCGTACTCGGCATCCCCTCTGCACAAATCGTTCCAAACGATGACCATTGCAATACAACGGGCTAAACCGATCATAATCAGGCCGACCATATATTCCGGATAGCTTTGGAGGAAAATAATAGCCAGGAAAAACATTAAGATCGGGCCAATGAGCCAGTTTTGAATCAATGAAATGGTTAACACTTTGCCATTTCGGAAGACACGACCAATTTCTTCGTATCGTACCTTCGCCAGCGGCGGATACATCATTAAAATGAGGCCAAGTGCAATCGGTATCGATGTGGTTCCAACTTGAAATTCATTCAAACCGGCGACAAAGTTAGGAAATACGTAACCCAAGCCAATTCCTATCGCCATCGCAACAAAAATCCATAACGTCAAAAAGCGATCCAGAAATGAGAGTCGCTTTTTCTTTTGTTTACTCACTTGCTGTACACCCCCTTTACTCGCATGTAACCGTCAGTCCTTGTTGCTCCAATTTCCTCAGTTCCTCGGATAAATCAGGCAAATGGGACAGGGCATAACCAATTTCCACTAACCGCTTCTCATTGATGGAGTAGAACACCCATTGTCCCTTTCGCGTTTCGCGGACCAGTTCAGCCGTTTTTAGACGGCTTACATGTTTGGAAATGGCTGGCTGGGAAATGTTAAAGATGGGAACCAGTTCACACACGCAGCAATCGCGAATACGGAGCAAAGAAAGGATTTTCAGCCTTATCGGATCGGCAAGAGCTTTCAGAATATCCGCTATCTTTTCAAATTCCATTGGCATTCTTATCACCCCCAAACTTAAAACCTTATAACTATATTGTTATTTATGTATGATAAAAAGTCAATATGGAAAATGATACTTTTATATTCCCTCTACAATAGCCTGTCTAAGACAAACCCTTTCCGGAGTACTTATTTTTTTGCAATGCAAGCAAATTATTACTTGCAAATGACTGTTGTATAACTGATTCATGAGGTGAAGCACCGTGGAAAATGTACGCGAATTATTTCAAATCATGACTCGTCGCTTTGGCTTTCTGGATAAAACTGCTGTTCTGCCGGTGGCTGCGACATCTCCTTTATTCAAAGCCATATTCTTTACGAAATTGATCGCCAGCACAAGCCTTCCATCCAGCAAGTAGCAGAGGCATTAGGGACCAATATCACGACATTCAGCCGACAAGTCCAGTCGTTAATCAAGATGAAATTAGTAAAAAAACGCCCGATCCCGATGACCGGCGGGTGAATCTGCTTTCCTTAACGACAGAAGGAAAATATGTTGCGGCGTCGATTGACCAGCAAATGAATGACTATTTAAACGAAATCTTCTCATTTGGTTTTGTTCACGTTTTTTTGTTGTCAGACATGTTGTTTTAGCAAGGGGAAATTTGGAAAGCATAAGAAGAGGTTCATTCGGAAAGTGGTGATGGATATCGCACCGGCCAATCATAAAATATCGTTGCTTCAAGGATACATGCTGATCCTGATGGCGATCGGGATTCTGAACCACGTGATTATTATCCCGCTTTTGCTGACTGCTTCCAAAAGAGATGCCTGGGTAACCGTTTTAGCCGTTTTGGCAGTATCGCAAGTCTGGATCGCCTGTTTATCCTATATTCTTAAAAACATGAATGGGACGCCGGTCAAAACCTGGCTGTATCGTCATTTCGGCAAACTTCCGGCAAACGGTATGCTTATTTTAATCACGTTGTATCTGTTCGCAATGGGCGCCATTTCACTCAAAGACACCATCACCTGGACGATTGCCTCCTATTTGCCACAGACACCGGCTTTTGCGTTGGTGCTGGCGGGAGTCGCGTGCAATCTTTTGGCAGCGTATGCCGGGTTGCGAGTAATTGCAATCGTCACAGGCATTTTGCTCCCGGTTGTGATCGTGCTCGGTGATTTTGTGATGACAGCAAATTACAAGTACAAGGATTACAGCCTGCTGTTTCCAGTCATCGAATTTGGGTGGGAGCCTGTATGGAAAGGCGTTATATATGCCGCGGGAGGGCTACTGGAGTTAATCTGCATTCTCTTTTATCAGGAGCATTTAACCAAACGACCTCGATTCGGCACTCTCATGTTCGTGAATGTGCTGCTGGCCGGTTTGATTCTGGGACCGCTGATGGGTTCCATCGCCGTGTTTGGACCTGCTGAGGCGGCAAATCAGCGTTACCCTGCTTATGAGCAATGGCGTTTGGTTCAACTCGGGCAATATATCTCGCACCTTGATTTCTTCTCCATCTACCAGTGGCTTTCCGGCACGTTTGTTCGTGTCTCGCTGGCTCTGTTTATTATGGTTGACATTTGGAAACCGGACAAGCGATTGCCATGGTTCATCTTTTTCGGCGCACTGATGATTGCTTCCGTTGTTCTGCCCGTCAGCGATGCCCGGTTCCTTGCTTTTCTTGGAAACGTGTTTTTTCCGGCGTCCGTTTACGCTGCTCTGGGCTTGACGGCTTTGTTTGTCGCGAAAATCTGGATTTCCAATAGAATGAGAAGGTGAATCCCTATGCTCAAAAGGTGGTTGAGACCGTTTGTTTTCAAAAAATCTGCAGGATCGATCGCCGACTCTTTTCGGCCATCCCCTTCAACTTCCGAACTGCCATCCATTGAAATCATCGATGCTTCAGCTATTTTAAAATTGTTCAATAGATGCGCCGATGTCAAGCATCATACCTACACCTTGAACGCACGAGAGGAACGTTCAACCGTGCTGTTCGTCTTCTGCGAAGGGATGAGCGATAGCCAACATATGATTCATGAGGTAGTGCTTCCCCGGTTGCAACGTTTCTATGAGACATACGGCTTTACAGACGCGGGCATGCTTCAAACGGCGAGTCAGCTTCAACTGGAACGTCTGCCGGATGTGAATTGGCAACGGAAAGCAACGCAACAAGTCTTTGATGGCAAATTGCTCATGTATATTCCTGCGCTTCGGATTATCTGTTCCGTTGACATTGCCAAGCTGCCGGCGAGAAAACCGGAAGAATCCAACGTCGAAGTCTCCGTTCGGGGAGCCAAAGATTGTTTTGTGGAAGAGTTGGCCACAAATGCCGCGCTTGTCCGCAAACGGATTAAATCGCCTTCGTTAGCCTATGAGCAAATCGTTCTTGGCGAACGTACCCAAACCCGGATCGGATTGATGTATATGTATGATATTGCCGATCCAAAGGTCATACAGGAAGTGAAACAGCGCCTGCAAAAGATAACCATTGACGGGGTATTCAGCGCTACGGAACTTGAAGAAATGATCGAACCGACATGGGCGCTATTTCCGCTTATGGCGTATACCGGAAGACCAGACTTTACCGTCAATTGTTTGATGAACGGAAGATTTGTTATATTGGTGGACGGAACGCCGGCAGCGCTCATAGGCCCCGCCAACTTAATGCTCCTGATCAAAACGCCGGAAGACATCCACTTTACAGCGTTATCCTCAACGTTCGGACAGATGTTGCGGTTGTTAGGTTTTTTCGTGTCGCTCATGCTTCCGGCATTTTGGCTCTGCCTGCTTTCTTATCATCAAGACCAACTTCCGTTTTATTTGCTTGCGACGCTGACTGTGAATCGTCTCGGAATCCCTTTATCTACCGGTCTGGAGATGTTTCTTGCCTTGATTTTTCTTGAAATGTTGCGCGAGGCCGGTGTTCACCTTCCTTCCTCTATCGGTTCGACACTTACAGTGGTAGGCGGTCTAATCTTGGGCGACGCAGCCATTCGGGCCGGAATTTTGTCGCCTGGCATCGTGATCATCGGCGCGATTACGCATGTATTCGGCGCAACGCTTACCAATCAAGCGTTAGGAGGTGCAGTAAGCATACTGAGAATCGTATTGTTTATATTTTCTTGCATTTTCGGTTTATATGGTTTTTTTGTGGGCGTATTTTTATTGCTGGTTTTGCTGGCGTCTCTCCAATCTTTCGGGGTCCCGTATCTGGCTCCGATGTCACCTCCGTATTTCAGAGACTTGCCGCATGCATTGTTTCGGTTACCAATGGCATGGAAGCGAAAGCGTCCGAAGATGCTTCATCCGATTGACGATACGAACCAGGGAGAACAGTCAAAATGAAAGGCGTGAAATTAACAGGAATCTTGATTGTTCTGCTCGTTATCACGACCGGTTGCTGGAATATGAAGGAAATTCAAAATATCAGTTATGTAACGGCTATCGGGTTTGATTATGACGACGGAAAGTACATTGTGTATTTGCAACTGATTGATTTTTCCAGCGTCGCCAAGCTGGAAGGCCAGCAAAAAGCAAAAGAAGCGCCTGTATGGGTGGGGAAAGGAACGGGCGCATCGTTTACGGAAGCGGTAAACCATTTATATGAGACGTCGCAACAAAGAGTGTTTTGGGGGCATGTTTCCGCGCTCGTGTTCAGCGAACCTATTTTGAAACAGAACAAATTTCAGGATGTAATGGATTTGCTGAACCGTTACAGGGAAATCCGCTATTTGGTTTGGGTTTTTAGTACCAAAGAATCAATTGAAAATATTTTCAACTCGACTCCTTTCTTTAATGAGTCCCCGATGATGTCCATTTTGCATAGCCCGGAGGAACCGTATCGGCAACGGTCGATCATCCCGCCAATCAGGCTGTATCAATTTGTTATGACGCTGAAAGAAGCTGCGCGCATGACTTACTTGCCTTCTCTGCGTATCGAGAAGAATCAGTGGGAAGTTAGCAGAAAAACGCATCCATTTTTGGAATATGCAGGTATAACCGTGTTTTGGAACAATCGGTACCATGGAGAATTGGATCCGGACGATTTGCATGGATTGCCCTGGCTGCATAAAAAAACAGTTCGCGTGCCGCTTTCTCTCGAACGCGGAAAATCGTTAGCGGCTGTTTTGGTCATGGAGAAGCCAAAAGTGCGCATCAGGCCGTCGGTTCAAGATCTTCGCGTTTATTTTGACGTCGAGCTGACGGTAAAAGCAGGCATTAACGAATTGCATCAGGAAATGTCCGAGAAAGAATTGATCGACTTGGCCGAACGAAAGATTGAAGAACAAATCCGCCATACTTACCGGAAGGGTTTTGAGCGAAAGGTCGATGTTTATAGTCTCGGCGAGTCGTTGTTTCGACGCTATCCCACGGTATGGCACCGGATTGAAGACGAAAATCATTTTGTGCTGCATGAGGATTCTTTACGAAACATACGAATCCATGTTCAACTGACCAATACGGGGAGGTACAAGTTAAAGCCCAGTCAAGCCTAGATGTTGAAAATTCCGATTTTCAAATGATGGATTCGCGGCGCGATTGATACATCCGATCAATCGCGCTTCCACGTCGGCAGCAATGCCGTAACCATTTTACATCCATCAAGCTTTCTCTCTGAAGACAACCTCCTATTCCATTTCGGACAATTTCGTATCGGATTCCATCCATAGCAGTTCCTTGAACAAAAAAGCAACAAACTCTTCTTCAAGTCCCATGTTCCAAGCTGTCGCTATACATTCGAGCAGTTGCTCCTTGCTAAGCAGCCTCGTGGCAACCCTCCCCCTTATTTCTCGCATTCCATTCTCAGTCTGTTGACTTACGTTTTCCAATAGTCGAGTCATTCTTGTAATCTCCTTGGAAAGCTGGACCACTTGATTATGGCTCAAGCCGATTTCCTGCCGCTTCCCATACAATACGGTCTGCGCAGCGATCATGAAATGATGCATGACTTCTGACTCCTTTTTATCGAATATTGGCTTAAAGGAATTTGTGACAAAATAAACTCCGTGGAAAATTATATCGCAAAGATTTTCAAGGTACAATCAATTGAATAGACTGTAGTTTAAGAGTACTCCATCCCTCCGACTGCTTTGACTACACTTTACTATAGAGAGGGGTTGTGAGGGACATTATGTCTACCTTTGCACAAATAGTCGGAGCAAAAATTCGCTTATACCGCTTGGAGCAAAATTTGACTCAGGAAAAACTAGCCGAATCGATCGGCATGGCCGCGACATATCTTGGTCAGATTGAACGCGGCGAAAAAAACGTCAAACTTCAAACGATTGAAAAAATTGCTTTGGCATTACATATGAGCGTATACGATTTATTCAGCGACGAGAAAGAGTCCTATCTGCAACAAAAAAGATGGTTATGGGCCAGCATTCTCTTATTGCTCAAACACAACGATGCCAAACAGCGACAAGCGTATCGTATTTTACGGGAACTGTTGGAACCGGCAACCGAAGATTCGTAAAAAGTGATTCAAGCTATGAAAAAAGCAAGCGGTTGGGACGATCTGAACCAACCGCTTGCTGCTTATTTACCGCGATTCTCTATGTTAAATGGCAAGTCTTTACCGATTTTTTGGATAAATACGGTTTCTTAGGAACACCCGTTTGGAAGGAGTTGGCGCTTTTTGCGCGAATTATTGGGTATAAAGAAGGATTTTGTCGTAAATGATCTAACTTCATTCAAAAGGGGGAGGTTCTATTCGTAGGTCCTCAGGCTGATCCCTTTCTTTCAGGATCATAAAAAACGAAACGGCAAACCCATTGAAAAATGGGGGCGCAAAACTTCAGGCCTAAGGATGATATCTATGGTAGCTGGGTTGCCGAAATGATGCTTCCGAGCTCAAAGCTGCCCCAGATCGGGGTGGCTTCTTATTTTGATTCTCAGCAAAGGGAGTAGCCTCGATGCCGAATATTGAACAATTAATAGTACAAAACGATTTTTATCATGTGTTCCAGCCCATCTTGGGGTTTCCCGAAAAGAGAATCCTTGGTTACGAGGCCCTCATTCGCAGTAACTCCAACATGAATCCGGATCTTTTATTTCAGCGCGCCATGGAGCAGAACAAGTTGTTCGAAGTCGATTCTTTTTCAATTTTCCAGGCGATTTCAGCCTACTTTGAATTTCCGGGCTCACGTGAACATAACCTGTTGTTTATTAACATATTCCCTTCAACTTTGGTCTCGCCTTTATTTATCGACTTACTCGACTCCCTTGCCGAGCGATTCGAGCTATATAGAAACCAAATCGTATTTGAGATTAACGAGTCCATTTATGAGGGCCTCTTATGGAAAAGCGCTTCTTTCAGAGATGCCATCCGATTGCTGCGTGAACTGAATTTCCTGATAGCCCTGGACGATGTAGGAGATGGAACAACTTCTTTTCGAAATATTGTGGACGTCTCGCCTGATTTTATCAAAATCGACCGATTCTTTGCTTCTGACTTGAGTACATCCAGGAAAAAACAAAAAGTTGTCGCACTGTTTGCCGAGTACTGCAATAACGAGGCCAATCTGATCCTGGAAGGAATCGAAAAAGAAGAGGATTTGGATACCGCGCTGTCTTTGGGTATCAAGATGGGACAAGGCTATTTATTCGGAAAACCGAATCGGTTAACGTAAACGGTTGAACGTGAAGTCTCACCCGAACACGAAGGAGTAATCAGGATGCAGGATAAACTGAACTATTTCCGCAAAGCAACGCTCTCTTTAAAAATTTCAGAGTTTGAAGTTCCGCCCATGCAGGATTTGTTGATCATCGGAAAAAAAGCCCCGATCGGGCCGGAAGCGGTAAAGCGAATGGCGCAGGCGCTATCGCCGGAACAATTTACAATCGTTAAACTGGAGCACGCCAAAATTGAAGCGGTCTTGATTCGGAACTCCCTTCTTCAAATGTTGGACGAACGTTTGCTGATGCAAATCATAATGGAAGAAGCGGACCGGTTGATCAGCGACAACATGGTGCTTCGTTCCGAACTGAAAATTTCGGTATCGGTTCAGCGGGAGGTGGAGTTACAATGAAGGTGGCGGAATTCATGTCATCCCCCGTCTATACGGTTTCAACTGAAAGAAGCGTCCAGCATGTGTCGGATGTAATGAATGAACTTGAAATCGGTTCGTTGGCCGTCACAGATCATGGGACAATCGTAGGAATTATTACGTCGCGGGACATCCGCTCTTCCCACCCCAATCGGATTGCAGCCGACGCAATGACCCCAAGCCCGATCAGCATTTCGCCTGACCAATTTGCTTGGGAAGCGTTGGAATTGATGGAGCGGCATCGCATTGAACGACTTCTTGTCGTCCATGAAGATCGGGTACTCGGGATCGTGACCCGCGAGAAGCTTCAAATCAAACTGAACCAGCTCGTTGACCCTCTAACGGGACTGTACCGCGCACCTTATATCCAACATATCGGCGAACATTTTCTGAACCGTCGCCAACATTTCCGTTTGCTCTTTATTGATCTCAATAATTTCGGTGAAATCAACAAATTGCACGGGCATCCGGTAGGGGACGATTTTCTTGTCGAGTTCTCCAATCGCTTGCGTGCATTAACGAGCGAACAGGATTACGTATGCAGGTACGCAGGGGATGAGTTTGTTGTGATTACATGCCGGAATGAGCACGAGGCCTTGCAATTAGAAACTGCCCTGTCCCAACCCGTCGTCATTCATAACGTTACATTATCCGCATCGGTGGGAATCATAAACGGCTATCTCGTACCTGACTTTTTTTCGCTGCCTTTTCGAGAATTGATCAGCAGAGCCAGTCTTCTATCCACTTCTTTGAAGCAAAAATCTCTTGCATGATAGAAAACTCGACTTTTTGCTAAACTTGGGAGCGTAAAAAGCGTCAAGCATTCTGACACGCTTCCTCAGCGTGAACAGAAGGTTGGCGCTATTATTTTATTATGGATGGTTCAATCCTGTATATTTTTCTTCTCCCAAAGTCTTCTGAACCAGGCCAAACCGAGCAACGCCGCGGGAATGCAAACCAATACCGTCAGCGCCGAAAAAATGATCGAAGTCGATAAAGCGTGCGTCAATTCCTGCAGGTTGGGCGCAACCCATATGCTCATTAATAGCAGCAAGAAGCCTACGGGGAGTACGATCGGACGGTAATCCCGGAGCTCCATCCATTGAGCAGTGCCCAATACGCTTACATAAAAGAAAACACATATTTTAACGAACGCCCCCAATACCCAAATGGCCATAAAAATCGACTCCAGGTGCGTAAAGAAATCGGCCAGGTTGATGTATCTGGCGACAATCAGAAAGGGATAGGTATAGTTTCCTGTTATATCCCCCAACAGCAACAGCGTTGCCAGGTTGGATGACACAAGCGTCACAATGACGGCCAGCAAAGTGATCGCCATGCTTTTTTTCACTTTTCCCGCACGGTTTGCAAATGGAATTAAAAACGACACCGTCAGAAATTCGCTGAACCATGCTTGCAATACAACCGCACCGGAGAGGGAAGGCCCGATACCTTCTCCCATGATCGGCAGCATCTTCAGAATATGAAGCTCCGGAAGAAGGGGGAGGATCAGAAGCAGAAAAAGAAGCGCAAAAACAGGAATAAATAGATCGGCGAATCTCGCAATGATTTCCACGCCGCTGCGAACTACAACGGCGCATACAAGCACCATGCTCCCGGATACTACCAGCAACGGCGTTTGGACAAGAAACGCTCCGACTACAAATTCGCCGTATTCCCTCACGATGACGCCGCCTAAATACAAATAGTACAACAGAAGAATCAACCCAAACACTTTTCCCAACATTCGACCTAGAATGCGTTCGCCTGCCTGAACGAGATTTTCGCCCGGAAACAATCGGTGAATGCCGAGCGCAATCCAGATTGCAATGACCCCGCTGAATGCCCACATCGGAGAAATCCACAAATCCTGCTTGGCAAATTTATATGTAATTGCCGGCGTGCTTAATATAGCCGTCGGAGTTACCGCCAAATACATCATTTTTCCGATTTGCAGGACGGATATGTTTTCTTTTTTCATCACCCATCACCCGCTCCTTTGTAAGGCGAGCTTCTCCAGCAAGTTCACCAGCGGTTTGTAAATAACATCCATCCACTCCGTAGGACCCGGCATTTGGGGATCAAGAACAAGCAGGATTGCCAATATCGCCCCCAATCCGGTCAGGACGCCATAAGCCGTCTTCTCCCTCTTGGTATAAGAAGGCATGGCGCGCCAATCATGCAAAATCATTAAAGCGAGCACCGCGGCAACGCCCAGCAATCCCCCCCATATCATGATCCAATGTCACCTCTGTTCCGGCTTAAATATGCTTTTGTTGGTCATGCCGGGACGGACAACTTTGACCTTGGCTTGTACGTTGACTTCCAAATGGGAATAAAGATCGTCCCAGCGGTCCTTGTTTCGGTTCCACTCCCTCGGGTACTTCCGATAGAAGGCGTCCGCGAAATTGAAAATATCGGCTTTCATCTCTTTTTGCGCGCGTTTTAGCGCCATTTGAATGCGACGTTTAATATCGTCTTCGAGCTCGCGCTCCAACTCGCTGATATGGTCCGGCACGGAAAGATCAAGATCCGATGTATTTTCGATGATGTCGTCCCGGGTCTCGATCCGAACCGTCAGGCTCCATTGCCTCCCTTGAATATGCGGGATTAACTCGGTGCGGCTTTTGAGCAACTGAAGCGACACGAGTCCCTTGCCTTTGCCCGGGGAAACGGTCACCGTCGCTTTTTTCACTTCGTTTCTCAACCACATGATTCCCCGCGTCTCGGCATCGTTCATTCGTCCGATCATCTTGCCGTTTTTCAGGACTGCCGAGCCGATAATGTATGCGAATGCGGCCTGTTTTCCATCGCCAGGCTTGATTTCTACCCAGGGAATGACAGCCGATCTGGATCTTCCCGCCATCATTTCGGCCAGTTCTTTTATCGTAATATTCAGCCCGGTTTCATTTTCGGCCATTTTGCGCAAAGCTTGCGAAACCGAGCGTTCAATCGGCGGATCAAGTTCCAGTATCTCGCTCGCGGGACTCTGACTGACGAAAACATTGGCCCGCTCCCGCGGAATCGGGTGCCTCGTCAAAAATTCCATCGGTTCGGCGAGTCCTTCTTTCGCCAGCCGCTGACCGAATACGAATACTTCGTCCTGGCCCCAAAACACTTTGCGGCTCAACACTTGCTGCAAATGGGATTCCGCATCGGCCATCGATACACCGCAGGAGGAACGAACGACCGACTTGCCGGAACCTCCGCCGGTGTCTGAAGATAAGCTTCCCGATTGTTCGGAGGAAGATGGCGATACCACATATTGCTTAACGGAAAGCTCCAGTTTCCGATCTTCCGTCAAGTCCAATCCACCGGCCGTAAGAATCGCCAAATCGTTTACTTCGGTCCGATCCCAACATCCGGACAGCAGCACCGACGAGACAATCAGCCCCCCCATCAACATAGCACCCGATCTCGTCAATCGTCTGTCTCCCCTTTATGCGGGCCCGGACGTTGACCGGCGGGCTGCCTTCTGGGATTCCACGCCCCCGTCATATGGGGACGTTTGGTCATGAGCCAGCGCGGAGCGCGCCAGAGCACATCGTTCAGACTGCGTGATTGCATCGGGGCCAAGGGAGCCATATACGGAGCGCCGAACGAACGCAGTTTGAACAGGTGATTCAGAATGAGTATGCCCCCCATAATCAATCCCAGCAGCCCAAGAAAGCCGGCAAGCACCATCATAGGGAACCGCAGCAGCCTGATGGCAATGCCGACGGTAAAGCGGGGAGCCATAAACGACGCGACGCCCGTTATGGCCACAACCATTACCATCGGCGCAGAGACGATGCCGGCGGCAATGGCCGCTTGACCGATAACCAGCGCTCCGACAATGCTGACGGCGGTGCCGATTTGCTTCGGCAGCCGCGCGCCGGCTTCGCGCAGCGCTTCAAACATCGATTCCATCAGCAATGCTTCGACAATGGCGGGAAACGGGATTTGCTCCCGGGATCTGGCCATTGTGATCAACAGAGCGTTCGGTATCATTTCCTGATGGTAAGTAATAACCGCTATGTAGAAAGACGGACCCAGCAAGGAGATCAAAAAGAACAAATAGCGCAGCCAGCGTATGGCGGTACCGACAACATACCGCTCGTAGTAATCTTCCGGAGACTGCAGCAAGGAGTAAAAGGTGATCGGCGCAATCAGCACGCTGGGCGTACCGTCGATGAGCACGACGACATGTCCTTCGAGCAAGTAAGCGCTCGCCACGTCCGGCCTTTCGGTAGAGAGCAATTGCGGGAACGGGGAGAACGGGTTGTCCTCAATCAATTCCTCAATGTACGCGCTCTCCAAAATGCCATCGATCTCGATTCGTTGCAGACGGCTTGTGACTTCTTCTACCAAGGAAGGGGCTGCAACCCCCTCCAGATAGGCGAGCGCAATCTGCGTACGCGTATAAGTCCCCATATGCATCGTGACGATTTTGAGATGAGGGGTTCGGATTTTACGCCGCAACAGAGCCGTATTGGTGCGAAGCGACTCGATGAACCCTTCCCGAGGGCCGCGCAACACCGATTCGGCGGACGGCTCGTCGATGGCCCGTTTTTCCCATTTCGGCAAGCCGATTGCCAGTCCGTGAGGCTCGCATTCCATCAGCAATACGGGATTTCCGCCGGATATTTCTTCAATCACTTCGGCTGTCGTATCCACTTTTTTTATCGAGGAAACAGCGATTTTTCCGCGAATATCCGCCAGCGTGCAATCCATGGGGAGATCCCGCTGCAACGGAGCGAGCACATGTTGATCCACTTCTTCGATATGAACGAGACCGTCGATATAAACGAGCATAGCTTCCATGCAATTGCCTATGCAGAACTCGTGAAAAATCACATCTGAACAACGGGTATACAAGCGCTGAAGCGCATGAACATTCTCGGACAGATTTGCGGAAAGAACCTGATCGACTTGCCGATTTTCTTCCTGATGTGCTAAGCGTTCGACCTCGCTCTGATCGGAGCGCGGGCGGCGGCTCCAAAATCCTTTCGTCTTCCCCATTACGATCCCCTCATATTTCAATTCCATTTTATTGTTGACAATATGTTCCCTTTTTAATCAGTGTCAATGAGGGGAGCAAACACTAAAAAAATCCCGATCTCCATCGGATGATCGGGACTTGCAGTCATACTTTGAACTTGCCGACTAACGCTTTCAGGGAATCCGACATTTCGCCAAGCTGGCGAGCGGTTTGCAGCATTTCCTGGCTCGTGGCCGCCTGCTCCTCGGTCATGGCCGCAACCTCTTCCGTGAACGAAGCGGTTTCTTCCGTAATCTTCGTAATTTCCCGAATGGAACCTTCAATCGCTTTGCTGCCGGCGGACATCTGTCCCACAGAAGCGGCAACCTCCATGACTTGAACGCTTAAGTTGTTCACTTCGTTCATAATGGCCCGGAACGAATCGCTGGCCTTCAGCATGGCCTGAACGCCATCCTTGACGCCATGGCTGTTCTCGTTTACTTTCTGGACGAGTCCGTTAATGCCGTTCAACATCACTTCAATGGTTTCATGAATCTCAAGGGTCGAATGTGCGGCCTGGTCCGCCAACTTGCGGATTTCACCGGCGACGACGGCAAACCCGCGCCCTTGTTCCCCGGCGCGCGCCGCTTCGATGGCGGCGTTCAGCGACAACAGATTGGTTTGATTGGAGACGTCTTGAATATATCCGACCACATCCCGAATCTTTTCAGACAGCGATGCCAGTTCCGCGGCGGAAGCCTGAATTTCGGAAAACGTTTCTTCGATCCGGCCGATTTTTTCCGCATTTGCCTGCATTTCGCCGGCATTCTCCGTCGCGACGGACTGCGCCCGCCTGGCAAGTCCGGAAACGTCGGTTGTCGTGACGGCAACCTGCTCCAGTCCCGATACCGTCTCCTGCAAAATCGCCGACATCTCTTCCGTCTGGGATACTTGCTGCTCAGCTCCCTGCGCTACGCGCTGAACAGATTCGGAGATTTGATCGGCCGCTTTGTAGCTCTCGTCAGCGCCAACCTTCAACATGGATGAGGAACGTTCCAATTCCAGGGTCTTCATTTGAATATCGGCGATCATGCTTTGAAGACTGGATAACAGCAAATTCGTTTGATCGGCCAAATCCTTCGTTTCGTCCTTGGTTTTCACTGTAATTCGTTTCGTCAAATCGCCGCCGGAGGAGGCAATTTCTGCGATGGCATTCCCGACTTTGCGTACGTTTCTGGCCGTCAATGCGCCGGTGAAGTAAGACGAAATGACCGAAACGATAAGTACCAGCAACAGAGAACCGTATAGCTGCAATCGGAGTTGACCGTTTTTCTTTTCGAGCGCCGACACCCGATTCAACGTGAGCTGTTTTTCGATGGAACGGAACGACGCAAGCTGCTCGCGCAGGGCATCCATATCCTGCTTTCCCGGATCGTCCTGGAAAAACTGCTGGATTCCCTTGTTGTCATTAGCTTTTTTCAAGGCAATTACTTTCTCGCCGGCGTTTTGAATCCAATGTTCCACGTTTTTTTGAATGGCTTTCAAGTTGTCCTGCTGTCTTGGATTGTCGGCCACAAGCTGGAAAAGGGCCTCATAGTGCTTTTGCCAATTGGATTTGCCGTTATTGTACGGGTCCAAATATTTGTTTTCCCCGGTTATAATAAAACCTCTTTGACCGGTTTCCATATCTACCAGATCCTTCTCAATGGACTGGGCCAGACTATGTACTTGCATATCATGATCCGTAATGAACCTTGTTTCCTTCTGGAAAGAGGATAATTGCCGGGTTACGCTAAGAATGGCGAAGACAAAAAAAATGACGACGACCAGAAAACCAAGGCCGATTTTATTTTGGATGCGATTTAGACGGATAGGTACAGTTTTCATAAATTTAAGCGCTCCTTGTTGTAGGTTGAATTCAGAACCGGAATAACGTAAAATGGCTTTGTTCAAATCGTTAAGCCTTGTCTGTGACGCACATGTCAGTCATTGTGTTGGCTGAATTTTTGCTTGTACATTCTCTTGTCCGCCCTTCTCAAGAGCTCGCCAAGATCGGCGCTTTCGTCGGGACAAACCGCATAGCCGACAGAAAGGTGCACGTGCGTTTTTAATTCATTCAGCGATATGGACAGCGCACTGCCAAGGCGTCTCTGGAGCACCCGGGCTCCTTCTTCGTCGGTGTGCGGCACAATGACTACAAATTCATCGCCTCCCCATCGTGCAACATAGTCGTATTTGCTCGCTGTTTTTGTAAGCAGGCTTGAAAGTTGACATAGCACACGATCTCCGGTTTCGTGAGAGTAGGTGTCGTTGATAACCTTGAAGTTGTCTACATCAACATAAAAGACGAGCAGTTTTTTTCGCAGCCTTTGAGATCGGCGAACCAGTTTGGGGAAGAGGCGCTGAATGAACCCGCGATTATACACCCCGGTCAAGTCGTCTCTTTGCGAGAGCCGCAGCAGCGCATCGAACCGCTTGCCGTACAAGTAGGCCAATGGCAAAAAGACCGCGAGCGACATGGCCACGGCCTTATCCACTACATCATAAACAAGTTTAATATAAATTAGCAGAATTGCGACAAGAGAGATAACGAAAACGACAGCTGTAACGCGACCAATCTTGTTCATAAACGCTCGACTATTTCAACGCTTTGGCCAGCGTCTCCAGAACTTTTTCCCTCTGAAACGGCTTGACGATAAAATCTGCGGCCCCCGACGTAATCGCATCGACAACTCGATCTTTTTGTCCCATTGCGGAACAAATGATGATTTTCGCCCCAGGATCCATTCGTTTGATTTCCTTCAAGGCGGCAATGCCATCCATTTCGGGCATCGTAATATCCATCGTGACAAGTTGGGGTCTGTACTGCCTGAAAAATTGCACGGCTTCCTTTCCGTTCTCCGCTTCCGCTATCACTTCAAAGCCGCTGTCGGTTATGATCTCTCTCAGCATCATTCTCATGAACGCCGTATCGTCCACAATCATAATTTTGGCCATGACAACCTCCCTCATGCCAATGCTCTCAAAGGCCTATGATTCCATACCTATTATACTCGAAATTGGCACTTATTTCATAGTCCGCCGTATTAAGAAGCAGTTCATCGTATTTTTGTCGATATCATAATTATTCATCGACAAGAAGGGGCTGACCTAACCTGAGTCCAGCCCCTTCTGGCCGCTTCCTTCTATTCACCAGGCTTCGTCGTCATCAGCCGATACAGCTTCGTATGCCGCGGGAACCTGTCGGTAAACGGAACAAGGGAACTGCCTACCTTCATCAAGCCATTCCCGGCGTCAACATTGGTAATATAAGAGAGTTGAAGGTCCGAAATATTAAGCAGCCCAGCAAGCTCTGCTCGGTCGGTAGCTGCCTGATTCAGCATGACGATAAACTCGCTGTTCGCGAGCATAGTCCGGGCCGTATGACTTTGCAGCAAATCGTCCACGTTTTGCGTAATGCCCGTACAAAAAGCGCCATACTTTCGGACACGCTTCCAAAGCGTGAACAGAAAGTTGGCGCTGTATTCGTGCTGAAACAAAAGATAGATTTCATCGATAATGATAAACGTATTTTTGCCTTTAACCCGATTTTGTGTAATCCGATTCAGAATGCTGTCCAAAACAACCAGCATGCCGATCGGGAGAAGCTGTTTGCCCAAGTCGAGAATGTCGTAGCAGATGAGCCGGTTATGGACATTGACATTGGTCGGCTTGGCGAACGTATTCAAACTGCCGGAAGTAAACAGCTCGATCGCAAGCGCGATGTCCTGCGCTTCCGGCTCCGATTGCTTGAGCAGTTCCGCGCGAAAGTCCTGAAGCGTCGGCGGCTGCCCCTTATAGTTGCTCTGCAAATACTTCCTGTACACGCTGGCGGTGCAGCGATCAATGAGCGACTTTTCCTTGGCTCCCAGCTGGTAACCGCCAATCAATTGCTCGCAAAGCGAGAGGACGAATTCCGATTTGAGAATGATCGGATTGGCTCCGTCGCCATATTGCCGGTTCATATCCATCGCATTGATATGGTTGGGCGAGGTGGCGGATATATGAATCGTCTCGCCGTCCATTGCGTTTACCAGCGCGGAGTATTCCCGTTCCGGGTCGATCAGGATAATATCGTCGTCGCTGGCCAGCATCTGGTTGACGATTTCCCGTTTTGCGGTAAAGCTTTTGCCGGAACCGGATACGCCGAGGATAAAGCTGTTTCCGTTCAGCAATTGTTTGCGGTTGGCGATGATCATGTTTTTGCTAATTACATTTTGTCCGTAGTAAATGCCGCCCGGATGCACGATTTCCTGCGCCCGAAACGGAATAAAGACAGCCGTGCTTTCCGTCGTTAACGTCCGCAGAGCGTGAACCTTCCGCAAGCCGTAGGGGAGCACCGTATTCAGACCGTCCATTTGCTGGTAGGTCAGCGTGGAAAACTGGCACAAATGCTTGCGGGCGGTTGTGAGCAGCGCCTCCGTATCGCTGTCGAGTTGTTCCTTGCTGTCCGCGATGTGGACCATCGTCAGCAGGCCGAACATCATCCGCTGGTCGCGGGTGGTCAGGTCGTTCAGAAATTCTTTGCTCTCTTTGCGTTGCTGCTCCATATCGTAAGGGACCACGGCGGAAAAATTGTTGTTCCGGTTTTGTCGCCGCTGCCAGTTCGTGATGTTCGTCTCCACGCCGAGCAAACGGCTCTCCACTTCGCAAACGGCCTCGTCGGTAGGAATCGGGATGATATCCAGCGACAGCAGCAAATTCCGGTTCAGGTCGCAAAGCTCGGACACCATGCTGTCCTTAATATAGCTGGCGTATTCCCGCAGAAAGATGACGCGGCCAAAAAAGTGGCCCATCCGAAAATGATCTTTTTCAAACTCGAACGTATCCGGGCAAATGTAGTCCTTGAAATCATGCCCCTTACGCATTGTTTCGGACAGATGGAAACGAAAATCCGCTTCCTCGCCGCTCCGAAAGAAATCATGGAAAATGCGCAGACGGTCGGTTGCATCCAGTTCGATACATTTGGAACCGAGACGGGAAAAATGCGACATCAGTTCGGTTCCGACCCTCGCGAAGTATTGACGGGCTTCCTCTACATTTTTCTTGACGACAGAAATGGTAACGTACTTTTCCTGAATCGTTCCGTTCGCGCCGATGGCCTTTGCGAGCAACATCTCGTTGTACTCTTGCCGGTACACATCGAGATGGTCCTGCCGTAGCGGAATCAGAATCGAGCTTTCAAAATCGGCCCGATTCAAACGCCGGTTATGGATTGTAATTTTCGTGGTCGCTCCGCTGTCAAAGGAATTGAGCAGCTCGGAATAAGACAAAAACATCGCTTCCTTGTCTTCCCTGGACGCTACGGCGTAGTTGATATCCTCGAACCGATACGATTTGGAGAACTTGTTGCCGACAAAAAAAATCCCGTCCGGCCAGAGGGCGCGAATCGGGATGACTTGCTGAACGCCTTTCGGAATGACAAATCGTTCCTTGTCCTGCTTGATGATGCGTCTGAGCGTTTTAATCATGGCGCTTCATCCTTTCCTGCTCATGACTATGCATGCTCTTTTTCAGCGCTTCAACATAGATATTGGTCGAATAGAAGACGAATCGCCTTGGCAGCAGAAATTCCGATTTCACATACGCCCAAAGCAGCTGCTCGGCCGTCATGCCGTGATAGCTGATGAAACCCAAGGCTGCGCAGGGCGCGGCCCCCAAAATGCACATCCAACTGAGCGTTTCCAAGCCAAAGCGGCCGCGCAGTCCAAAATATAGTCCGATCGCCACGCCAACAGCAAGCACAGAAAAAAAGAACTGCCGCAAGGACAGTCCAAAGAATAAGCTTTCCGTATAATCCCGGATTTCCCGGTTGATTTTCACTTCCATTTGAAGCCCTCCCATTAACGATGCTCGTTATGGTTTACAGTTCGGCCCCATCCTCCGGTTTATCCGTAGTTGGCTCTGTCTTTTTCGAGCTTGCCAACAACTCATCACCGGATAGAAGAGGATCTGCCAAAAGCGCAAATACAAGCTGAGCACCGTCTCGCATGCCTTGCAAATATATCCATTCATTCATGATCGCCTGCTTAAAATGGTGCTTGTCCTCCCATTCCATAAACGTCGGCAACTGCGTCATATCCACGCCGGAAAACATCGCTTGAAAAGCCGATTCCTCTTCATCGCGACATCTGTGCAACTCGGGATGGCGTTCAATCCGAGCTGTAACGTGATCCAACCGCCGCTGAATCGCGTTTTGAAACCATGACGGTAATTGCATTGATTGCCCCCTCCTCGCGAACGAGTGTTAGCGTAACTGGTGCTCTCGTTCGGCCCTCTTGCGGTGCAGTTGGACGATCAACTCGTCTACCTTCCGGCTTTGAGCCTGAACCGCCTCATTCTCGAACAGGGGAATTCCCTGTTCAAGAGATTTTTTTCCCAGTTCGTTCAACTTCCTTCTTTCCTCCTCTAATTGACCTAGCAAACGTGTCATCGGTCGGCCTCCCCGTGTCTTCATTAGATCGGCGTTCCTGGCTGTCTGAAAGATAGATTGCCTCTCCATTTTATTGCGCAAATCGGTTTATTTTATTTTAATTCGATATTCGCATTAAAACAACGATGCACTCACGTACAATTTTGCTTGTAATGTGAGGTGCATACAAATGAAACATCGAAAAGAACCGCCAGGCGACAAAAATATAATCGGTGTGAGAGTCGTTGCCATCCGCAAGGCAAAGGGGATGAAACAGAAGGAGTTTCTCGCCAGACTGCAAACGGCTGGTCTCGACATCAGTCCTACCAGTCTTTCGCGTCTGGAAGGACAGTATCGGCTTGTCCAAGACTACGAAGTCGTGGCGATTGCTAAAGCGCTGGATGTTTCCGTCCGGGAATTGCTGGGCGAAGAATCGGAATGAAGCTACAGCCCCATCATCTCCCTCACCACCCGGTCCGCCATTTTCACCGTGCCGACGAGAACGAGCATATTAAAAATCAACTCTCCGATATAGGTCCACACCATCGTAACCGCGCCCGCGCTTTCATCGACCGCCGGGGGAGCGGAGGCAAAGGCGGAGTAGATGATGCAGGCGAGTACGATAATCGCTCCCTCCAGACAAGCGGCCGCATACCCTTTGAGAAACGATTTGCCGATATTTTGGCTTGGCTCCCCGGCAAAGGCGGAAAGCGGAACGGGAGCGATGGCCGTATATAAATAGATGCGAAAAAACCGCCCGTACACCGAGAGAATCATCACAAAAGACAACACCGTAATGAACAAACTGCCCAAAAGGGAGACGACCCACAGCGGAATGCTTTGCCAAAAGCCGACGTCTTCAATCGCTTTTGCAATGGTGTTCGGCAAGGTCATGGCCTCCGTCTTTCCGAACCCGGAACGTCCCATCATCGTGGAGATGATTCCCTGAACAATGGTAAACAGCGCCATCATGAGCTCCAGCCCGTAGGTGACGACCGCTTTGGCCAGGACAAACCGGATAAACAGCTTGACGGCCATCTCCGGCTTTTTCATTTCGGCAAAACTGCCGGACGTTTTCACCACGCCAATCACAAAAAACAAGACCAGAAGCGCCAGTCCCGTCGCCTGCAACGCGCCGTGAATGTCGGTAATGACGCGCCACACGCCGCCGCCCTTGAAGTCGGCCGGCGACTCGGTAACAAGCTGCCAGATTTCGTTCATTTTCTCGTTCCATGTATCGAGCGCATGTTCGAGATTGTCAATAATCCAACTGTTTTTGGCCATATTCTCACCCCTTTTCTGTAAACGGGGAACGGACAAATCGCCCGTTCCCCTCATTTGCGACTCCCGTTTAACCGGCAATCAGGGTAAGAATTTCCTTCGTGAAGGTAATGATAATCCCGCCGGCGAGCGTCAGGAACCCGTTCGCTCGCTGGGAAGGATCGTGAGACTTGAGCGACAATCCGATCTGCACAATGCCGAAGCCGAGTATGATCATACCGATGGCCCGTATTAATCCGAATATGAAAGTGGACAAATTATTGACCGTCGTCATCGGGTCGCCCTCGGCATAAGCGGTAGAGACGAATACGGTTCCCGTTAACATCAGCATGATGTACAGTGCCAGCAGCCGTTTCTTTTTGAACTTCATTTTCATCATTCCCCTCGTAAAAATAGCGACTCCATGTCTTCTTCCGACAGAAGCTCGTACTCTCCGTTTTCATCAAGCGTCACGGTTCGCCAATCGAGCGCAAGTTCCGTGCCCCCATGCTGGTAGGGAGGACCGTTGCCATCCGTCGTGAGCGCGACATGGGGATGCCTGAGCAAATCGTATTTGTCGTCCTGAACAGGACGCTCGCCGCGAATAAAGAGCAAGGCATGACGGTTATCGAGAAGCCGCACCTCATCGGGCGTCAGCAAGTCGCGGCCGGACAACTGATAGTTGATCGAATAGCTGCCGCTGCGTCCCTTGCTTTGGCCATAGGTGTTCGTGTCGATCGTTTCCTTGCCCAGCAGCTCCGATACGTATTTGTGGGTGGATTGTTCATTGCCGCCCAGGTACAAAAACACATCGCAGTTCCCAACGATCGATTCCCACGACTCCTTGTACAGCGATTTGAGCTGCGCCAAATTTTGCAGGATGATGGAAACCGAAATCTCGCGGCTGCGCATCGTGGAGAGCAGCTTGTCGAATTCATCGGGCAAGGCAACGTTGGCAAATTCGTCCATCACGAAATGCACGTGCACGGGCAAGCGTCCGCCGTGCCGGTAGTCAGCCTCATACATCAGGCATTGAAAAAGCTGGGTGTAGAGCATCCCGACGATGAAGTTGAAGCTGCTGTCGTTATCGGGAATAACGGCAAACAACGCCGTCTTCTTTTCTCCCATGACAGCCAAATCCATTTCATCGACCAGGCTCATCCCGGCAATCGAATGCAAGTTGAACTTCTCCAGCCGAACGCCTAGGCCGATCAATATCGATTTGGCTGTTTTCCCCGCCGCCAGTTTGAAGATGTTGTACTGTTTGACCGCCAAATGCTCCGGGTCGCGCATCGCCAGCCGTTCAAACAACTCGTCCAGCGGACTCTGGTAGGTTTCGTCTTCTTCCCGCACTTCGGCGGCGGCAATCATCTCCATCACCATCGGAAAATTCTGTTCCTCCGGGGGGGCTTCATAAAGCAAATACAACATGAGTGCCTCCAGCAGCGCCGTTTCGGAACGTTCCCAGAACGGGTCGTTCGTATTGCTGCCCTTTGGCGTTGTATTGCGAATCAGGTTGGTGACCAGCTTCAGCACATCCTTGTCGTCGTTCAAATAGGCGAAAGGGTTGTAGCCGTGGGAGCGGTGAGGATTGATCAGATCGAGCACCTTGATGTCATACCCTTTGGCTTTGAGCAGATGACCGGTATCCCGTAAGATTTCGCCTTTCGGGTCGAGAACAACGAACGACGTATGCGCCTGCATGACGTTCGGTTTGGCATAAAAACGCGTTTTGCCTGAGCCGGAACCGCCTACGACGAGCACATTCACATTTCGGCGATGCTTGCGACCGTCGAGCCCGATGCAAACCTGCTTGGTTAAAATTTTGTTTTGTCCCGGCTGCTTGCTTCTATATTTGGCGCATATGCTTTTCGCCCGGCCCCAGCGGGCGCTGCCGTGCTCCTCCCGTCGTCGATAGTTTCGCGGGGAGGCCAAGTAAATACAGACGCCGAGTCCATAGGCCAGCGTAAAAATGAGTAGGCAGCGCGGCGTATCGTCTACCCACTGAATGTCGAACGGGTGGTTGATCGCCGCGCTGAGATGCTCCACCATCGCCGGAAGCCCGCCGGAAAGAGAAGGGGCGGTGAGCAATCCCGCCCAAACGACGGGAATCAAAAAAACCGCAAAGAGTATCAAATAACTCCTTGCGGTTTCAACGCGCCTCATGATGGCTCCGGCGTTTATGTTTTTGATAAGGGGCTTCAATCGTTTTGAGCAACAGATCATCGACGGCGTCGGTGGGACGCTTCTCGCCGATCAAATCATTACGCAGCGCATTCAGCGCATGCACCACAATGCCATGCTCGTAATAATCCAAACAGAGAATCCGTTCTTCTTCCTTCACAGGCGCTCCCTCCCAAGTAAAATTGAACTTGACGGCGCTTACCTTGCAGGTTCCGGCCGCTGTTGTTGCCGCTGCTGCGCCAGCATCCGGTTCATCCTGCGGGCCATGTCATGCGCGGCATCCTTCATCACCGTCAGTTCGGCGCGAATGTGCTGCGGCTCGATGTCCTTCAGCTTCTCCGGCACTCGATGGAAACCAAAGGAAGACGTGTCTACGCCGAACTGTTTGCACAGCATGTAAGAGGCGCAATATGCATGGAACGTAAAATCGGAACGGCTGTAACGGCCATCGCCGCGATCCAGTTCCGCATGCGCCAGCTCCTGCGCGAGCGACCGGAAAATGTCCCCGGCATCCATGCCGCCGCGGATGACAATATTCCGCATGTCTGGCTGATAGAGCGCATGCGTTTCCGGCGGCATCGCATCCCCAATGACGATTGGAACAGGGGCGCGATCCATCAGCGCTTTGATACGCATCCGGTCGTCCGGATAGGCCGGTTGTTCCCGTTTTGGGTTAGCCGTCGTTTGCGCGATGTCGAACATCTTTTTGAGGTTATAACTGATGCCGGTGCTGCCGTCTTCCCTCCGGTACTCCTCGCCCGGCTCCAAAATATAAAAGCCGGTTTCCTTGCGGCGAATAAACACGCCTTGTTCCTTCCACGAATCGAATTCGGCGATGCGGGTCGCCTCCGGCCGCTGCGTGAGAATCAGCAGCGCATTGGATACGCTGTAGCGGTCAAAACGGCTTTGCACATCCAGATATCGCTGAAATTCATCACCGCTTTGCGCGATGGCGGTCGTGGCGGCATCAATCGTCTCATAGGCCCATTGCCTGAGTTCCTGCTTTTTCTGTGCCCACGCTTCCTTGTCAAAAGGTTGCTCGAATGGATTCGTGGAAGAATGGCCGGATGTTTCCTGCCGGAATAAATCGTCCAGATTGCTCATTTCGCTTTCCCTCGCTTTCGGGTTCCGATTGGTTTGGTTTTGCCCGTCTTCGATTTTCCATTATGTCGCTCGCTTCGCTTGGGCAGCGACGATTCCTTGACCATCTGACGCCGTTCTTTCTCCGCCTTCCGATTTTCTTCCCGGATCTCTCGAAGCAGTTCGCGGATCGATGACCGCTGCGGCGCTGTCTTGGCTTCCGGTTCAATCGTACCCCTTGCGGATGCTTCGCTGCGCCCGGAGGTAGGCTCGGACGGATGGGGCGGCTCCGTCGTCGCCATCATGGGGTTTGGGTTGCCGTTCGCCGGGGAAGTTGGCTGCGCCGATTCGGGCCTCTGCATCAGTTCGGCCAAAAAATCGTCGGCGCTCTTCGCTCCTGGCGTTCCCTTGACTTCCGCTCCTTGTACGCCCGTCCTCTGCCGGGTTTGGTCCGATGCTTGTTGTTGACGCTCCCCGAACGCTGGATGGTCCTGCTGTTTCCCGGCGCGGGATTTCTCAATTTCGCTCTTGATGCTGGCTGTATCCACGGTCGCCAGTTTGAAGCGCTCGACGATGCGGTTGATTTTGGATGCGTCCTCGGCCCGCACCATCACGTCGCATAACCCATCGACATTCTTTTTGTCCCGCAGGGCACAGTACAGAACGCCGTAACGTTTGGCCTCCTTGCAGAAGGTAGGCAAGTCTTCGTTTTTGACGGCAAATACTTTCAATTCCTTGCCGCTGCGGAGCAGGCTTTCCAGACGAATGCTGCCCTTTGTCCGTTTCTGCCCCTGCAGGGCGGCAAACAAATAGACGGCCAGATGCTTAGCGCCTTCACCGGAAATCTTGGCCATCACCTCGATGCCCCGCAGACTCATGTTGACGACCTGATCGGCCGCCTCGGCTCCACTGCTCATGAATGGCGTCCTCCTTTCGATATGGCTTGTACTGCTCGTTCCCATAAAGTTTGGTCATCATTTCACTCGACCGGGAAAGGATACCCGCACAAAGTTTCACCTCCTTTCGGAACTTGACAAGCCGCTTGGACAGCGCGGCAATTTGCTCTTTGTGAGCAACGATCTGGCTTTCCTCCTTGCAGCGGCGAAGACGGTTGTACAGCGCTTTGCGCTCGCCGTAAAGCAAGCGCATCTCTTGCCGGGTGACAGATACATAGTCCAAAAGCTGATCCTTGCTGGAAATACGGTGCTGACAGAGCAGCTTGGTCTGCGCGGTAATAACCGCCAAATGCCGCAAGTCTTCCCGCAATAAAAAATGCGTCCTTCTGGGGGACGCGCGAAAATGAGGCCATATGCCCATCTCATATAAATAGCGCAGGTACAATGCTTGCAAGCCGCTGAACTTCCTGCCGGATCGAAGCGTTCCTTTGCAAACGGCCCGTCTGCGTCGCGGCATGGGTAAAGACGGTTGCCGCCGGGGGAGACGGTTTCGTAAAATACGCTGCTTCAGAGCCTCTTCGGTGTAATCTTCTCCCAGACTGCGCAAACGAACGAAGCGTTCCTTGCCCGGTGGACGAACCGCCATATGCTTCACGGTCGTTTTCACTTCATAGCCCTGCTTCTGCAAAGCAGCGATAAACTGGGTCCACGTCATGGATGCTGCAATCGCCTGATCCACATCGGTCCGAATCAATCCTCGCCAAGTCGGCTTGCCTTCCTGATCCGCTTTCCATTCTCCGTAGTGCTTGGCCTTGCCCGGCTCGGGCTGCTCAATTACTGACAATGCATGTTCCCGGCATAACCGGTCGGATGTTCTCCGCAGAAGTGCGTAGGAGGCTTTGTTGTCGTAATACCGTCTGCCGTCTATAAAGGAAACGGAGTTGAGCACGAAGTGATTGTGCAAATGCTCCTTGTCCAGATGGGTCGATACCACGACTTCAAAGCGATCTCCCCATAGCTCCTGCGCCAGCTTGACGCCGATGGCATGCGCGATCTCCGGCGTAGCTTCGCCCGGCGCAAACGCCTGATACCCGTGAAAAGCCACAATGCTATCCGTCTTTTGAAACTGCCGCTTGGTGCGCTGCATTTGCTCGTATGCGGTGAGTGGGTCGCAATTGATGCCGCTCACATAAAGCTGCCTTTCCGTTTTGACATCCGCTTTTGCATATTCCAGCACCTGCCGCAAGCCTTCATTCTTCTCGGCGCGATCTTGCGCTGTTTTGTCGGGATTGATGGCGTAATCAATCACCCGCTTCAATCGGTCGGTGACATCCCATATCGCCGTCGTCGCCATACGTGACGCCCCCTTTACGGCGGATGCACATTTGGAGTCGCTTGCTCGGTTCTTCTCTCCGGCGAAGTCACGGCCTCCTGGATATGCTGCACCGCGCGGCGCAACCGATCGGCCTCCTGCTGGAACACCGCCCGATCCAGATGGCCTGTCGCATGCGCTTTCACCGCCAGTTGGTTGAGATTGTTGCCGATGGCGTGAAGCTCGCGCATCATGGCGTAATAATCCGGCGGCGGCAGCGCCTTCGGGATATAGCCATTGATCAAGGAACGGAGATAACCTTCCCGTGAAAGTCCGGATTTTTTCGCATTAGCTTGGAGTCTTGCGTCTTCTTCATTGTTCACCCATACCTGAATGCGAATCCCTCGTTTTCTCATCGCTTTCGCTTCTTTCTTCAAAAGAATGGTCTTAATAAAAATGCTAAATGGCTTCTGCCGTCTCTGAAAAATACCGTTCATTGTTGCAACCTTTATTCTTGAAAAACAGCGTGTTGTTTAGATGTGGGGTATTAGGGGCCTGCCCCTAACAAGCCGAATTTGGGAGACCAAATTCAGTGCTTGCTGCAACACGAGACAGTCGTCTCGTGTTGCCTTCAAAAGCACCTACCGGGAAAAAGGGAGGACCCCAAAAACACAAAAAAGACGCCGATCCGCTCGGGCGTCTTCCGCAGAACTTTTTTGTTATCGCACCAACCAGCGGTAATCCTGGCGGCAGTCTACTATGAAATCAACATACACGATTTTATCCTGAATCTGATACAACACCAGATACCATTTATCTACGAACATCTTGTGATACTTGTTTGACGGGATAAATTCCGCTTCGAGAAAAGGATAACGTTCCGGCATTTGCGCCAAGGAACGTATCGCATGCAGCAATTCGTTTTTCGTTTTTCGCGCCGCATCCGGATTTTTTTCCGCAAGGAATCGCACATGAACCGCCAGCATTTGGCGGGCGCGATCGGAAACGATGATCTTATAACGGGGCATCTTTTCCATGCTGAACCTCGTCAATAATGCCCTCCAGGTAATCGTCCAGTTCATCTGGCGTCACACCAACACGGCCCGCCAAACGATCCTCTTGCACAGCGAGCAGTTCTTCGCGCAGCTTTAACATCTTCTCGCGACGCGAGTACGTCTCAATGTCCATCACGACGAGATCGCCTTCACCGTTCTTGGTCAGATACACCGGTTCCCCGGAAGATTTGCATAGATCGGCGATTTCATTATAGTTTTGCCGGATACTGGCGGAAGGTTTGATAATCATCTTGGTCACTCCTTGCATAGCTGTATATTGATTTTATTATACCTATTACATGCTATACAATCAATGCGGTTGCGCTTATCCTCAATCTATTCACATCTTATCCACATGCTGCGAAAATTTTCCGTAACCCAAAAGAAAAGACACCAACCGTTCAGCGTCTACCGCTATCGGGATGGTTCACCGCGTCTTCGTCGGAATTCCATCAATTCGTTGTTTATATCCTTTCCGAACTTGGGCGGCTCATCGGATATGAGAAGGGCGGGGGAGAGGAGCCTCTGTATCGTGGCTGCCGCCAATCGCCCCGGCTCATCATTGTCAAGATGCAGGACAAGTCGATTCACCTCGGGAAAGCACTGCAAATAATGCGTTAAGGCAGACGGTGGAGTAGGGTCCTCCCCATTTATCCTGGGCCCGTATATACCGGCCAGCGACAGCTTATGCGCCTGCCGCCAATCCCGGCCGGCGAGATGTTCCAGTGTACAGTAGGATAAGAGATCAATGGCGCTCTCAAACAGATGCAGTTCCGTACTGTTTTTCGAGGCCGGAATGGAAAACGAATACCGCTTGTCGCTGCCAACGGATTCCCCCATATAACGGGTGCTTGTCGTACCGCGTATCGCCGCATAGCGCGGCGTCCCTTCCTGGTCAAATCCGACGAATACCGCGTTGTGATAGCGTCGGCTTTCATACAAGCGCCCCGTTTCGAGACAGTAGTCGATCAACGTGCGATGGATACCACGTTTGCTGAGATAGGCCATGACGCGATGCGATGTATGATTCGGTTCGGGAAGCTCAAACCGCGCTGGAGATGAGCGTTGTTGCAAAGATTGCGAAAATGCAGGTGCGCTGCCTGGATGAACGCCTTCCATTTGCAGCACCGCATCGGTAAAAGACATGCCCCTCACTTTGATCAAATAGTCCAGCGCCGAGCGTCCGCCGATCCCCCTTGACCACCAGTACCATTTGCCGTTGGAAATTTTCAAGCTGTCGTGTGTCCGGGTGGTGTAGACATTGCGGGAGCATCGGACCAGTTCTGCCGGCTCGTGCATATGCAAATATGTGAGCAGGTCCAGTCTTTTGGCACGTTCGATCTGTTCCTTGTTTACATAGCTCATTGCCGCAGCTCCTTTTGGAAATCCAGGCAGCGTCCGATGGGTATATGGTTCATCGTGCCTTACCCCTCTTTTTGGGGTACGTATAAGCTCTGCCTTCCTTCAACTTCGTAACGCCTTTCTTTTTCATGAATGCGTCTAAATCGCCTTCATGAACTTGACTGGTCACCCCGTTTGAGTCGCGGATGTAATAATACGTGTCGCCAAATCCGTTCTTCTCTTTGGATATCAACACCAACGATGGCACGGTTTCTCCCTCCTCGATCAAGCCGGTTCCGTAACAATAAGGCGGCAGAATCAGACAAAAGCATCCGCCGCTTGGGATGGCATACAACATGTTCATTCCTCCGGAAATGAGAAAAGGACCCCAAAAACGGAGTCCAATTCGTCATATGATTGATAACTTTATCTGACGGACATATCTTCGATCTGTGAATTGCTACGAATCGAACACATAGTGCCCCAAACAACAAAAAGCCTGCCGCGCGATGAAGCGAGGCAAGCTTTCCTATCGATATTGCGATGACTTACCGATCCCTGTCCGGTTCACTTTTTTCCATTTCTTTAAACTCGATGCCGTCGATGGCATGCTCGTAAAGGAAGACCTTGATGGCGCGCATATCATTCGTGTTGTAGTACGCTGTCAACAGCTCGTTAAACTTCTCCATGTTTTTCTCTGTAATGGTCAGCATACCGTTTCCCTTTTCCATTAGCAGCTTGTTGGCCAGTAAAAGTGAAGTCCGCTTGTTGCCGTCCCAAAACATCTGCCTCCGCGCGCCCCACAGAAAAGCGGTAATCGCCCTCTCGGTATTTGTCATATCCGCAGACAAAAGCACGGACAATTCCTGCTCGATTTCACCGCTTACGGTGAGAGGGGGCACATCATCCGTTCCGGGAATGCCGATTCTTCCCGTTCGCAAAACGCCCCATTCCAACGCTTCATTTCTCGCCACATATACGTCCAATTTGCAAATGTATGTCAGCGTTGTCGGCTCGTCAATGGTAGTAACCAGGTAGCGCCAGGCATCCCGCATATTCAGTACGGCCTGAATGTCGTCCAAGGTAACACCGGGTACGTTCACACCGTTCAAAATCGTTCGCGTCTGCGGGAAGGTGATGTTTCGGTTCTCCATCTTCATGCCGCAATATATATTTTCATCCCATTTCTTTTTGGCCAGAAACACGCTCTGTTGCCTGGTCAATGCAAATTTATCCGAGAAAGCGTTCATCTTCGTTCCCTCCGCCTGTAGTTCATTAGTTCCGGTTTTTAGCTGAAAGGCATAGATACGCCACTAATTGGGATTAGAAATTAAGCAAAAACAGCCAACTCCAAAGGGAGTGGCTGCCATATACATGTTCGATATGAGCCATCTTCGCTGCGGCATCCTGCCTTAAAAATTCCAGCGTGTCTATCGCTTTTTTCAGCTTCTGTTCATTCATCGCAAGCACCTTTTAATTTTCTGAACTATTGAAGAGGAGTTAATGCTTTAATCTCCTCAACCGACAGTCCTGTTGCTTTAGCAATGGTTTGGATATCGATTCCCATGGCAAGAAGCCTAGCCGCGGTCTCTGCTTTTGCCTCTGCTCTGGCTCCTTCAATACGCGACTTTTCGTCGCTGAGCGCCTTCATCCGGGCGTCGTAAGCCATACGCGCCGCGGCATCCTGACTTAAAAATTCCAGCGTGTCCATCGCTTTTTTCAGCATTGGTTCTTTCATCGTGAGCACCTCCCAATTCGATCTGTCTACGCCTTTCAAAAACAACAACCAATTGACTAATCCACCCCGGTCAAGCGGAATCGAATGCTGATCCAGCTTCGTCAGCTCCATCACATGAATCTCGATATCATCCAGAAGCGCAATCCCGGTATGATCTTCCCGCAAGTGAAACACGCTGTGGTAACGATCATTGGGTAGACAGGAATAATTCAAAATGTTGATCGTCACGCATTTTTTTAACGCATTGTAGTTGCTGCCCTTCGGAATCTGATGATAGTACATCTCGGCCCAATAGAACAGGGTCCTTTTCTCCATATGATACGGATTAAATAGCTGCATCTCAATATTCAGCAGTTCGCCCTTTGCCGTTTTGGCCTTTATGTCCATGATCGACTGCTTATCGTCGGGGCCGTCCGCCTCCGTATACGGGTTCAGCAGGACAATCTCCGTCAGCGGCGTCTCGCCCGCCTCGCGAAATGTACTGTTCAAAAAAGCAAGCAGCACATCCCGATTATGTTCGCTGCCAAAAATGCGTTTGAAAACAATATCCACGCGGGGATCAAGCAAGTCATGCATCGGAAAACCACCCCATTCCTTTCCTTTTTAGTATATCATTTTCGTCCTGGAAGATGAAATACTTCGCCGGGACATCGGCATGTTACAACACGCCAATTGTGCGCAAATATGCGAAACATCGGCATGGCCTTGGATGTAAAGCCCGATACCAGACCGTTATCGTTCACGACCCACAGCCCGCCGTTCCGGTGCTTCTATTTCTTCGTCCGGCACGCTGTCCACGGCTTCGTTTTCCCGCTTGTCCATGTTGAGCAGGGCATTCAGTTCCGCAAGCCGCGCCGCTTTCGTTTGCAACTCCTGCTCCTTCTCGAAAGGAGCCGCGATTTGTTCCTTCGCCGTTTCCATTTGCTGCCGCAAGGTGGCAAGCTGCTCGCGGGCATGCTCCAGCTTCGCAGGCAAGTCGGACAAGGCATTGTTGATGCGGCTAATGTTGCCGCCCGCATCCGCTCCGAGCGTCACCGTATGACCGAGTGCGCCGCGCAACGTAACCTTGTACTCCTTATGGAAGCTGTCAAAGGACAGCCACAAGGAAAATCCCCGGTAGCCGCCGATTTCCTGCGGATCAGGCGAAGTCATTCCTTTGCAAGCGTCCAGCAAAGCCGCGCCCGCTGCCGTCCTCTCCGAGTAGGTGTAATCTTTTACCGTCATGCCGGGGAATTTATCTGCCCCATCCGCCTCGGATGCCAGAGAACGTATATACAAAGCGACGTCCTGTTCATAGCCGGCAATTCGTTCCTCCGTGGACTTGATTTGCTGCGGCAGCAGCTTGAGCAGCCGATCTTCCAACGAATATCGCTGGCTCAAGTGGTTGGCTTTGAGCAGCTTGAGTTTGGATACCTGGATGTCCAGGTCCATTTTCTCTTTGATGTACGGGTTGCCGGTCGCCAGCGCCTTCACTTCGGCATAGGAGAGCGCCGTCTCGTCGATATCCTCGGCGGAACGGACCGGCGACTTGCTGGTCATGATCTGCGAAATGAAGCGCTGCTTGTTCTCCAGTGTCTGATAAAGGTAAGCGTCGAACGTGTTCTCTGTGACATAGCGGAAGATGTGAACCTCACTGTTCTGGTTGCCTTGCCGAATAATCCGTCCGCTGCGCTGCTCCAGGTCTGTCGGACGTTCTTTGCGGACAGTCTATTTCACGCGCCGTTTTGGCGCTTCTTGCTGCGTACGCGCCGCTTGCTGCTTTCGATCTCCTGCTGCTTGCGGACAATGGGCCGACACGTCGGGCAGTACTTTGCCACGTTGGAAAGAGGGGAGTAGACTTCTCCGCAGCGTTGGCATGCCTTATCCGGCACAAGGCACCGCCGCGGCGTTACCTCATGGACTCGTGCGGGGTCGAGCGCCCCTACAAACTTGTAGTAAATTCGGATATGCTGCTCATAGCCGCCGCCCTCGACCTTTACCCGCTCAGATACCGTGATGCGATCAATCAGTTCATTCACGATTCTGGCCGTCAGTGTTGTGATTCCCTTGTATTCGCGAATACGTTCCACAAAGGCAGCTATGCCTTTATCGTTGCGTCCCTTGGCAACCAGTTCCGCGTCTATGGTGCTCAGTCGAGCTTCTATATTCATCTGCTCCTGCTCGTACTTCGCTGCCATCAGCCGGTAATTGCGTTCGGTGATTTTCTCCATCACCTTGTCCTCATACAAGGCGGCAAACAGCTTGTCCAGTTCGGCAACCCGCTTGGCCAGCCGCCGCCGTTCCCTGCCGTATTCCCGGGCCTCCTGATCGCTGATCTTGGACAGACGCTGCTGCAATGTTTTAACCGCCTTTTCGTCATTTACAGCCATCCGCGCATATTCGTTAATGTCGGTCATGACGGCGTTCAGCAGGTCGCGCGCCTCAATGGTGTGCGAGGTGCAATGCACGTTGCCGTATCGACCAAAATTGTTGCAGCAGTACTGCACACAGTCGATAATATCCGGGCGCTTGCGCCGGTTTGCGCTGGCCGCTCGCATGGCGTAAGCGCAGTCTGCGCATTTCAACACGCCGAGGAACACATTGTCATATCCATACTGGTTTTTTTCTCGCCTTCGACTGGTCATAAGTTGCTGCACCGTATCAAATTCTTTCTGTGTCACAATGCCCTCATGCGTTCCGGGAACTGTCTCCCATTTCTCCGGCGGGCGAGAGGGACGCTTCTTGCTTTTCATGCTGATGGTCGGGCGCTTGTAGCCTGTCAGGTTGCCCGCATACACCGGACTTCTTAAAATGCTCCGAACGCTGTTTTCGCTCCAGATATAACGGTTTTCCTCCGAATCCTTAAAATAGCGCTCGTATCCTTCTCCGTTTTCAGCGGCATACGCGGCCGGGCGCAATATGCGCTGGCTGTTCAGATATTTTCTTATTTTCCCAATCCCGTTGCCCGCCAGTGCAAGGTCAAATATTTTTCGGACGATCGGCGCGGTCTTTTCGTCAATCAGCAGATGATTGTTGTCAGCAGGGTCTTTGATATACCCATACGGCGCTTTGGTTGCCATGAATTTTCCCTTGTTGAACCGCGCCCGATACGCGGACTTGATCTTAACCGATACGTCGGCAGCGTACATTTCGTTCAAAATGTTGCGAAACGGCGTGATGTCCATAGCCGCCCGGTTCAGGGTATCTACACCGTCATTGACAGCAATATACCGGACGTTATGCTCCGGGAAGAACACCTCCAGATACAAGCCGCAGTCCAGATAGTTCCGACCGAGCCGGGAGAGGTCTTTGGTAATGACACAATCAATCAGCCCGTTCTCAATGTCTTTCAGCATAGCTTGAAAATCCGGTCGATTGAAGTTTGTACCGCTGTACCCGTCATCTACATAGATTTTCACCAGATGCCAGCCCTGCCGCTTCACGTAGTCGGTCAGAATGGCTTTTTGGGTGCCGATACTGGCGCTCTCCGCTTCGTTGCCGTCATCCTTGCTCAAACGGCAATAGACGCCGACATTGTAAATCCTGTCCGTTTTCATCGGTTCCCTCCTCCTTGTTGCTGACGGCGGATAACCGTCGTTTGCGTATATTCTATGTGCTGTCATCCTCCTTGTCGAAGGTGCAGACTTCCTCCGCATGGCGAAGTAAATCCTCAAGCACAACGGGCAACAACGCATCGGTTGCGCTCTGACTGCCGACAAATTCCCGCTCTACCACCAGCCGTACCGGTTTGCGGGAAACGCGTTGCGATTTCTTCGGTTTCTTTTTTTCCTTCATGCCTTCAAGTCCTTTCGTTTGATCTGTATGCCTGAACTGGAAGGGTGCGCGGACGAAGCAAGGGCATCGGTCGCCCAATGCCCGTTTACCAGCCGGGAAAAAGTCAGCGGCTGTTCTCGCGGCTTCGTTCCCGCTTTTTCCGCCATTCCTCCAGCAGCTTCAATATGGTCTGTTCCATCTGCTGGGCCGTATAGCCCTTTGGAAAATAGTCCTTGATGCTTTCCTTTTGCAGCTTGATCTGCTCCCGTTGGTTCGGTTTTTCCTCGGTCATGATTCTGAAAATCGCGTCCACGTCGAGCAAACCGTCTGCGCTCAGCTTTTTCATGCGCTGGGCTTGGGAAAGGGAAGGGGTGCGTTCCTCGCTGCCCATCGTTTCAAGCAGAGCTTCCTGTTCCTTCTCGGACAAATAAGACAGCTCTACGGCAGGGTTAAACGCCACCTTGCCGCTGTCTACCATCTCCAGAAGCGGCGGAATCAACTCAGTCAGCCTGATATAGCGTTGCACCTGCGTCGCGCTCGTTCCCACATCAACGGCAACGCGCTCCCGCGACTTCTGTCCGAGTTGGTCAGGAGTTCCGCTATCGGCCAAATCGTTGCGCTGCCCTTGTCGCTTGATCGCATCCAGCTTCATTTTGTAGGCCCATGCTTTTTCGGACGGCAGCACATGCTCGCGGTGCAGATTGCTGTCCACCAGGGCGATAATCGCGGCGTTTCGGTCCATTTCACGAATAAAGGCGGGAACCGCAGCAATCCCCGCCTTTTCACAAGCTGCCTTTCGTCGGTGTCCGGATATGATTTCATAGCCTCCTTCTTCCCGGAGCCGCACGACAAGCGGCGAGATCACGCCATGCTTCCGAATGCTTTCCGCGATGGCCTGCAACTCGTCGTTATCCGCGACCTGATAGGGATTCTCGGGGAACGGGTAAAGCTGCTCTATAGGGATAATCGTAACCGTTTCGCTCATCGGGCGGTATCCCTCCTTTTCTCGGCAGGTGACTTACAGGCTGCGTGCCTAATACCCCGCCGTCATGCCGCCGCTTCGACTTCAAAGATATTAGGGAGACATCTATATAAAAAGCGCCGGAACGGTGTCGACTTGCCGTCCCGACGCTTGAATGGTCATTTCAAAGAAAAAGGACGCCATACGGCGACCTGAAAGTGAGTAACTTTTATTTGGCTTGCATGTTTGTGAAAACCTGAATCGCCAGTATAAAGCCGCATTGCAAGCCGATTTCCATGTATACATCCTCGCAGGCGGCTGCATAGTCATAAACCTTTGTCGTTATTTCCTCATACTCTGCCATGTTGGGAAACTTGCTTTGAATCAACTCAATAGCCGATTTGTGCGCTTCGTCAATGCGCTCCTTGTAGCCTTTGGGATTGATGTCGCCACCTTCGACACCATTCATTAAAAACTCGCGTATGCGCTGAATATGAAGTCTTTCAAAGATTTCCGAGATATGGTTCATACTTGTATCACCTCCCGCTCTGGAGTCGCCACGCCCACGCTGCTATCTGTCAAATAAAAGGGGTTGTAAAATAATTATTTTCATTAAGCAAATTTTTATTTTACAATCTCATTCTATTACTACATTCTCTTTGCACACAAATCTGTAAAACAGCAACCGGGGAGCTTCATTCTTTTCTCCGTTCTGGTTCGATCATCGCCTGTTGAAGCTGCTGGACAGCACGGCGCAAGCGGTCGGCTTCCTCCTGAAATACAGCTCGTTCCAGATGACCTGTGGCGTGAGCCTTCGCCGCGAGTTGGTTAAGGTTATTGCCGATAGCGTGAAGTTCACGAATCATAACGAAATAATCTATCGGCGGCATTTCCTTCGGCGTATAGCCTTCGATAAGTGCGCGGATATATGTTTCACGGGGTAGCTTAGTTTTTTCCACTTGTTCCATGAGATGGGCATACTCTGATTCACTCAGGCGAAGCAAAAACGAGATCGGACGCTTTCTCACCGAGCGTCCCCCTTTCATCCATTTGTTCATCACGAACATAGCGTTCGCAGCCGGGGTCTTAGGGGCGAAGCCCCTAACAAGCGAATATGGATATCCATATTCAGTGCTTGCTACAACACGAGACATCAGTCTCACGTTGACTCCCAGAACCCGCCGAGAAAAAGGACGAAGACCGACGAAAAAAACAATCGCGGCGTCACCATCGATCAGCGTGATGTTTGGAGAAAATAAAGTGGTAGAGTGGCGTCGGGCTTTAAGCCAACGGGCAGTTTACTTGAAGGATAATGTTGTTATTTGTTCAACAAACGGGTCTGATCATTGCGATAAGATGTGTTATGATTAAGGTAAGATATTATCTCAACGAGGAGGGATTGTAATGGCATCTTGGATTTCCTGGCTCGCTGTAGGACTTATGATAGCTGTATTAATCTATGCAGTTTTAAGTGTTTATTTAAAGAAACCAATAGGCTTATATATTGCCGCAGCTTTCCATATTGCTTTGGGTATCTTATCACTTCCTTCAATCGGATTATATGTGTTGGGAATAGCTATTCTCGAATTAATCGTAGGATTTATAATGACTATAAAAACAACAAAAACATTAAAAACATCATAATGTTAAACAATGTATTCCTGCTTTTATTCAGCAAATGGGCACAATTATTGAATTAGCATCGCTGTTCTTATTAAACTAACGGGAAACGATAGTTGAGGGTTAAGCACAACAACGGCAGACTGGAACTTTATTTTCACGTCCCAGTCTGCCGTTGTTGCATTTATCGGCTTAGTTTCTTCGAACACCTGAACCGTCCCCCGAGATGACAACAATTCTTTTGCTTTAGGAAAATAAATCCTTTATGATTACATAAGGGAGCGTGATTCTATGAGCATGGCCGTCAAGGTGAAAATGCTGCTCGCGGCAAGGGGAATGACCGTTGCCGATTTAGCTGATCGAATAGAGCCGAAAACAACCAGGCAAAATGTGAACACCAAGCTGAAGCGCGATAATCTCTCGGAACACGACCTGCATGAGATCGCAAAAGCCTGCAACGCGACGTTCGAGGGAATTTTCACGCTCAATGATACCGGCAAGCAAATATAAGAAACGCACCCTCATTCGAGCGGTGCGTTTTTGTATCTGTTTGATAGACAAGGGATACGTCCCCCACATCTTCATTGTCCGCAAAGCACGTCCGACATCCCGCGGACGCCAAGGGCAGTCGAGGTCGTGAAGGGCAATCAGCTTCGTTTGCACGTTCGTGCCCGCGCCCATTTTGAACGTCGATCCGAGCAGTATCCGAACTTGGCCGCTGCGTACTTTGGCGAACAGTTCCTTTTTCTTGACCTCGGTATTGGCGTCGTGAATATAGGCGATTTCCTCGGCAGGAACACCTTTCTCCATCAGCTTGCGCCGCAACTCATCGTACACATTGAAGGCGCCATCCTGTTTCGGAATGGACAAATCGCAGAACACCAACTGGGTCAAACGCTGCTCCTGATGTTCCTCCCAATACCGGAAGACATTGTCCGCGCAGGCGCTGACCTTGCTGCCTTCGTCGTCGGGAAGCATCGGATTCGCCAGCCGTTGATCGAGCGCCAGTTTGCGTCCGTCATTGGTGATCGTCAGCATATTGTCCTCGTGAGGCTCCACTTCCTTCGCCCGCACCCGTTCGGCGCGGCGGGCAAGATCCTCGACCATATCGCGCTGAAAGTCGCTCGGCGGCACGGCAACATTGTGGAAATGGGCTTTCGGTACGGGAAGCTGGAGCATGTCCGCCGTCTGGATGTCGGCCACTTCTTTGAACATATTCATCAGTTCCGGCAAATTGTAAAAACGGGCAAACCTCGTTTTGGCCCGGTAACCGGTGCCTTCCGGCGCAAGCTCGATCGCGGTGACGGTTTCGCCAAACGTCGAAGCCCAAGCGTCAAAATGCTGCAATCCCTGCCGCTTGAGCCGCTCGTATTGCAAATAGCGCTGCATCGTATACATCTCGGTGATGGAGTTGGAGATCGGCGTACCCGTCGCAAAGATGATGCCCCGGCCTCCTGTCAGCTCGTCCAGATATCGGCACTTGGCAAACATGTCCGACGACTTCTGCGCTTCGGTTTGCGACAGCCCGGCCACATTGCGCATTTTCGTATAAAGAAACAGGTTTTTGTACGAATCGGCTTCGTCCACGAATAGCCGGTCTACGCCCAGTTCCTCGAAGGTCACGACATCATCCTTGCGGCTGGTATCGTTCAGCTTCTCCAGCTTGATTTGCAGCGTCTTTTTCGTTTTTTCAAGCTGCTTGATCGCATAGCGTTCGCCTCTGGCTTCCTTGAGTTCCCGGATGCCGCTTGTAATTTCCGAAATCTGCTCGTACAGTTGCTGCCGCTGCCGCTCCGTCGAAATCGGAATTTTCTCAAACTGCGAATGGCCAATGATGATCGCATCATAATCACCTGTAGCGATCCGCGCGCAAAACGTTTTGCGGTTTTTCCTTTCAAAGTCCTTTTTGGTCGCCACCAGAATATTCGCCGACGGATATAGCTGCAAAAATTCCGCCGCCCACTGTTCGGTCAAATGGTTCGGAACAACCAGCATGCTCTTGTTGCACAATCCCAAATGCTTGCTTTCCATCGCCGCGGCGGTCATCGCGAATGTTTTTCCTGCACCGACACAATGCGCGAAAAGGGAGTTGCCCCCATACAGCGCCCGGGCAACCGCATTGATCTGATGCTGGCGCAGCCGGATTTCCGGGTTCATCCCGGTGAATCGGATATGACTGCCGTCGTATTCGCGAGGACGGATGGCATTGAACCGGTCATTGTACAGCCGGGTCAGCCGTTCGCGCCGCTGCGGGTCTTTCCATATCCAGTCGCGAAACGCTTCTTTCATCATCTCCTGCTTTTGCTGGGCGATGGCCGTTTCCTGCTTGTTCAGCACACGCTTTTCCACGCCCTCCTCATACACGGTGTCAAACACGCGCACGTCCCGCAAATTCAGCGTATCTTCAAGAATTTTGTACGCATTGACGCGGTTGGTGCCATACGTGACGTTCGCCTTGATATTGTTGCTTCGGTCATCGCTTTTGCCTTTGACGTTCCAGGCAGCCGTATATTCGGAATACATCACATTGATATAGGTCTGGTACATCGGGGGCGTGTCCACAAGCTCAAACAGAAATTGCCGAATGTCTTCCGGCGGCAGCCAGGTTGCGCCCAAACGGACATCAATTTCGGAGGCGTCCAGGTCTTTCGGCTGCACCGCTTCAAGCGCTTTGACGTTTTCGCCGTAACGTTCGGCATCGTATGCGGCAAACTGTCTGGCCACACGCAGCTTCTCCCGCACATTGCCGGACAAGTACGCATCCGCCGTTTCGTAGATCGGCTTGCCTTCGTCATCCAGATTTTCGGGATTGGGAAAGATGACGCCGCGCAGCTCTTTTATCAGTTGTTCTTCCGTCCAGCCGGTTAGCTGCGCCATATACGGCAGATCGACACGAGCTTTTGCGCCGATGGAAACCGCAAGCGCCTCCGAAGCGGTATCTACTTGTTCTACGTGGATACGCTGACGGATGGTTCGTTTTGTGAACATATCCGCCTTGCGCAGCAGCCGTCCTTCCTCGTCAATGATTTCAAGCGAGCAGAGAAGAAAGTAGGAACTGTCGTCCGAAAAAGCAAGGCTGTTGGCGCGGCTGTTGATCAGGCCGTATTGTGCCGTAAACCGATCGTATTGTGCATTCAGCTTACGCTGCTGCTGCCCAATCATCTCATCGCTGTAGTCATCGGTTTGGTATTCGATCAGCTCGCGCACGGTGTCCCGCAGCAGAATCATTCCTTTGATGCGACCTGCTGACGTAGCTGACGTGTCCACACGGCGCATCCGGCTGTTCTCCCGATAGTAGAGTTGTCCATCCACCAGCGCAAAGCTGAAATTGCGGACAGACGGATCGGCAGGGAGGGAGGGCTCTTCCTCCTCCGGCTGGTCTTCCCGTTCCAGTTCCACCCACTCGGCATGGATGCCCGACAACGCTTCGCGCAGCAGTTCATCCAGGTTGGCATCCGGAAATGGCTTGCAAGACGTTTCCTGACGATTGCCATACATCCGGTCGTCAAAAACCATCGTGCCCAGCACCATATCGGGATGGGCGGCGAAATAGCTGTTCACCGGCACACCGTCTGCCGTTTCGGATAGAGATAGCCATGGTTCGGTTTGCTCGCTGACGGCGACCATGCGATCCCGTTTCTGCAAAAAGATAATGTCGGCGGTTACTTCGGTTCCGGCATTGGCCAGAAACGCATTGCTCGGCAGACGCACCGCTCCGAGCAATTCGGCGCGTTCCGCCATATATTTGCGAACCGCAGGGTTTTGCTTGTCCATCGTTCCTTTGGATGTAATAAAGGCGATGATGCCGCCCGGACGCACTTTGTCCAGTGTCTTGGCGAAAAAATAATCGTGGATGAGAAACTTGTGTTTGTCGTAACGTTTATCCGCCACGCCATAACCGCCGAACGGCACGTTCCCGATGGCGAGATCAAAGAAGCTGTCCGGCAAATTCGTCTGTTCGTAGCCGCTGACCGCTATCGACGCCTGCGGGTATAGCTGCCTGGCAATACGGCCGGTAATGCTGTCCAGTTCCACGCCAAACAGCCGCGAGCCTTGGAACGACTCCGGCACCAGACCGAAGAAATTGCCGATGCCGCAGGACGGCTCCAAAATATTGCCGCTGCGAAAGCCCATCGATTCCAGACATTCGTACATCGCTTTGATGACGGTCACTGACGTATAATGGGCATTCAGCGTTGACGCGCGAGCGGATGCATATTCATCCGGCTCCAGCACATTTTTCAGTTCCGCATATTCGGCTGCCCACTGCGTGTTCGCTTCGTCAAATGCCTGCGGGAGACCGCCCCATCCAACATAGCGAGCGAGCACAGCCTGCTCGTTCGCTGTCGCTTGCCGCTGCTCCTGCTCCAGCTTGTTCAACAGCCGAATCGCTTCCATGTTCCATTTGAACTTCGTTTTTGCGCCGCCATGCCCCAGTTCATCATCCGTAATCCGGTAGTTGACCGCCAGGACAGGCGGACGGGCTGGCGCGGTGCGGTCGTCCTCAGGATCAGGGGAAAGGGAAGTGTCTGGCTGCGATATGGGCTCTCGCCCCTCCGTCACCGGCTCTTCCGGTGAAACCGCATCTTCCGCTGTTTCCCCTGCCGCTTCGTCAGACCGTTCCGGCTCCTGCTCTCCGGTAATCAGATGATCGTTCAGCGTGTTTTCGCGCAGCATTCGCTCAAAATCCCGGCGATTTACCTCTTTGATGAAGAGCGGGAACTGCCGGTCCTGCAGCACCACCGTTCGCTGCGCCAGTTCAACAATTTCATATTCGTCCGCACCGATCCAGACCGTGCTGCCTGCATCAAAACCGTAGCGCGCCCGTTCCCGATTCACTGGCGTTTGTTTCGGTTCCGCTTGTGCGTCTGGTCGGGAAACCCCCGACGATGCATCCGGCTGAGGCACATCGTTCCTGGCCATTTCCGCCGCTTGCAACCGCCGCTTTTCCTCCTGCTGCTCCGCAAAGGCGGGCAACCGCTCAGCTTCCTGCCGGTTCAAGTAACGACCCGCTGCCAGCAGTTCGCCGATACGTTTCTGCACCTTCATCCACGGCAGCACCACCTGAATATCCGGGTTCATGATCGAGCCGCGGGTCAGCGTGATGCCTTTGCTGTCATAATTCATGTGAATATCCGTGCCGATCAGCGCGGGAAGACGCCCGCCGGTCCCGTATTCCCGTTTCAGGAAATCGGCGTTCTCCTGTGCGGACAGCGACTGCTGGAAATGAAGCGCAATGCGATACTTGCCGTTCTCAAAACCGCTGCCGTTTTGCAAAATGGCGTCAATGACCGCTTGCGGCATAAAAAAAGCCGAGGCTTTTGCGTCCTCCGCTTGTTCCATCCGCAGCGTCTGTTGCTCGATGGACGGTTCCAACTTTCGCGTCAAGTCAAATTCGTTCAACAGCATCATGCTGGCGATATGCCCGGCGATGACACCCCAATCGTAAAAGCTTTGCGCCGTGCGTTCATCCGCCGTCCCCGTCCACAGATGCAAAACGTTGCGATACGGTTCAAATCCTGCTCGTATGCCTTCATCAAGCGTCAGATCGGTGATGCCTGCCGGAAACAAACTGCGCACATACAACATACGCTCGCGCTCATCCTCATGAGCAAGGAAAAATGCTGCGATGTCCGACTTGCTCTCCCGCAGCGGCGCGGCTCGGAGCATGTCATTGATGATGGCATGGTCGTGAAAAAACGGAAGACTTCGGTCCTCCGTTTCCCGGTCGTACCATTTTAATGATAAATCAGTTCCGCGAGAATTAATTCCTCTGCCTGCTGCTTCAGGTTGTTCATGTGTCCCGTCCAGCCCAGCGGATCGCTCGCCTTGTCCGGCGCCGGGTGAGACGCGAGCATCTCCTGCATCGTCCGGTCGATCTGCTCCCGCGCCGTCCGGTCGATGTCCGCCAGATGCCGGTTCAACTGCTCCGACAACATCAGATGGGCGTACATGCCCTTCCGCTCGGTTTTCAGAAACGTCTTGCGCATCATCCCGTACTTCCCGATGGTCATCTCCGCTTCGCTCAGAGTCAGGTTGGGCAGCAGATAATCCCCTTGCCGCGTGTACGTCAGTTCCATGTTCATCCTTCCTTTCTTGCAGGGTAGCTTCATTGTGCGGCAAGGAATCGGGTCTTGCAAGGGTATGAAGCGACTGACCCTCATTTGCACGTTGTGCATCCCGGCGCAGCGCCCGGACGGTCGATTCCACTTCCCGCAGCATCATCTCGGACACATCGCTAATCGCTGCGCCCAAGTGGGACAGCGCAGGAAGCGTGTTGAAATAACCAATGGAAGACAAATCCTCGGAGCTAATGTAAAGTTCGGGATTCAACTCGCAGCGGGTTAAGGCCATATAAGCGACGGCTTTTTCAGCCGCTTGTTTGAACAACAATTCCACATGCGGAACGTCCAGGTCCTCAAGCAAACTGTTCTCCCGCTCTTTCATCAACTCCGCCACATAATCGGCGCTGTTGTCATCCACCGCATTCCGCGCAGCAGCGAGCAACGCGGCAGGCAGATCCGCACGCCGTTCGCTCTCGTCCGGCGCTCCGAACGCATTTTCCAGCGTTTCGATCACATGAGCCGTGTCGCTGTCCTGCAACCGCCAAAGCGACACCTGCGGCTGGCGTCTGCTTTGGGTATCCGATACGTCAAACACATGGCGCAGGCCCAGGTGGTTGCCTCGGTCTTCAATCAGGGCAATCCCTTTTGCGCCGCGTTTCACCCAGCGATCCAGCCGTTTGTTCCAGACGTCAATCGGCGCGCAGGCCGTTGCGTCCGGACGTTGGGCGTAGATCAACAGTTGATCCTGAAACGGATATTTATAGTTCCAGGCCGCCGTCCGCAAAAAATCCGCCCACCGCTCAGGCTGATTCGTTACCGTGCGAGCCGTGCCGGCAGCCAGTTCGACGATGCGCTGCAACTTGGCTGTCACGAGAGCACCTCCCTTACCGAAACGTTATTTGATTGGTGAGGCGAATGCCTTCCTCCGAATAACGGGCCGTAATCCGAATGAGTCCAGTAAGTTGCAGGCGATGCAGATTTCGGCGGACAGTGGAAGGAGAGAGCCCCACCTCCAAAGCCAGCTTTTTGCCGGACAACAAGACGCAGCCGTGCCGCCCGCCCGCGCGGTCCATCAGGTAGCTGTACAATAGCTTTGCTGCAGGAGGGACCTTCGCTTTGGCCAGCAGTTTATACCGTGTGAGATCGTTCATAGGCTCCCTCCTCGGCAGACGCTAACGCTCCGGCGACCGTTCCGACAAACGATCCGGCCGGATGTAGCAGTACAGATAGAAATTGTAGTCTCCCGCATGCGGGAAACAACGCAGGTAGTACCGATGGCGCTCTGTTTGAAAACAAAAGCCGTATACGCCGGAATGCCACGCCCCCGATAATCGGGCCTCCGGATGCGACAGGCAAAAACGGTGCATCTGGCTGCGGCTTTGAAGAAGTCCCTGCTCCGTCAATGCCCACACAACCGCATCCAGTTCCGCCCGGAAAGCCGGCGTTTTTAGCGCTGGCAAATGCTCGAACCAGTTTGCCCAGAACGTCTCGCCGCTGCTGCCAAAATAACCGCGCAGATGCCCGATGCAACCCCGTTCCGTATCCTTCTTTATCGAAGCGGAATAAAAATAGGCCGCATCCTCCGACACGGCCGTTTGCAGTCTTTCCAGCATATTCTTTTCCTCCCGGCTGGTAGGTGTTCGCTCTAGGTTGCGACACACATAGAAGGGGAAAGTCCGATATCTGCCACAAGCCGACGGGAGGAAAGCCACACGGCGCTGTTTTTTCCGCCCGCCAAATCCGGTAAATAGCAGTACACCAGCTTGGCCGCAAGCGGAAGCGAGGCTCCGTCCAGCAGCCGATAACGAGCGAGATCGTTCATTGCGTCCTCCTATCGTTGCGTTTCCGTTTTTTTCTTCTGTGCGGCAGGCGTGGAAGGCGCTTGCTGTTGCTGCTCCACCAAGCGCTCCGGCCGGGCATAGCAGTACAAGTAAAAGTTGTAATCCCCGGCAAAGGGAAAGCAGCGCAAATAGTAGCGGTGATCCTGCGTTTGCACGCAAAACCCGTACACATCCGTGCTCCAAGCACCGCCGATGCGCGCCTCCGGATGCTCGCTGCAAAATCGTAACATATGCTGGCGGCTTTTCAGCACCTTCTGATCGCCGATAGCTTGAAAGACCTTACCCAATTCTTCTTTAAAAGCAGTCGTTTCAAAGGGAGAGCGCCGGGGAAACCAGGTTACCCAGAACTCCTCGCCCGACCGCCCAAAATCGCCGCGCAGGTGGCCGATGCAGCCACGTTCGATCTCCTCTGCGGCAGAAGCGGAATAAAAATAAGCCGTATCCTCTGGCGCGGCACTTTGCAGCTTTTCCAACATGTTTATCCCTCCCGTCTGGTGAATTTAATGGGTGCCTCCCGTCCCAAAGTCGTCGTAGCTGGACAAATTGGCATGATAAAAGACGACGTCGCCGTCCAGCAGGGAGAACGTTGCCCCGTATGGATCGACGAAGCTGGGCTGAAACCCTTCCATCCGCCACTGATTGTCCAGCGGCGCGTTTTTGTATTGCAGATGCGGGTGGTTCAAGTCTTGATTGCGGATCGTTTCGATGTTGAAATTGACGATGATGTACCCATCCTTCAGAAATACGGGCGCATGGTCGTCCAGCCGGTGCGTGCGGCCGTACTCGGCCAGATTGAAGCCTTTCGGCACCACGTACGGCGCGGCGGGCAAGCTGTATTCGCCAAACCACTTCTGCACCGAAGCGTTGGCGCGGGCCGCATCGATGCCGGAGGGCACCTGCATGCTTCCGACAAACGTCCGAAGCTGAGGCGGCAGCAGCATGATATCGTAGCCGCCCACATACGTCGGCTTCTGCGCATCCTTTACATATTGTTCGATAAACGTCTGCCTGTCTCCGGGCGAACCGTTTAGCGACCAAAGCGTTGCGGCAGTGTCGGTCAACTCCTGCTTCGGCACATTGCGCAGGCGAGCGTCGAGCGTCACATACCGTTTCTCAACATCGTCGCTGGAACCGATACGAATAAACCGCTGACTGCCTGAATGATAGTAAAGATCGACTTCCTGCCTGTTCTTCCCCTTGCTGTCCACAAAATAAAACGTCGGTGTAATGAGGATGCCGTCGCCCGAGCCGAACATGTTGCCTTTCGTCATGACTTCGAATTTGACATGGTAACCCGTTTTGACCGCTACGTTTTTCTTGCCGCTCTCCGAGTGACTGCCTTGCCGTACCGGCAGCATGTAGGGAGGAGTATTTCCTCTCGCCGCGCCGTCAATGCCTTTCGTGCCGACCCAATAGACGTTTCCTGTCGGCGTCGCGCTGCCCTTTTGGGTGCGGAACACCGATTCCCATGCAAAATCGGCAATGTCGGTGATGCGGAAGTCATAAAGGCGGCCGATCACTTCCACCGGAACCGCCTGCGCAGCCACATGGTTGGACAAGTCCAGATTGGCATTCATCTGGGACGTAAAGGAGGCCGGACTATTCTCGGCAAACGTTCGGAATAACACGTCGTAATGGCCCTCGTCCACCCAAACGGGCAAATAGAAGGTCGTCTGCATCTGGCCGACCGGGATGGATACCCACGTGTCCTTGGGGACGAGCGTCGTGCGATCCGCTTTGTACACATCGAACGGAAAGCGTACCTGCTTGTCCCTCACATACTTGGCATAATCCCGATTGCCGTAGCCCTTGATGTCCTTGTGCGGGCCGCTTGTCGGAATCGTCACGGTAAAGGGCCGGTCCAGAATAAGCGCGGATCTTCCCGCTGTCGGTGTTGTCTTCTGGTTGTGGTCCTGATCGTCCGACACCGAGGCGTAGTTCACCACCGGCGTATGCACGGTCACCGGATTGATGCCGCCGATCGGAAAGCTCTTGTTTTCTCCGCCGCCAATGCCCTTGACCAGCGTATAAAAGATGGTGCCGGTACTCGGCTGATTCGCTTTGTTCGTTTTGGAAGCGTCAATGAGATAACCTTTGCCGTACAGCACATCTTGCCCAATCATCGGCGGTTCCGGTATCGCCCCCGGCGTCGGCGCTTTTTCTTCAACGATTCGATTGTCCATAATCGTATTTCCGTTAAAAACGAACGAGTCGTTTTTCACCTTAATCTTGCCGATGGCGCTTTCTGCAGTTGACTTCCAGTCCTCGTTCGGTACGGAAGGCCGGCTGGAACCGCCGGAAATCGTTTGTCCGGGCAGCGTCACATTCGAATAAACCGGATCGGTAATATGCGCGCTGAGCGACGCATCATGCGCGGCGGAAACGGTTGGCGGCGTATAGCCATTCGGCTCCAGTGTAACCGTCCCCGAAGGAAGCGCATAATTGGAGACCGTCGCCTTTTGAATGCTGTACACTTCGAGATTTTGAATCGTCCAGAAGCTGTACTTGCGTTCAATCAAATAGTTTTTGGTGACCGTCTGTGTATCTGAACGCGGAACGGTAATGGTCGTCGGATTCCCGTCCGCATCGGGCGGGCCGGATCGCGTCTCCGTCCAGGTAAGGGTATATGTTTTACTCACCTGAATCGGGTATTGCTTCGTGCCGGTCGTTTCCGTGAACGTGTTTCGGTACAAGTACGATTTGGCCAAAGCGTTCACATACAGGCTCTCTGAAGTCGGAATGCCTTGCAGCACATCAAATATTTCTGAGCCGCGCGCATCCGCCTGAATGACGGCAGAAACGTTCGGCTCCATCGCTTCGGCCTGCTGGGAATCGCCAGGTTGAGGTTCTCCGCCCCCGTCGCCTTTACGCACCGAATGGTCCGATGTCGAATCCCCCGTATTGCCGTCCACATCCTTCACGACGACGGTGATTTGCACGCTCACTTTGTCTCCGGACGTGAACGGGATTTTGATCGGAATCGTTTTACTCGTTGACGTGCCGGAGAGGGTTCCGGTTTTGTCGCCCGTTTGAACGAGCCTGGCATTTCGAATATCCGTGATCTCGTATGACTTCAAATTCTTTAGCGACTCGACTTCAAAAACAAAATCCCCGTCCACTTCGGTCACGTTTTGGTCGACCGTTTCCGGCGCTTCAATCCGGGACGTGACCGTTACCGAGGAGGGAATTTTGTAAATGCCGATAAAGTTGGAGCCGCCCGATCCCACCAGAATGGAGCGCTCTTTGAGGTTGGGGTCGCCTTTTTCCTGAATGAACAGCTTCTCGTCGGGTTTGGTATTATTTGTAATATAAGATCGGATGATCTCATACGTTTGACCGCCATATGTGACTTGCTCTTCGAACGTATGATTCGCCTCATCCCCGGTAGCGAAAACGCCTTTGTCCACTTCTTTGAGTTTGGTGCCGTCTTCTTTTTGATAGATGGCTTTCACCGGATTGTTCTCCGCATATTCGGCAACCGCGTCCGTTCCGCCCAGATGCACCGTAAAGCTTCGCGTTCGCACCTTCGGATTCGTTTCGGGATTTTCTTGCAGCCAGTCTTTCCGCGTCGGGTCCTGCTTGGGCGATAAATAGGAGCGAACGATCGTATACGTTTTTCCGTTGTCCTCAATCGTTTCGGGAAATTCATGATCGATCGTTTCCCCGACTTTGTATTTGCCCTTTAGAAATGTAACTTCTGGTTTTTGAATGACTGTGCCGTCAACGGTTTTTGCGATGACATCGACGGGAAATTCCGCGCTTCGATAGGGTACATGAATGCCGAAATAATCGTCCAAATCGTCCGGATGCGCCCAAGGTTCGGCCCTCTTGATCTCATCCAACGTATAGAATGGCCCTTTGCGTACGTTGCCGTTTCCGTCGATAGACACCATGATGGCATACAAATATAAGTCGTCGTTGTCTTTGATGTCGCCCATGCCCGCTTTCCACATACCTTCCGTGACGAGCGCCTCGCTGACTTCGTAATAGGTCGTGACAGGCTGGCCGGGGATGGGCGGATTCGGTTCCTGTCCTACTTGCCGTACTTGCTGGTCCAAAAAAGAAGCGTGTTGGCCGCTTCTCGGATCGCCGCACTGCTTGGGCGTCGTATTCGAACATAATTGGTCACGACGCACCGTCCAACCCACAGTTCTGTATTTAATGGATGACGTTGCAGCTGTACTTGTGATCTTAAATTTGATGGTGCCATTTTCAGTTCTGACATCGGGAGGTCCCGCGAAAACAGAGGTTGGAATGGAGAAAAACAAAAATAAGCATGCCAGCAGCATGCTCAAGAATCGTTTATGCAATTTGTTCATATCTCTACTCCATCCTTTTCATCGTATGGTTGTAGAATAAACTTGCACTCGGACTTACTTTTAGCGTGGGACCCCAGTTGCCTCCCACATTCGTAGACATCGAGATGTCGGTGTAGCCTTCGTACCAAACTCCTTTTTCAAAAGTTTGTTGATTGGGGAACCTTTCATCGTAAATTAAGTCTTTGTTTTCCTTAAACGAAACAAATTTAATTCTGAATTTGGAACGAACATAATTATCGCCAAATCCATTCCGGTAGATCATGGAAGGCTCGGGATCAAGGTATCCTTCGATCTGAATCTTGTTTTCTTTCACCCACTCCGCATACCGCCGGATATATTTCAATTCCGCATTGGAGCTTTGCACTTTCGTGGCAAATACCGCCTGCGCCCACGTATCGTCAATCGTTTTGTAATCCACGTTCAGCCAAAGTGCACCAAACGTTTTCAGTCGGCTCATCCAAATGTCCACGTTCTTCTTATTGAATTCCGGTATGGTCGAATAGAGCACCGAAGAAACCTTGCTGTCCGTAGGATGCGAGTAGGGATAGGCCATTTCATAGGCTTCATTCGGCACATCGGCCAGAATGTACGGGTAATCTTTCGCGTTCTTCGGCAAATGGGTTGTGCGAATCAGGCGGCCCCATTCATCGTACTTCGCATTGGCGTCTTCTTGTGTGGAAATGAAGACGGTCGATGTCGGGCTATTCCAATTCACTTCCGCCCCCAGCGCTTCGCTGACAAAACGCAGCGGGACAAACGTCCGGCCGCCGCTGGTGATCGCCTGCGAATCGAAGGCCATTTCTTTGCCGTTGACGAGCGCCTTGCTATCGCCGATCGTAAGCACAATATGCAGGTCGTCCCGCTCAATCGGTACGGTCATCGCTTCGGGCTCCCAGCCTACGTTTGCGCCCATCTGTTCCGCGATGAATCGAATCGGCACGAGCGTCCGGTTGTTTTCATCGACAAATGCTTGCGCATCGGGAAACCAGATTTTTTGTCCATCCATAACGACGCTGACAAAAGACGGAGGTCGGATCGCCGCGCTTGCTGTTACGGTGAACAAGCTGCAAAGCATCGCGGCGGCAAGTCCTGCAATTATCCATTTTCTCACGCCATTCGCTCCTCTCTTCATAGGGGTCATGACAAGTTTGGAAGATTTCGGCTGTTAGGTTCATCATAGAACCGATCCGACGGCGTGTCCACTTTCCGAAACATCGCCGTCTCGTTAAGATGGCGAGACCGGACAGTCCAGCGGCATATAGCCTTTTTGCGCAGCCGCTTTTTCGCTGGAAAACGTCTCTTCCGCCGGATAAGCAAAGCCGCATGTGCTGCGGTAATACACCTTCATGCTTCCTTTCCTGGCTCCGACAATCTCCGGTTTCTTGAGTATTCGGCTTCCGCCGAGGGCGTAATTGTTGTAAAACTTGCCTCCCATCGGAATGCCCTGGATGAAAGCAAGCACCCCGACGTCATCCACGGTATTGTTCCATTCTTCCTGTGAAATCGTTGGCAATGTAAACGTGTAGGAGAGACCAAATCGGGAAACCGATTCGTTGTGTTTATTGATCCGGTACGCGAGTTCGTCTTCAATTGCGCGGACGATGGTGCTCCGGCGCACCTGCTCAAATCGCACCGCATCCTTTAATAGCGCAATATTCGTCTGCTGCCCGACATCGGCGCGTAAGCCTTCGTGCCAACTCCGGCTGCCCGCATCGTAAGCGAGGACGAAATCGTCCAGCGTAAACGAAAGGCTGTTACCCGATGAATCGGCGTAAGCATACGGCTTTTTCGCTCCCCAAACCGGTTTCCGCTCCGTTTTCCCGTCGGCTCCCGTCCACTCCTCCTCGGCATAGACGTAGAAACCGTCGTAACCAATCACCGCAATAGCCGGGATATACCGACCCAGCACGCCTTGCGCAACGGGATCGTCGGCAATGCCGAAGCTTGTGTACAGCGTTTGATAAAATGCGGCAATCGCCTCGTCCTTGTTCAGCGCCACCCGCTTGGCCGATTCGTATTGCGTCTCCCGCTGCTGATTTGCATTGACGGTCAACATCCGCGCCGCGTCATCCACCGCGGCATCCAGCGCAGCATTATAGCGCAGCTCGGAGAGTAGCGCCTTCCGCTGCGTTTCGACCTCGATGCGATTCACGGTCGCAAACGGCAGAAAAATAAGCGCCCCGACAATGGCCCATTCAATCAGCCTCATTGCGCACCACCCCGCCGTAAGGAATGAAGATTTTTTCGTTCGGACTGATGGCCTGGTTCAGAAAATCGAACAGGATCGTGCCGGAAGTCCGATTCGTATTTTTAACCGTGACCGCAAATGTATCGCCGACCCGTAGTTTGTAGCGTCTCGCCGGATCGTCTTTTGCGACCGCGCTGTTCGGGAACAGAACAGGCAAAATCTGCGCGTTGTAAAACTTGTCATAATGCACTTCGTAGCTGCCCCGAAACGTATCCGGCCTAGTCGGGTCGTCGTAAACCGGCACATACTTTTTTCTGCCGTGTTCCATTTGCACATCGAAGGTGTTGCCCGTTGCGGCAATCGTCTCCATAAAGTCCGTATACATGGTCGGCGACACAAAGCCCTTGTCCCGCACTGCATCGACAAACGTTGTCGTCGCTTTTAATACGACCAGTTCCGAAATATCGTCCTGTTGGTCGAAGGCTGCGGAAATGGGGTAGAGGTAGAGCAAAAGAACGGCAATGAGCGCCGCGAAAACTTTCAAGATACTGTTCATGGTATTCTCCTTAGCGTAAAGCGAAAATGAGACGCACCAGTTGTCCGGACGCATCTCGCTGGGCGACTGCCGTATACCGGGCATTCAGGCGAATGCCAGCGGGGACGAACGGGTCCCGATCGACCGGCGGCGCGTATCGAACGCCGTCCACCACAATTTCCGCGTCTCCCGTCTCCAACTGGGCAACGGATTGCGCTACCTCTGCGCCGGATATGGTGCCGTCGCCGGCAATCGGCGAAAACGCCATCTGCACGTTGCGATCCAGCGACTTTCCCGACACATAGGCGGTGGCGTTCAGCGCGGCCCCGGTTTGAAAGAGCAGCAGTCCGCTCGTTACGGCCATCAGAAAAAGAAGACAGGCCACACACATTTCCAGCATCGTTCTGGGGGCATATTCCATCGGCTTCCTCCTTGAAAAACGCCGAGGCGTCCGTGTCCGAAAGGACGCCCCGTCAGCGTTGTGATGTCAGTAAGGGCGCTTACTGCTGACGAAACACGATGCCGCGAATGACGTTGCTGCTGTCGTGCACCAGTTGCGCCCGAAATTTGCCGCTCGGATTGACGTAGTTGATATTCGCCTCATCGAGCGCATGGCTCAGTTGCCCCGGCGCTTCACCAACCACTGAGCCGTAGGTCACGCTGTCGATCGGAACACCCGTGTTGATCACCTTGCCATACCACTGACCCGCCGGATTTTTCCCGGTGACAATCTGGATGCCGAACTCTTCTTTATCACTGAACTTGCGAAGCGCGTTGACCACCTGACTGCCCGACAACGTCGTATTGTCGTACACCGTAAACGCCGTTTGCGACAGCTCCGTCTGGATATTGCTGAAATTGCTTTGCGCCGCCTTGGTGGAGTCTTGCGCGGAAATAAACAGCACGACGGCGAGGGTAATGAGCGCGATGGCAAGAAAAATGCCTGCCGCCATCACGAGTGCTTTTTGCGCGTTGGACATGAACCGATCTCTCCTTCAAATGAAATTCGAAATAAAAAAAGACACTTCCCGTTAGGAAAGCGCCGTAACATGTCCGCTTACTGAATGCGCTGAAGCTGCTCGTAGTAAACGGACATCTGGTGCAAGCTGACGATGACGAGCGGAATGACCAGATAGCCGAAAATGAGGGCCATCATTGGCGCAAATCCGATCCATTTTCCCCAGCCTGCCTTTTGCTCGATCAATTGCTCGTACTCCTGTTTGCGCTGCTCCTGCGCGAAAGCCTGTTCCGATTCCAGATCGTCGAACGCCTCCCGAATCGGCAAACTTTGCGCCGCCAGTTCCAGCTTTTCGACCGTGCGGACGAACGGCACAAACGGCGCATCCTCTTTCAGCTGCGTCAGCGCCTGATCCGCGCCCTGTTCGAAATGGAGCAAGCACGTTTGCAGCGGTTCCTTGAACACGCGGGCAAACTGCTCCATCCAGATGAGCAGATGCTCGACCGACATCCGGTCCAGATCCGCCAGCATGGCGATGACGGCATGCAGTTGGTCCACTTCATGCTTCATCTCCATCTGCCGCATGCGCCGCTGGAACAACCGAACGCCGACCGGCATGGCGTAGCCGCCCCATCCCGCGAGAGCGGCGAGGAGCGCTTCCCACCACTTCACATACTGATTGTCCAGCTTCGTGAGCTTGCCCAAAATGCGCCGAGCCGCGGCGCGAAGCTGATCGTCCTTGTTTGTTGCTGACGATTCGCTGCGGAGCAGGGCCATCACCGTTTCTTCGGTGCGGTGCTTCACCCCCCTTACGCGATCGATGATGCGGCGATCGAGCGCCGCCGCCTCGCGCGCCTTGGCTTCTTCCTCAGGGGAAAGCTGGCCGAACAGGATGCCCGGCTTTACCGGCGCATACAGAATCTGATGCCGGCTTGCGGCATGAAGCGCCATAAACATCCCGAGCACAGCCAGAAAAGCCATGCCCCCCGCCACGATGCGCTGCACATAGAGCCATTCCAGCCGAAGCGGCGATGCAGTGTCTTTCAGCAGCTTGACCATGCGGTCAGCTTCCCGGGAACCGGGGGCGGGACCGAAACGGTGCACAAGCCAGCGCATCCACGGCCATTCGTAAACCCGTTTCTCCCATCTTGTTCGGCCGGTTGGTTTTGGACTCGCGTCCAGCTCCTGAATGTACCGCAGCAGGACGTAGGACAGCCATACGACCGCCATCAGGCCAATTTTCACGATCCAGCCGGTCGTGCTCGCATAAAAGGCTTCCATGGCCGGAAAGTAATGGCTGGCCCAAGCTTCGATCGGCCGGGTAAACACCAGCGGCAACAACGCGATGGCGGTCAGACCTTGCAATAGGAAACTGAGGCGCTCGCGGCGCAGCAGTTCCAGATTCAGTTCGGTCGCAAGCTTCCCAAGCGCCTTCAAGTACACGGAACCGGCCATCGTTCGTTTGTCGCCGTATTCCTTCACCAGATGCGACAGCCCGGCCAAGCCCTGCAAGTAGCGGTTCGGCGCGCGCTCGATATACTGCGCCAGCCGCTGCTCGGCGTTGCTTGCCGTGAGCACTTCGTATATTTCGTGTCCGTGAAGCGCCATCTCATACGGCGCGCCGTCCGCCGCTTCATAAATGGCTTCTTCCACCATGCCGTGACGATGATAATGATGACGCACATCCGAAAAAAAATGCCGGAGTTGCCGAAGCAGTCGCGTCTCCAGCCGATGGACCAGGTTGTCCGAAAAGATTCCGTGACCAACCCAGAAGCCGATGCCCATCATGCCGAGCGCGGCCGGGTCGCGCACGCCGAGCGCCAGCGGAACAGCCGCCGCGAGCAGGACGCCCCATATGAGGAGCGCCGTCTTCATCGTCTCCAGCCGCAGCTTCCATTCGTCGCCAAGCTGGAGAATGGTCATTCGTTTGCGAAGTTGAAGCAAATAAGCGCGCAGGACCGGTACGCGTTCGCATAGGCGATATAGCTGCTGCAACACGCTGTGCAGCGCTTGCTTCTTGCGGGCTTTGCCCGGTTTGCGCAGCGCTTCATACTGCCGAACGGCCTCCGCGTCCGAACCATGACGGGATACCCATTGAAACGCCGCCACCATCGCGAGGAACAATACCGTCGCGGCGCCCAGCAACAGGGACAGCCATTCAAGCTTCATCGCGATCCCCCCAGTGAACCGCCAAAAACGCCTCGAACGCCGCCTGGTCCGGCCCGGCGAGGCATGCGGCGATTTCCTTGCGGCTTCGCTCGGACAACGGATGAACGGCGACATAGCGTCCGTCGCGGTATTCGATGACGTTCCGCGCGACATAAAGCGGGCGGTCCGTCGAGCGGCGGAAATATTCCAGCATCGTCTCCATGAACGCCGTCATTTTCTCCTCGGTCGTCGTTTTGAGGCGGAACGTCTCCGGATAGGCCGTCTCCTGCTCCACCGGAACGCATTCGGTAATCCGTTCGATGTAGCGATGTCCGTCCGCGTCCCGCCTGAGGTGAATGTCGAAGTTGATGACGCTGACGACCTGCTGCTCGGCCACTTTTTCGTTCGTAAACACCCCTGTCTTCAGCAGCGAGTTGCGGAGCGAATAGACGAGATCGCGGAACGTTTTGGCGTGATGCGTAAACAAGGTGAACAGCGAAGCGACCTGCGCCATCTGCACCATCCAGGCCGCAACCGGGTCGGTCGCCACTTCTCCCAAAATATTGACCGAACCGTCCGTTTTTTTCTGGATGTCCAAACCGTCCTGCCCGGAGATCGTTTCCGTTTCCCGCAAGCTTAAAATGTTGCGTTCCCGGTATATTTTCCGAAGCTGAAGCTCAAAGCTCATTTCCTGCACCCGGATCGGCAAGATGGCCGGAATGTAGCGCACCATCGCCATCAAGAGCGTCGTTTTGCCGCTGCCCTGCGCGCCGGTGATGGCCGTGATGCGCTCGCCCATGACGAGATATCGGATCAGCCCAATGGGAAGCTCGGCGTTGTCGTCCTGAATCAATTGTTCGAGCGCGGCGTTTTGCACATCGAATTTGCGCACAAAAAAAGCCCACGATTCGCTGAACCGGGGGCGCAGCACGACGACGCGGGAGCCATCGGCCATTTCGTTCATCTTAAAGCCGTTCGCCTCGGACAATTGGCCGGGGAAGTTATGTTTGTACACGTTCTGGCACACGCGCCTCAGTTCTTGCTCCGAGCCGAAGGATAGGAAGCTCAAATGAATGGATTTCCCTTTATAAAACAGCCACACGCTGTCATGCGACCTTGGCACCTCGCGCAGCAGCGCTTCTTCCTCCAGGCTCCACTCGCCTTCCCACATCGAGGGCGGGATGCCGGAGACGCCGCCCGATACGCCGTCGATTTTCATGTCGCGGATTTCATCGATGACGCTAAACCCTTTGTACTGCTGATAGATCCGTTGCACAACGATCTGCGTTTTGTCCTCGGCAGACAACTTGCGCGCTTCCTCCTTGTATATATCGCGGATTTCGTCGGCGGTAATCCGGTACGACTCGGTCTCTTCGTCATCCAAGCTCCGTTTGGGGCGGTCCAGCTCGTATTTGCGGATCAGTTCGTCCAGCGCTCTCAATCGATGCTGTTTCTTAAACAGATAGAGCAGGATGTCAAACTGATCTTGCGATGTGAGCGCCTGTTGGTCTTCAAACGGCAGGAGGCGATTCAGGTTATTGTCGTCCAGATGGTAGCGCTGCTCAAGCAAATCGGCGATGACCTGCTTCACATACGCCTTGTCCCGCAAATCTCCGGACGTGCAGCCCCGCAGCGCTTTTTTCAGTTCCGCGCGCTTGTTTTTGCGGCGGCGGTATTCTTCTTCCGACAAGCCGAAGTCGATCAGGCTGCTGCTTGTCATCTCGTGCAGCGCCTCTTTCACGAACACGGTCATCGCTTCCAGCGTATAGACCGGTTTTTCGTCCGGCTGCTCCGGTAAGCGGCGGCTCATGCGCAAATAGAGCAGAACGCCGATTGCGATCAGTATGCCCACGATAAGCAAAGCGTTCAGCACGAACATCATCGGCGATCGTCCTCCCTCCCGCCGAAAAGAGGCTTGTTTTGTCCGGCGTTGTTGATGAGCGCCTGCGCCAATGTCCGCACTTGCTGCATAAACAGTGAGTTTTCATGACCGCGCGGCACCTGTCGGTTGCGAAATAAAAAACGGACGGCTTCTCCTTGTTGGGTCGCATCCAGCCAGCCCGTATTATGGACAATCGGGTACGCAGGCTCCCGCCGATGGAACTGGCGCTTGATATTCTTAACGGTCAAAGCGGAGCGAGGATCGTATTTTCCGAATACAAGCAAATGCTTCCGGTTGGACTGAAGCTGCGCCTCCATTAGCGGAAAGACCTGCTCCAGCTTGAGCGCGTTTTGCGGCAGACAGACGACCAGCAAATCCGCCTGACGCAGCAGCGCCGCAGTCCACGCCGACACATTGCCGCTTCCGCCGTCCAGCAATACCAGATCGTAAGCGCGCCTTGTCAGTTCCAAGAGAGGCGCAAGCCATTCCTGTGCGGCGGAAACAAACGATGCATCCGGCTTGTTCGATCCCGGAAGGATGTCGAGTCGGTCGGCTAGCAGCGGCAGCGTGTAATCCCGCAGCCTGTTCGGTTCCAGTTTGCGGTTCTGCAAGAGCCTGAGCAGCGCGTCGATACCCGCGTCAGGCGGAGCGTCCGCTTTGCTCATCCAGGTCCGTCTCGGGTAGAAGCTGCGTTCGATGGCCGCGTATTCGCTTTGCAAATGCCCAAGCAGCAAAAGGCGCGAGGAGTATTCCAATCCGAGCAGCGCCGCGGCGGCAATCAGGTTGCTCGTCGTACCGGCCTGTCCCGGTACCGGACTCCAAAACACCACGGTAAAACCCATTGCTTCATCTCCTTTCGTGCAACATTACCGAATTTACGCGCGCCTTCGGGATCGCGCCCATGCCCGCCGGGCCGTTTTGGCATCGCAATCAATCAACTGTTGCAGCATATCCAGCACGTTCCGGCGATACGCCCCGGACAGCCGCCTGATGTCGATGCGGCCATGATGCTGGTTGTCCAGTTCGACCGACATATCCCGTTCGTCCAGCGGAAAGCGGAACACGGTGTCCTCCCAGCGGACAAACTGCTGCGGTAGCAGCGAATCGATATACGACTCGGGTATGGCGATCGGCAAGGTAGGGGTGATCAGTTTGTAAAACGAAAGCGGCTGGCCTTCCGCTTCGTGAAGGCACAGCCGCTGCATCAGCTCGGCGTTTTTATGCATGTTGAGACGACTCCAATTGCTGCACCATACCCGCTTGTCGTAGCCCGGCAGCTCTCGTCCTTTCACAAATTCGGTGTGATCGGTATCAAGCAGCATGACATCGTATGCTGTTTCGCCACCGGCTTGAAGCAGGCAACGCTCCAGTTGCGCTGGCGTGATGAACCCGGTCGCCACATCGATGCCTTCAAACTCCCGCAGCGAATAGCCGAAATCCGCTCGCGGCAAATAGCCTTGCATGGACTGGGCAAGGGTGGAATCCACGATCAGCACCTTTCGCTCCATCGTCGTGAGCAGCTTGCCCAGCACAAGGAGCAGGTGGCTTTTGTCCGGCGCGCCGAAAAATACGACCTTTTTCATGACGGCCTCCTTCACTGATTAAAAATTTGCTCCAATTTATCCACTTTTGCAGGCTCTCCAGGCGACGAAGCTGGCGCCGGATCTGTTGAAACAGTTGATGTAGGCTCCTCTGGCGTTTCCGGTCGATTCTCACTCATCGTTGTCGGAACGGAAGAGGTGGGCAGCGGCTGCGCAGCTGGCGATTCGTGATCGACCGTAGCCGTTGCGCCTGCCGGTGGCGGCGATGGGGTCGCCTCATGCATGGTATTGCCTTGCTGCGTGACAATCCGTTCGTTTTGCAATTGCTGCTGCACCGTTACGCTTCCGCTCGTTACGCGCAGTTTGTCCGACTCGCTCATCGCCTTCAGATTGTCATCCAGTGTCGTTCGCAGTTGGCGGGCAAGCTCGGTTGTCGCTTTTTCGAGCAGGTTCGGATCATGATCCATCAAGTCGAGCACCTTCGAATTGGCGGGATAATTGACTACTGCCGATTCCTGCAAGCCCGGCTCGATGTAGGGCAGGGCATACAGCCGCGCGCCTTGCAAGTAGGCATCGATGATCGCGCTTGAAGTCCGTAATAGATCCAGCTCGTTCATTTCCAGCCAGATGACATTGCCGGACAACTCCCGCGCCTTCTTCTTCGCCAGCAGGACAAAATCCTCGCCAGTCGGGAAGTTGATTCGCACGTCGATGTACTGTCCCTTTTGCAGATTGGAGGGAAGCTGAATGACTTGAAACTCCTGCACCCGCAAATCCTTCGGGATTGGCGCGCCCTCATACAGCATGGATGGTATCAGCGGCGTTCCGGGCTGCAATTCGATTTTGGCGCTTTTGCCGATGGCCGCGTTCTGATCAGTAATCATCCCTTGCGGCACCAGATTCGCAGGCATCAGGATAGACTTGAGGTCTTCCGCCTTCACGGCGCCGCCGGCCGGAACGGTGTGCGCCACAGTCCAAACGCTTCTGCGCGATTGTTCCTCTATCGTTTTCAGTTCTTCGATTTGCCTTTCATAATGTTCCTTCATCTGCTGCTGTTTCTGCTCTTGCTCTGATTGCTTAATCAGAGAATAAATGGCCGCAGCAGCCAGTAAACAAACGCTTACGGCAATCGCCGCGATGATAAGCGCCTTGCGGTGCCGATACGTCCACGACATCGCTCACGTCTCCTTTCAAACCAAAATTGAAGTGCTGTCGATTGACTTTACCGGGCTTCGTCACGTTGCTTCGGTTTTTGCTGAGTTCCAATCTGATGCTGCTCCAATTTTTCTTGCGCCCATGCAGGCATATGCTCCGGTTTTATCAGACCCATAAAATCCTCTCGATTCCAGCGAGCCTCTTCACCGGTATATAGATTTAACACGTAGACGGCGCGACCTCGGGAATTGGCAGAGGTGCCAAAACCGCTTAGCGCCAGCACAAGCTGGTTAACAGCGGTGCGGTATTCAGGTCGCAACCGTTCCGGCCGGATGACAACAACCTGGTGGTCAATGCACACGTCTTCGCGAATCGGCTGGCATTGGACTTGGGTAAGGGGAGATAGGGGCACTTTGACACTGGCCCTTTCTTCTTTGAGATCCTCCAGCTCCCATTGCACGCGGGAAACAAAGTCATGCACGGCCTCAAGATAATCCGCGCCGGCTGCAAACGCGTAAAATTGCTCGACACCCAACGAATTGTTTCGGGTGCAGGTACAAACCATGTACGGACGTTCGGCATTGGTTTCGTCTATGCCAAGCAGCACTTCCACCTTCCCGATGGAGATGGCCTGAACGACTTCATAGTTGTCCACCATTCGCTTCATTTCTTCCATTGTCCGTCCTCATTTCCTGGAAAATTGCGGTCATTCTTCGTTCCCCGGCTTCGCTTTGATTGGCCGACTTCACGTGATTTCTTGTTTCGCGTGTGCGGCTCCTCGGTCTCATCCTCCAAAACTTCAAAGCGGTTGAAACCCGGCTTCTCTTGCATCAGGCGCTCATACTGACGACGCCTCCCTTTCGTGAAATACATCATGAATCGCCTCCCCAGAAATGGGCATAAAAAAGCTCTCCGTCTTAGGGGAGAGTGCTGCCGGACAGGATCGTTATGTTTCAGAAACAGGTTAACGTTCCTGCTCCCGTTGCCGTTTTTTATACCAGCTTTCCAACAGTTGTACGATCAGGTCTTCCTTTTGCTTTTCGGTAAAGTCCCTTGGGAAGAAACGGTCGATCCGCTCGCGCCGAATGGTCATCTTTTCTTTCTGGTTCGGTTTCTCCTCCGTAAGAATCGAAAAGATGACATCCACGTTAAGCCGCCCGTCCTGGCTCAGTTTTTTCATTCGCTGCGCCTGCGCCAGCGAAGGCGTGCAGTCTTCGGACTGCATCGTTTCGTACAGGGCTTGCTGTTCTTCTTCGGACAAGTATGAAAGTTCTACGGCCGGATTGAAGGCGATTCGTTTATCGTCCACCATTTCGAGAATGGAGGGGGTCAGTTCGGTAAGGCGGATATAGCGCTGGATTTGATTACGGCTTTCGCCTGCCTGATCTGCCAAAATTTCAACTGAATATTTTCCTCGTAAATCCTGCCCAACTTGGGTAGAATTTTCTTTACTCGGTCTGCCCGCCTGTCTCTTCATCGCCTCCAACTTCATCTTATAGGCGAATGCTTTCTCGCTTGGCGCAATATTTTCCCGTTGCAGGTTGCTGTCCACCATGATGATCGTCGCCTGATCGTCGTCCAGTTCGCGGACGATGCAGGGCATCGTTTCTCTGCCTGCCAATTCGCTCGCTTTTTTGCGCCGATGCCCGGCTACCATTTCGTAGCCGCCATCTGCCTTCGGACGTACCAGGCCGGGAACAAGAACGCCGTATTGCTTCACGCTGTCCGCCATTTCCAGCATCGCTTCATCCGCTTTCACCTTGAACGGATGACCGGGAAAATCGCTGATTTCAGATAAAGGGATGTCCAACACTTTTTCGCGCTTTTCATCGGCGCGGCTCTCCTCGGTGGAGAATAAATCAGCGACTGTGGTCAGTTTGATGCTGGCGCGCATGTCGTCTTTCGCTGCCAATGCTCTGCACCTCCTTCGTAAAGGCGGCATACGCCTTTGCCGTTTGACCATTGGGGTCATGAGCATAAATGCTTTTTCCCTTGGCGCTCGTTTCCGCCGCGCGAATGGATAAGGGAATTTCGGTGTTGAACACGCGCAGCTTGTCGCCGTAGTCGCGCCGAAGAATAAAGGAAATGTCTTTGGCGAATTTCGTCCGGCTGTCTACCATCGTAAGCAGCACGCCATCCAAAACCAATTTCGGATTGATCTGCCTCCGAACACGGGCAATGGTCTGCAACAGTTGTGTCATTCCTTTGGCCGGCAAATAATGCGCCTGTACGGGAATAATGACGCTGTCCGCTGCCGCCAGCGCATTGATGGTCAACATGCCAAGACTCGGCATGCAATCGATCAGCACGTAATCGTAATCGGCCTTAACAGAGTCGATGTACGAACGCAAAATCGTTTCTCTACTCATCGTATTGACGAGCGATACTTCAACAGCGGACAGTTCAATATTGCCTGGCATCAGGTCAACGCCTTCATGGTGATGCAATATACCTTCCCGCGCTTTATAGGATTCTTCCAGCATCGTTTTCGCCAGCATTGTGGCCAAAGATACCGGCAGATTATCCGGTTCGTGGAACCCTAACGAATCCGTCAGGTTGCCTTGCGCGTCCGCATCGACCAGCAGAACCTTTTTCCCATCGGCAGCCAAACCGATTCCCAGATTGACCGCCGTTGTGGTTTTGCCCACGCCGCCTTTCTGATTGGCGAGGGCGATCACCTTGGTCATCTTACACTTCTCCTTTCACGCAAAAAGCCGGTTTGCGCTGATATTTCAGGGCAACCGGCTTTTTGAATAGTATCTATATGAAAAGAGAACGTCTTCCGTAGTAGAAGACGTTCACTTGGCTATTTCTCAATTAAAACAGTATGCATTTAATAATTCGCGAAACTACGACTATTTTAATTATCTACCCTCAATCGGATTGTATTCAGTGCTCTATATCTGTTTAAAGCTTCAATTTCGCTGTAGACATCTAACGAACCGCTCATATCCTCGATAGTAACAACAAGAGCGTAGGGAACATCTTCATTTTTCGCCTCCCAACGCGAAAATAATTCAAGCCAGACCTGCCAATCGCCAGCATTAAATCTGGAGAAGGGTTTACTGAACTGATGACAAACATCCCATTTTTGTCGTCCTTCTTTGAAATCTTGTTGAACATGTTTCAATGTCACTCCGTCCACATGACTTTTCTTTAATGATGCCCGTATATAAGCCCCTAAATATTCTGTTCCCTTTGTTCTATCCACCGATGGCCTAGACACACATGTTACAGAAACCTTTGCAACATTACGTCCAACCTGGGCTGCCAAAATTGGCGGCATATATATTGTTACTCTTTCCATAGTGGTTCTGTTCAAAGTGCCTGTCCGAACAAAAGTCACTTTTGACGGAGAGGAATATTTACTGTCATCTACATTGGAAATTCCCCTACCATATAAATTATGCGCAAAAGCTAATTCCTCTTCTTCCATCCCATCTACATCCCATAAAGCAACTGCATTATGATAAAGCAACGCTTTGGATAATAGCGTATCTCGATCCGGAATCGTATTTAGTATTTCTGCGAAATCACCTGCTACAATGGGAGCAGAAAAGCTAGTGCCCGCATCAGCTATTAGCATTCCGTTTTTTGTCATAACCATTGAAAATGGATCATTAGGTACAGATGCGTCACTACCATCCAAAATAATCGTTCCTGCATATGCACTTAAATCCGGTTTAGAGAATCCTTGAAAACCTGGTCCGCGTCGACTATAAGGTGCAATTTGGTTTCTCTGAGAAAGACTATTTTGGTGGTCCGCGCCGACGATTGATCCAACCACTACCGAAAGCATCGAATCTGCCGGTGCGGATATTCTTGAATCATCATCATCCAAAACATCTTCAAGGCCAAATTCCGTTTGCCAAAGCTTATGATTACCTGCCGATACAAAAAACTGTACGCCTGTTCTTGATTGTAAAGCGTCTAGTTCATAACCAATAATACTCATTTCATCCCCTTCGATAGGAGAGGAAGCGTTGGCAGATAAATTATAGATTTTCACAATATCCGAATGTGCATTTACCGCTGCCTGTATGCGCTGAATAAAGATATTTACTGGCACATTACCGTCAAGTATGTTGCAGTCAAGAATTCTAGTACGAGGGGTGATTATAGATGATGATAGCTGCTGATTAATATATTTAAAGGCCACTCGGCTTGCTACCTTAGTTCCATGATCGCTATCTCCTCCACTAGAGTTTGGAGCAACCCAATTCTTTATGATTAACGATGATAATGACTCAGGGAACATTACACCGGAGTCCAAGACAGCAACAATCGGAAGCTCTTCTAAATTAACGCTAGGATCAAGCTCAAGTTCCCCCAAATCAACCGGGGCCTCTTGAGTAGTCTCTACATTAAAAAAATCTGTTTTCTCGATTCTATAAATTGCAGAATCGTTCTCGAACCGAGTCAATGTATTTGACGGGATAATGGCACGGACAACTGGCGTGTTATCCGATAAATAATATGGTGATTCCTGCACATGTCCTCGCGTTTCATTAATTTTTTCAATTAGCTGCGTCAGAGCAGAATGATACAAATGATTCTCTAAATTTGGTATCAGCATAAGTTGAATATCTAAGGTAACAGGTACCTGTGCAGAAGCGGTTAATTTTCGCAATTCACTTGAATTCTTTTCGGAACCAATGTATGGTTTGAAATCTTCAATAAAATCGAAATAAGTTCTTCCACTGCCATTACGTGTATAAGCGTCAACCCGATTTCTTAACGTTTGGAACTGACTGCTTGTTGATGTCACGATAGCACTCCGTACATTTTTAACAGCTCTTACCTTCATACCATTAGAATCAAATAAACTCTGCTTATCTTGAATCTTCTCCCCATGAGGCAACTCGATATTAAATACAAGCAAATCCGAATCTGCTAAAGAATTGTCTGGAGCCGCTGCTTCCAATGTTTGCTTTATTACCTGCAAGCTGTGACTCAGTTTTGAACCATGCTCTGAAAAGGAAACATTCCTTTTTGTTGGCATCGCTCTTAGGGTTTTATTAACTCGTTGAACTTCCTCATCTGGAATCCAAAAATGACTTTTCTGCTCGTCACTCATCGCTCTTTTCCTCCTTATTGAACCGATAACTCAAAGTAGATTTAGAAATCCCCGTTATTTCTTCAAGTGTACGCATCGAAATGCCACTTCTATTTAACTTATATAGGGCACGGGTATAAGCATCGCTGTCTTCGCTAACCAAAAGAGAGGACTGCTTAACCCATACATTCGCAATATCTTCTTTTGTGACAATTTTAGTTTTGTGTTGCATAATGCAGTATTTGGCTAGAGCCTGTAAAAAGGTGCCAACTTGAGCTCCGCTCATTCCTTCTGTTAAAGTTGTAAGGATCTTAATGTCCATTTCGTAAAGTTCAAGTGTCTCATTAATAAATTTAGTGATAATGCTTTCACGTTGCTGTGCATTCGGTAGTTCTAATAAAATTGATGTATCAAATCTTCTCCAGATTGCTGGATCAAGAAGATGATGATGATTGGTTGCCGCAACTAAAAATACGTTAACAGGCATTGAGTCCAAATTTTGAAGCAGTGTTGTCACTACCCTTTTTAATTCGCCTAATTCGTGCGCATCATCCCTTTTTTTGGCTATGGCATCGAACTCATCAAGAAACAACACAATTCGTTTGTTTTTAACAAACTCAAAAATTTTTCTTATATTGGTTCCCGTCTGACCAAGATACGACGAGACAAGACCATCTAGCCTTACATAGGCTATTGGAATATCAATTTCTCCTGCAATTGCATTAGCCGTTAATGTCTTGCCGCAACCGGGAGGTCCACAAAGTAATATCCGATTCGTTGGAGAAACACCCTTAGTTAACAAATCCTCCGCTTGCTTTTGCTCCTCAATAATTTGAAGCAAAGCTTCTTTCGTTTTCTCTGGCAATGCTACATCAGACAATTTGACTTTGGGCTGCAATACTTCAATCAATTCTAAAGCGCTATCCTTATCTTTAGGAGTGGGTAATGCGCTTTGCAAAGAAAACGACATTTCAGACAGTGGACTCGAGTTAAACGAGACATTGTTTTTTTTATCGTAAGAGTAGGCGCTCATAAGAGCATTAGATAATGAAGAATTTCCTTTTCGTTCTTCATCACTTGCCAAATTCTCAAGAGCTTTCTTAAAAGCATCCTCATTTCCTGAACAATGCGCCTCAATTAATTTAATTATTAAACCCGACTTCATTTGTTCCCCTCAATTCATAGCTAATTATGTAATACATTATAATTCACAACCGCGCTTAAGTCAAAATGAATATTGGACACGATTGGACAAACGAAAACGAAATCAAGTTAAATCGCATGTAATATCAGTGTTTGAATTCATTAAATTAAAAATTAAATTGGACATTATTGAACTTTCTTAGTATATAAAAAGAGAACGCCTTCGAAGTTGAAGGAACGTTCTCTTGGGTATTCCACGATTAAACAATCCGCCGTTAAAAAGTTCGCGAAACTATTCTCCTGCGTTAAACATGTCTACACACCCGACGTCCAAATCCAGGTCCAAAACGACGGAAACCTCAATTTTATCTTTGAGCAGCTTATTTTTGAAGTCGTTGCCGTCCGCCGTGAACGTCATAAAACGCGCAAAGTGTTGAAAATAAAGGATTTCTACGTATCGATTCGTTGCATTCCTATTACGCACTCCACATGACTTGAGTGTCGGTCACTGTATTTTAAGCCGTAAGAAGAGCGGTGGGGGTGAACTTGTAATGAATGTTCACCGAGCCATCCGCTTGCACTTCAATCTTTTCAACAAACCGATGAATCATTTCTGGAGTCAGGTTGTCCAACTTCATAAACTGTTTGAGTTCTTTCTTTAAATTAACGACTCTTTCTTCTGCACTTTTCAAACCTTGTAGTGTCTGTACATATTGAAGCTGCTCCTGAAGGCTAGATAGTTCAGCATTGATGCCTTCGGTTGTTTCTTTGTACTCAACTTCTGTAATCGTACCACTTGCCAACAACCTGATTAAGCCTGTTTTCTGTTCTTTCAGCTTATCAATTCGCCTTTGCAATGTCTGGCTTTGCTTCTCAGCCTGTTTTCTTGCTTGTAAGGCTTTTCCCTCTATTCTTGCCATTACTTCATTCTCATTGAGCGTTTTAACCATGGTGCGAATATCGGTAAGGATAACCGCCATCAGTTCTTTTTCCTTAACACTATGCTGACTGCAAGCGTGTTTACCATGTTTGTAGTAATTTCCACAAACATAACCCTTACGATAGTGAACATACCACAAAGCCTTACCGCAATCGGCACAATACAGGTAGTTGGTGAATAGATGCTTCTTAGCCTTGGGCTTTGCTTGCTGCTTCTTTCTTCCCTCCATGTACTGTTGTACCGCTTCAAAATCTTCCCTTGAAATAATAGGTGGATGAGCATTCTTACAAACAACATGCTTGTCCTTAGGAATTTCGATTCGCACTTTACTGGTTACACTTCTTGTTGTTTGTCTACCTTGTACTAAATCCCCAACATAATGGGGATTGCTTAGAATTTTCTTAACAGAAGTACCCTGCCAATAAATCCCTGCATTTTTCTTCCCTGCTACTTGTGCTGGAGTTGGATACCCTTCACGAGTTAGGGAGCGGGCAATAGCATCAAAGCCTTTACCCTCCAAATACATACGAAAAATGCGTTTAACAACATTAGGAGTGTCATCATCGGCAAGAATGAGCCTTTTGTTTTCTAACCTGTATCCGTAAGGGGGGATTGAACCCTTAAATTCGCCGCTCCTTGCTTTGCTTCCAAGAACCGACTTAATACGATCTGAGATTCGTTGACTCTCCTGTTCATAAATCCAAGCAAATAACCCAAACTGGTGAATGTTTCCATCGAGTGTATTGATTGCATTATCTAATGTAACAATGTGAATGTGATTTTGTTCTGCAATACTCTTAATTTGATAGGATAACCCACCATTACGAGCAAGACGAGATAATTCTTTTGCAAGTATAATATCAAACTTCCGTTGTTTGGCATCCTCAATCAATCGTTGCAAATTAATCCGTTTCGCAGTCGTACCGCTCTCAACGTCAACATAGAGTTGGTAGACATCCCATCCTTTATCCTCAATGAATTGGTAAAACAGGCTTTTTTGATTTTCTAGCGATGTTTTTTGTTCCTCTTTGTCCGTAGAAACTCTAATGTAAACTGCACATCTCATAGTTAAGCAACTCCTTTACTATGAGATATATTGGCGTTATCTTCATTATACTGGAAATTAGGCTCACGCTCTACAATTCGGTCAATTGCATCTTCAATAAATGGCATAAACAGTTTTTCAAATGAGTCCTCACCGATAAAAATTCGTTCTACTCTCATATTTTATTCCCCCTTAATGACCTTCTCACCGTCCCTATCGTTGTGGGGGTTTAAAAAATTGCGAAAGCCAACAAAAAAATTGCTGAAACTAATTATCTTGGATATTCAAATTCCTAGTTGCCTTCATAATTTGCGTTATTTTAGTGGTAATCGCTTTGTCTCTTTGTTTTTAAAATGGCACAAAGAATGCAAAAAACACCGCACGAATACCATAAATATCCGGTTCCAAAGTATAACCTATCGCAACTAGCCTGCCATTCGGGGCGATAGGGACGGTGAAGGGATGATCGTTTACATCCCCCCATCTTCTTGTAACACACCAAATAAAACCCAAGATTTTGGGAAATCAAAGGCAGGAGGACAAATATGTTTGATACGGTAAGATTGAAAGCAACTGGTATTATGAACTTCCCTATTGATCGGTTCGAGAATGTAGAACGAAAAGTTTACCTATGCGATTCTAGCGAAACACTTTTGTCGGTATATTTCATTAAAGGGATTAATAAATTGCCATTCATCAAATATCAAGAAAGTGATAATTCCCTGGAAATTGAAGTATCTATCCCGAAATATCTTTATGGGGAAAATGTAACGCTATTAAAGCAGAATGACATTGATGTTTTCTTTACTCAACTCTCAGAACAACTGTATTCACTGTGTAAAGTAAGCATAGATAAAAGCGAGTGGAGAGCAAAACGAATTGATGTCTGCTGGAATTTCCAGGCGGGAAACAAACTGACCGACTATATGAAACAGTTGTCTTTGAAGAAGATTCCTCGAATGAACACAGTGACTTACAATCAAGTAGAGACAGTAATTTTCCAAAATAAAAGTAAGAGAATTCAGTTTTACGACAAAGAAAAGGAGTGCAGAGACAAGAAATGTAGCCCAGAAGTGATCGAAAGAGCGTGGGGGCTTATCCGTATGGAAATCTCCCCACCTGATTATGAAATGAAGGAATACTCTACATGTCGTCAGGCAGAAAAACTATTGACGAAAGAGTTTTTTATGTTTGTGACGAGAAAAATCATCCCGCATCTCGATTTTCAAATTGTTAATGAACATGGAATTACATCGGATTGGATAATGTCCCATTCGATCAATAAAGTTGAAACTCTTATTGGTTTTTGTGAACTAATGCAGATTTATGGAATTGGCGGGATAAGAGGATTTTATAAAGAAAGTACATTGGATAATCGTTTTAAATTGCTAGAGATTTTAGAAGAGACAAAAACATTACCACGCCTAGAAATTGATTATCTAGCCCTGTAGACAATGAGAGGTGTCGAAAATAACAATTCATCTATTTATTTGGATTGGGTTGCTAAATCCTACAATTGCATCGTGTTAACGACCCGGTGGGTGCCGAATAAAATTAAATGGCTGCTGTGGATAGCTGTAACGCTCGTTATTACAGCATTGTATTCCGTAAAAATGGTTGTACGCACATATATTTTGGAGCGGGACTGGTAGCGATTATTCAGTAGCTTTATCCCGCTCCTTTTATTTTAAAAAGGCAAAATAAAAAAAGAACAAATGTTCTGCTGCACTTCCATTATTCTCGTGAGTGTGTTATTATTAAATCATAACTAACTTAGTTTCACGAACGGGTAAAGGAGGAAAATGCATGCGGATTAACAAAGAAAAAGTTAAAGAATTGATGAACAAAAAAGGGATAGCAACTCAAACTGAACTTGCCGAATTACTTGGTATTACAAAAAATCAACTATCCGTAATGCTATCAACTAAATTTAATCCTATCAAAAGCAATGTTCTCAATTTATGTGAGTTATTAGGTGTTACTCCTATGGATTTACTAGAGTCTGAGGAAAATACTGAGGTAGTACATAACTCAAAAAACTTACTGATTGCAGAATCTACGATAGAATATACTGTCCCCAAGACTAAAACAAATTTTACTGTTCTTGAACTTTTTGCAGGTGGTGGCGGTTTGGCTCTTGGACTTGAACAAGCAGGATTAAAAACAACCGCTCTGATTGAAATTGATAAGCAAGCGTGTGAAACATTAAAGCACAATCGTCCTCAATACAATGTAATAAATGAAGATGTTCGGAATATTGACTTTACAAAATTTAATGTAGATGTAGTTACGGGCGGATTTCCTTGCCAAGCATTCAGTTACGCAGGCAAAAAACTTGGCTTTGAAGACACAAGAGGAACTCTTTTCTTTGAGTTTGCAAGAGCGGTTAAGGAAATCAAACCTAAATTATTTATGGCTGAGAATGTAAGAGGAATTATCAACCACGATAAAGGACGTACATTAAAAACGATAATTCAAATCCTTACTGATCTTGGCTATCATGTTGAATACCGTTTAATGAATGCTGTTAACTACGGTGTTCCGCAAAAAAGAGAGCGGGTTGTGATTGTCGGAACCCAAAAGGGGTGCAGATTTAATTATCCTAAGCAACAGAAAAAAATCCTCACCCTTCAAGAAGCACTAAAAGATGTCCCTAAATCTGAGGGGATGCAGTATTCTGCAAGAAGAAAGCAGGTTTTAGAACTTGTACCTCCTGGGGGGTGCTGGAGAGACCTCCCATTAGAAATACAGAAAGACTTTATGGGTAAAAGTTTTTACTCTGGAGGGGGAAGGACAGGAATGGCAAGAAGATTGTCATGGGACGAGCCATGCCTTACCCTGACCACTTCCCCTTCTCAAAAACAAACAGAAAGATGCCATCCAGATGAAGTCAGACCTTTTACAGTGAGAGAATATGCAAGAATTCAAACTTTCCCTGATTGGTGGGAATTTAAAGGCTCTATGAGCGATAAATATAAACAAATTGGAAATGCAGTTCCTGTTAAGCTAGCTTTCCAACTTGGACAAGCTATCGTGAGTTGTTTATCTAGCCATAACAGTACCAATTTAATTGAAAGTGATTATGAAGACAGCGATCAACTAGCATTGAGCATATAAATGTTTAAGGAGCAATTACTATTCTCACTAGTAGTTGCTTTCTTATTTTTTAAACCTAGAATTAATTACATCACTGAGTTCATCTCCTACGTCTTTAAAGATAGCTATTAGATCATCATATGTTGATTGGGAACCACCAACTAAATTCCAAAAGTCTTCTTGCACAAGTAGATCATTGTTGCCATCCATGCACTTCACTTTTCCCCACATTTTTTTGGTATATGGCTGTGGATGAAAAGGATTATATGGTATGGCAAGGAATGTAGAGACATTTGCATCTCTATTAACTGAGTAACGATAGCCAGCCCATCTCAATAACTTTCTTTTATGGTACTCGAACTCCCCTTTATTTGGTTTAACCGTCTTTATATCAATATAATATTCTTCACCGTTCGGTTTTCTTAAAAAAATATCTACAACAGAATCATTTTGAACCTGAACTTGTCGAGCAGGATAAATGCTGTCCCTTATTTTTTGTAACTCTTCGAGTTTATCCGCACTACCATTTGATTTGTCCGACTCCCACATTTCATCTATAAGTTGGGAAGTTCGTAAATCAATGTCCCCTTCGAGTTTATATTGTTTTTCAACATGATAATTAGCTGCCCTAGCTAACATCATTGTTAACTGTTCATAGATTGACATTCCAAAAGTTGTATAAAAAGAATGTACTAATGAAGCAGTTAATACTTTGTCTTCGGAAAAGATGGCTGTAAAAAATGGCTTATGCTCTGATTCTGGTTTATAATTTTCAACTTTCGATATTAGTTTACTCCTGATTAATTCTCGAATTTCTCCCTTTACCTCTTGATTCACAGATACCATCCCTTCTAAACAATAAAGATAGGTAGATTATACCATGGCTACATATATGAAGATAGGCAGTGTATCCCATCAAAGAAAAACAAATAAGGATAAAGTATCGGGATCAAATCCGATACTCCATCCTTACTCATCATCCGCCAATACATCTCATATTACTTTTCGTTTCTAATCAACAGTGAACAGCACTCCACATGTGACGTATGCGGAAACATATCCACCGGCTGCACCGACGCGAGGCGGAAGCCGCCGTCCAGCAGCACCTTGCAATCCTTCGCCAGCGTCGAAGGATTGCAAGAGACGTACACGAGGCGCTGCGGCCGGGCCTGGATGACCGCCTGCAGCAGCTTGCGGTCGCAGCCGGTGCGCGGCGGATCGACGACGATAACGTCAGGGCGGACGCCCTGACGCACCCACTCGGGCAGCAGGCGCTCCGCCTGCCCGACATAGAAGCGGGCGTTGTCCGCGCCGCTTAAAGCTGCATTGCGCCGGGCGTCGAGGGTCGCCTCGGGGATGATTTCGACGCCGCGCACCTCCCGCGCCTGCGGGGCGAGCCACAGGCCGATCGTGCCGGTGCCGCAGTAGGCGTCGACGACGAGCTCTTCGCCGGTCAGCGCCGCGGCGTCACGCACGGCATTGTACAGCTTGACCGTTTGCTCCGGGTTCAGCTGAAAGAATGCGCGGGGCGATAGCGAGAACTGCACTTGTCCGAGGCTTTCGTCCAGCCGTTCCTTGCCCCACAGGATGATCGTTTTCTCGCCGAAAATCAGTGGCGTATCGGCGGAATTGATGTTTTGCGCGATTGTCGTCACCTTCGGCAACCGCTTGCGGATGCGCGAGATCAGCTCCGCGCGATGCGGCAGCTCGCGGGTGGCGGTGATGAAGGTGAGCTGCACCTCGCCGCTGGCCCGCCCGACGCGGGCGACGATCGTGCGCAGGCAGCCTTCGCGCTGCTTTTCCCGGTAAATCGGGATGCGCAGCTCCTCGACGACGGCCCGGGCGGCATCGATCGTCTCGTTGACGCCCGGATGCTGGATGGGGCAGCCGCTGATGTCGACCAGCTTGTGCGAGCCTGGCGAATACAGGCCGGTGACGACCCGGCCTTCGCGCACGCCGACCTGCAGCTGCGCCTTGTTGCGGTACCCCCACGGGTCGTCCATGCCGAGAATCGGCTTCAGCGGCAGGTCGTCAAGACCGGTGTAGCGGCGGAACGCCTCGCGCACGATGTCTTCCTTGGCCCGCAGCTGGGCCGGGTACGCGAGGTGCTGCAGCTGGCAGCCGCCGCACTGCTCGTAGACGGGGCAGGGCGGCTTTTGCCGGTCGGGCGACGTTTTTTCAACATCGACCAGAGCCGCGTGGATGTAACTCGGTTCGATCCGCGTCACCTTCGCTTTCACCACTTCGTCCGGCAGCGCGCCTGGAATGAACACCGCCTTCTTGCGGTAATAGCCGACGCCTTCGCCGTTGATGCCGAGCCGTTTGATCGTGACGACGATGCGGTCGCCGATGCGAATATCTTCTGCTGTTGGCAGCTTGCTTTTAGCCATAATCTTGCTCCGTTCCTTGTTCATTTCCGCATAAAGGTGCGAACGTTCCTTCATATTAATATACCACGGCCCAGCCGGCCGGCAAACCCGCACATCTTTTTGACCCTAACCCGCATATTTTTCCACCTTCCGGGCATCCTAGAAAAAAAGAATTTCGGACCGTGGAGGTGGCTCGCGTATGATTTTGTACCAAATGGCCAAATGGATGGAGGAGCGGGCGCAGCTGAACGACTCGATTTCGCTGGCAGGCGGCGAAGCGGACGAGCTGCTGTCGCAAAGAGCGCGGCTCCAGGAAATGATGCTGTCCCAAGCGAACCAGTGGCTCACGCAGACCGTCTCCGCCCCGATGACAACGGACTACGTGCAGGAGCCGGCGTATCAGGAATTCATATACTAGAAGCAAACCGCGAACGGTCCCGCGAGAGGGGCCGTTTTTTTTGTGTTCGCGCCGCATTCCGTGTAGAATAAGGGGGACTATCAATCGCTGAAAAATGAGGGAATTCCCATGAACGTCGTGCTGTCCACCTTGAACGCCAAATTCATCCATATGTCGCTCGCGCTGCGTTATTTGAAGGCGTTTTGCGAACGCGATTTCCATATCGACATTGTCGAATACACGATCAAAGATCCGGCGATGAACATCGTGTCCGATTTGTATCAGAAGAAACCGGACGTGCTCGGTTTTTCCTGCTACATCTGGAACATCGAAGAGACGATTCAAGTCGTGAAGATGATCAAAAAAATTATGCCCGAGCTGAAAATCGTGCTCGGCGGCCCCGAAGTATCGTACGATACCGACTACTGGATGGGGCGGCTGCCGGAGGTCGATTTTATCGTCATGGGGGAAGGCGAGGAGACGCTGCACCATCTGCTGCAGGAGCTTTCCGGCGCGCGCAAATTCCACTTCGTGTACGGGCTCGCCTACCGCAAAGGGAGCGAGGTCATAATCAACCCGGGGCGGCCGAAGCTGAAGCTGGACGATATTCCGTCGCCTCACCGGTTTCCCGAGGACATCCCGCAGCTGCCGAACCGCGTCGTCTATTTCGAGACGAGCCGGGGCTGCCCGTTCAGCTGCCAATTTTGTCTGTCCTCGATTGAGGTCGGCGTCCGGTATTTTGACATGGAGCGGACGAAAGCGGATTTGCTGTACCTGATCGATTCGGGCGCGAAGCTGATCAAGTTCGTCGACCGCACGTTCAACATCAAACGCGATTACGCGATGGAGATTTTCGAGTTTTTGATTGCCAACCACCGGGGCTGCGTGTTCCAGTTCGAAATTACCGCCGACATCATGCGTCCCGAAGTGCTCGATTATTTGGCCGAAAATGCGCCTCCCGGCATTTTCCGCTTCGAGATCGGCGTCCAATCGACGAACGATTTGACGAACGAGCTCGTCAAGCGCCGGCAAAATTTCGCCAAGCTGACGCGCACCGTCACGAAGGTGAAGGAAAGCGGCAAAATCGACCAGCATCTCGACCTGATCGCCGGCCTGCCGGAGGAGGACTATACGTCGTTCCGCAAAACGTTCAACGACGTGTTCGCCTTAGGACCGGAGGAGCTGCAGCTCGGCTTCCTGAAAATGCTGCGCGGCACCGGGATGCGCCACGACGCGGAAAAATACGGCTATGTGTACATGGACAATGCGCCGTACGAAATTTTGGGCAACGACATTTTGCCGTTCACCGATTTGATCCGCATTAAGCGTGTCGAGGACGTGCTGGAGAAATATTGGAACGCGCACCGAATGGACCGGACGGTATCGTATTTGATCAAGCGCGAATTCCCTTCCGCGTTTGATTTTTTCCAAGAGTTCGGCGATTACTGGGAGGAGCGGGGCTGGCAAAAAATCGGCCACCAGCTCGAGGACCTGTTCACCCGGCTGCACGCCTTCTTGACGGACCGCGGCACGGAACGAATGGATATTGTCGAAGCGCTGATGAAGTTCGATTATTTCCTGAACCACAAATACCGGCCGCGCAAAATATGGTGGGACTTCACGCTGGACAAAAGCGGTCAGGCCGAGCTGCTTCGCCTGCTGGCGGAGCATCCGGAGAAGGTATCCGCGGAATTCGCCAGGCTGCGGCTCGCGGAGAAAGATTTGCATAAGCACGTCATGATCGAGACGATGCCTTTTGACCTGCGGCTGTACCTGGAGACCGGCGAACTGCAAACCGATACGTCGCAGCTGCTGATCGTCTATTTCCCGCCGGATGCACAGGATAAGCCGTCGTGGTTTACGATGGAGCTCCGGCAGGCCAGCTTGATTTGAAAGCATGGAACATGAACAAAAGCCCTTTTTCGACTACCCGAAAAAGGGCTTTTGGCTTTGCGGCCAAGATGTACGGGAACAAAAGGGGCTGTTTCACATTTGACAGGCGGCATATCTCTGTATATACTGTACATATTGATATATACAGTAATAACACCGGGGTGATGTGGATTGTCGACATGGAGAGGATCGTGGCTGCTTTTACGTTACGAATGGAGGATTAACCGGTTAGGCAGCTTGGGTACGTTCTTTATGGCTACGTATATCGCTGTGGTAACCTTTCCGCTTTACGAGGCTGCCGAATTTCCGAATAAACCTTTTTTAACGGGAGTCCTCGATTTTGTAATGCTGTGTGTTGTCCCGTGTTTTGGTTTTTTTATGAACCAACATACGTTTCGCAATATGAAGGAGGATTATACCGCGCGCAAGCTTGCCGCGATGAGAGCTTTGCCGATCACGGTGAAACAGATTGCCGGGGGCAGGCTTCTGTCCGCCATGTTTTTGCTGGTGCCGGTGTGGCTATATTTCTTCGTCCTCATGTACCTGCTGAGCGGCTGGTTCCGGGAGAAGAGCTGGGATCAGCTGCTCAATTATGCGCTGTTTTGGCTCGGATATGCCGTCTTTATGAGCGTTGTGTATTTAATCATGGAGTTCGGGCTAACCGGCCGACATTATTTCTTGCTTTGTTTCGGATGCCTCCCTGTCTTTGTGGTTGTCGTCCTTCTTTACCGGTTGTTCGGGCAATCTCTTGTAGGCGATCTTCTGACTGCCGCTGGCGCCGGCAATTGGTGGCCGACCCTGGGATCGATGTTGGCCGCGGCCGCGTCCGTCGCATGGGGAATTCGGCTGCTTATCCGTATAGTCGCCAGGCGCAGCTTGCTTGGATGATACCGCCGCGACGCGGCATAGATCGAATCGTAAAAGAAGGTGCTTATTATCCGGCTACCCATCCATATAAATGAGAAAAGCGCTGAGCCGCTGTATCATCAAATCGAAGCCCAGCTGAGGGCCTTGATCCTGAGCGGCAGGCTCCAGGAGAACGAGCTGCTGCCGTCCAACCGGGAGCTGGCCAGGCAATTGAACTGCAGCTTGATCACGATACGACGCGTTTACCAGGACCTGGAGACGGAAGGGCTGCTTCGTACAAGGCAAGGTACGGGAACCTTCGTTGCCCCCGTCGATCGGTCTCTCCATCAACAGAAGAAGCTTTCCGGCGTCCAGGAGGCTATCGCATCGGCGATAGCGGCGGCTCTTACCGCCGGATGCAGCCGCGAGGAGATCGAGGAGCTGGTCCGCAAGGAATTAGGCCGCCAAACAGGCGGAGTCACCGGCGAATAAACAATTTCCCGGGAATTTTAAGCATTTTGAAAAAATAACGGAAGAGTGATCCAGATGAACATAACGGCCAGAGACGGCGGACATCCGGCGCAGCATGGCGACGGACAGGCGGATAACGTTCCTGCCTTGCGGATGCGCGGCGTTTTTCAGAAAAAGGAAAGCTTCCAGCTCGGTCCTTTGGACCTGGAAATCCCTTCGGGTTACGTCACCGCGATCGTGGGCCATAACGGATCCGGCAAAAGCACCTTGTTCCGGCTTGCTCTTGACCAGTCGAAGCCGGATGAAGGGGAAATCTTTTTGCTGGGCGAAGCCGTAGGCGGCAGGCCCGACGATGCGAAGCTGAAGCGCAGAATCGGATACGTGGCGGATGAGGACGCCTATCTGGAGCGGTCGATCCGCGGGACGGAAAGGGCGGATTTTGTAAGCCGGTGGTATCCGAATTGGGACCGGAGCGAATTCGAACGTCTGACCGGCGTGCTCGAAGTGGACGCTGCACAGCGGCTGGGCAGGATGTCGAAGGGCGGCAGGCGCAAATACGAGCTCGCGCTGGCTCTCGCTCATCACCCCGAACTTCTCCTGCTCGATGAACCGAGCTCGGGACTCGATCCCTTTTCCTGCAAAAAGATGGTCGAGGAGCTTCACCGATACATGGAGCAGGGAGGACGCACAATCATTATGGCGACGCACATATTGGAGGATGTGCGCCGCCTGGCGGATTATATCGTTTGCATGGCGGACGGCCGCGTCATCGGCATGTACGAGAAGGATGAGCTGCTCGGATCGTGGCACACCTTTTATGCGGAATTGGCAGGAGCCCGTTCGTCGGCCGTCATTGCGTCGGAGGCGGCGGAGATGCCCGGAGTGTACAGCGTCGAGGAGGCCGGAGGCGGGACCTGCCGGATTGTAACCTCCCGCGCTTGGGAAGCCGAGGCATGGTGCAAGGAGCGTGGCTGGACGATTACAGGACGGCGGCCGCTCGAACTGGATGACATCATGGAGGCGTTAATCGAGAAGTCCAGGCGGAAATAACGTTGTCTCCGGCCGGATAGTCTAGAAGTCCGGTGAATAAACAGCGGGGAGGGGCGGAATCGTTTCGGAGAAGCGTAAGCGGTCGCCTTTGTCCTCGGATTTCCACTGCTGAATAGCGGCTTAATAAAGAAATCTGAGGACAAGAGCGATCGGAGGAACGATCCGCAACCGCAGCGAGCAGCTATTCATCGGACTTTTAGGAGAGGATCAATCAAATCCCTGGAACAGAAAGGCGGTAACCGAATGAAGCCCTTAATCGTTGAGCATATAGTCAAGCAGTACGGGGAGAAAACGGCCGTAAACGGCATCAGCTTCGAGGTGGACCGCGGGGAAATCTACGGTTTGCTCGGGGCGAACGGAGCGGGCAAAACGACCACGATGCGCATGGTGCTCGGATTGATTTACCCGGATGAGGGGCGGATTCTTTATGACGGCAAAACATATACCAAGCAGCAGCTCAAGACGCTGGGTTATCTTCCGGAAGAACGCGGATTGTACGCCAAGGTAAAGGTTGGCGAGCAGCTCATCTATCTGGCCAGGCTGCGCGGAATGTCCCGGCGCGATGCCGAGGATAGTCTGCGCAAGTGGCTCGAACGTTTGGAGGTGCCCGAGCATTACGATAAGCGTGTCGAGGAGCTGTCGAAGGGCAACCAGCAGAAAATTCAGTTCATTGCCTCCGTCATCCATAAGCCGAACATCATCATTATGGATGAGGCGTTCAGCGGCCTCGATCCGGTTAATGCCGAGCTGCTCAAGTCCGTTGTCAAAGAGCTTCGCGATCAGGGTGCGACCATCCTGTTTTCGACTCACCGCATGGAGCATGTCGAGGAGCTCTGCCGGAACATCACGATCCTTCACCGTTCCCGGCCGGTTATATCGGGCAGCCTCAAGTCCATCAAGAGCCAATTTCCGCGGGAGCGCGTAATTCTTGCTGTAAACGGGGAAGTCCGGGGGCTCGAGCAATTGCCCGGCGTTGCCGGCTGTACCCGGCGCGAGGACGGATCTTACGAGATCCGGATTGCGGATGCTGCTGCGGGAGGCGGCATTCTCCGGCACTCGATGGCCCAGGCGGAGGTCACTCGTTTTGAGATCATGGAGCCGACATTAAACGAAATTTTTATAAAGACGGTAGGTGAGCGGCATGAATGATCTGAGAACCGTTATCGGCTTCACGTTCCGAAGCAAAACCAGAAGCAAATCGTTTGTCGTAACTACGCTGATTCTTGTTCTGATTCTCTCCCTCGGGGTCAATCTGCCCTACATCATTTCCCTGTTCAGCAAAGGGGAGCCGGAGCTGAAGCGGGTCGGATATGCAACCGCGCAGAGCGACCTTCTCAAAAGCAGCGTAACTCCAACGCTGCTGGGTCAGAAGCTGGAGATGTACTTCCAGCAAAAACCTGAGGCTGAACGGGAGCTGCAGCTCGTGCCGATCGAGGGCAGCGGTGCCGCAGACAAGGATGAAGCGCTTCTCCGGCAGGCCGTAGCGGACGGGCAGATCCGGGGTTACCTTTTGTTCAAACCGAATGCCGGCAATTCCTTTTACGACGTCATTTACAAATCCGAAAAAGTGCTGGACGATTCCTCCGAGAATGCGCTGAAGACGGCATTGCAAAACGTCAAGATGCAGTTCTCCGGGCTTACGGAGGAGCAGCTTCGGCTGCTTTACGCGCCGGTGAACGTACAGTCGCTGCAGATCTCAACCGCGGGAGACTCCTCCGGACTTACCGCCGCGCAGCAGAAATTGAACATAGGGGTTGTTTATGCCGTTATGTTCCTGCTGTTCTTCTCCATCATGGGCACGGGACATATGATCGCAAGCGAAGTGACGACGGAGAAGAGCTCGAGGATTATGGAGGTGCTCATTACAAGCGTTTCGCCGCTTAACGGCATGTTCGGCAAGATTATCGGCATGTTCCTGGTAGGCATTATGCAGATTGCGTTATATGTCATCGTTATTGTCGCTAACGCTCTGATTCCGACCAATCGTGAAGCTCTTGGCAATCTCAATATCCATCTGAGCGACATTGACGGCTCGCTGCTGCTGCTTGCGCTTCTGTTTTATTTGACGGGGTATTTTCTGTTCGCAACGCTGTATGCGGCAGTCGGCTCCATCGTCAGCCGAACCGAGGAATTGAATCAAGCGGTTATGCCGCTTTCGTTTCTCTCCATGATCGGTTTTTATATCGGCATTTTTAATCTCACCCATCCGGATAGCACTTTCGTAGTTGTGTGCTCGTTTATTCCCTTTTTTGCCCCATATGCGATGGTGCTGCGGGCCGGTCTCAGCGATCCGCCGCTATGGGAGGTATGGGCATCGCTGCTTATTATGCTGGTATCCATCTATGCGTTCGGCTGGCTGTCGGCCAAGATTTACCGCACCGGCGTATTGATGTACGGCAAACGTCCGACGATCAAGGAGCTGCGTAAAGCGATGAAATCTTACCGGATTTGAGTCCCGCCGTGCGGGCGACTATGGCTGCAGCACCAAAATCGGCAATTTTCCGTGGACAATGGCGGATTCGCCGCACCGACGAAAAGGCCCTTCGAACTCCGGTTGGGAATTCGAAGGGCCTTTGTTTTGTTCGTGTGTAAGGTTGCAGCTGTTAGGCCCGGTTACGGCAAATAACTGCGCAGCACGGTCATATCGCCGTGCAGCGAATAGCTGCCGAGGCTGGCCGGGAGCAGGAAGCAATCGCCGGGTTTCGCGGGCAGCTCGCCGTCCGCCCAGCGGATCAGGCCGGTGCCCTCGCAGATCACGTGGATGACGAAGCTCTCCGGCGTTGTGCCGAGCTCCCAGGAACCGTCGACCCGGCCTTTTTCCGTCACAAAATAAGGGGAACGGGCGAGCGTCAGCCATTCGTTCGCCTGCTTCAGGTCCGTCTTCATCCGGGTTGCGCCCGATCCTTCGTACGCGATCACGTTCAGCGAATCTTCCACATGCAGCTCGCGCGGCTTGCCGTCAAGACCGAGACGGTCGTAATCGTACAGCCGGTAGGTCGTATCCGAGTTTTGCTGAATCTCCGCGACAAGCACTCCCGCACAAAGCGCATGAACCGTACCGGCCGGGATGTAAAACGAATCTCCCGCCTCCACCGATACTTCCTGCAGGCAGTCCATGATCCGGTTGTCCGCGATCGCTGCGGCCAGCGACTCCCTTGTCACTCCCGTCTTCAGGCCGTAAAGAATTTTCGCACCCGGCTTCGCGTCCAGCACGTACCACATTTCCGTTTTGCCGAGTTCGCCGGGGGGAAGCTTTTCATAGTGGTCATTCGGATGCACCTGCACCGACAAATCGTCCTCGCAATCAAGCAGCTTGATGAGAAGCGGGAAGCGACCGTTTTTCTCGGAAAAGCCTTTGCTGCCGAAAAACTCCTTGCCATGCCGCTCGCGAATCTCGTCAAGGCCAAGGCCGGCCAGCTCGCCGTTCACGACCTTGGTTGTGCCGTTCGGGTGATCGCCGATCATCCAGCCTTCGCCGATGCGTCCTTCCGGCAGCCGGAGGCCAAACCTTTCGAGCGACCGTCCTCCCCAGACGCGTTCCTTCATTTCCGGTTGAAATTGCAATGGATATGGTTTCATCTCGTTTCCCTTCCTCTATATGTAATGTTCTCCAACAAATCGCTATTTTGCATTATATCATGACAGCTTTTTTTCGACAGCTATTAAATAAGGAGGAGAGTTTTTCTGATTGGTAAACCGGTACTGCAGCACTTGAAACCGCTCCTGCGGTAACCCGGAGCACCAGGCGTCGACCGCCCGCGCTTCCTCCGCGCCGCCTTCGTGTCCCGGATAAACGACGATCGTGACGATGCCGCCCTTTTTCAGCAGCCGGGTTGCCGCCTCCAGCGCGGGCAAAGTGGAATCCGGCCGGGTGATGACGGAATGGTCGTCGCCGGGCAAATACCCGAGATTGAACATGATCGCGGCTACATGTCCGTGTACGTCCGGGGGCAGATGGGCCTCCATTTCGGCGTGGCTCGCCAAAAGCAGGCGAATATGGCCGGCGGCGCCGAACTCCGCTTCCAGCCGTTCTCCCGTTTTGCGGATAGCCTGCTCCTGAACGTCGAAGCCGTAAACAACACCGCTGTCTCCGACGAGCTTAGCCAGAAACATCGCATCGTTGCCGTTGCCGAGCGTCGCATCGACCACAACGTCTCCGGGCCGGACCCGCGCCGCGGCGCACTGGTGCGCAAAGCTTAAAATCGATACGAATCCCATAAATCGTTAACGCTCCATTTCAGCATAAAAAAAGATGTATATTCGTATATTATACCGCAAATCGGAAGCCGGGAAAAAGAAAGGTGCCCCGCAGGGCACCGACTTGGCGTTTCGGCTTATTTTTTTGTCGCCAGCCAGGCGGCGAGCGTTTCGATCTCCGAGTCCTTCAGACTGTCTTTGAAAGCCGGCATCACTTTGCCGCCTTTCGTAATTTTCTCGATCAGCTGCTCCTTCGTCCGGCGCTCTCCCACTTTGCTGATATTGGGGCCAACGCCGCCTTCCAGCTGTTCCCCATGGCAGGCCATGCAGTTGTCCTTGAACAGCGGCTCCGCTTTCGCGGCGATGGCGGCATCCGCTGCGGCGTCCGCTTTAGGCGATTCCGTTTTGGCGGGGGCGGGCGTCGGTGCCGCTGTCTGCGCCGGGGTTTCCTGCTTGGGAGCTTCGGTTTTCGCAGGCTCCGCTTTAGGAGCATCCGGCTTCGGCGCCTCCGCTTTAGGTGCCTCTTGCTTGGGCGGCTCGGTTTTCGACGGCTCCGTCTTGGCCGTCTCCTGCTTGGGAGGCTCCGTCGTTTTGGCCTGCTCTGTCGTCGCCGGCTGAGCCGGGCTTGGCGTGGCTGACGGAGTCGGAGTTGGTGTCGGCGAAGGCAAAGGCGAAGGCGATGACGATGGGCTGGCGGCATCCGCTTTCGGTGTCGCTGCCGGCGTACCCGCGGCAGGGGCAGCGGCCTTGTCGCTTCCGCAGCCGGCCGCGATCAGACATACGCTCGCAATGGCGGCGGCGTACAGCAAGTTTTTCATAACGGACCACCTCTTCCATAATATTGGGCTTTACATACAAGTAACGATAACCGCCCGGGAATCGGTTCGAGGCCGCAATCAAAAAAGGAGACCCGCCTAAGGTCTCCACAATTTCCCCTGCCACGTATTGCGCCGCTTCAGCTCCGCATCGATCGCATTGAGCACTTCCCACTTTTTCAGGCTCCACATCGGACCGATCAAGAGATCCCGCGGGGCGTCTCCGGTCAGCCGGTGCACGATCATCTCCGGAGGCAGCTGCTCCAGCGTATCGACGACAAGCCCGACGTATTCGTCCTTTTCCAGAAAACGCACGAGTCCGGCCTCATACTGCTTGACCATCGGCGTTTTTCGCATCAAGTGGAGCAGATGAATCTTGATCCCCTGCACATCCATTCGCGCAACGGCTTTGCCCGTTTCCAGCATCATCTCATGCGTTTCCAGCGGCAAGCCGTAGATGATATGCGCACAGGTGCGAATGCCGTGTTTTCTTAGCTTGGACACCGCCTGCAAATAACATTCCGTATCGTGGGCACGGTTGATGAGCTCGGACGTTTTTTCATGAATCGTCTGCAGCCCCATTTCCACCCATAGATACGTTCTTTCGTTCAGCTCGGCCAAATATTCAACGACATCGTCCGGCAAGCAGTCGGGGCGGGTGGCTATCGACAATCCGACGACCCCGGGCTGCTGTAAAATGACTTCATAATATTCGCGAAGCTCTTCCACCGGGGCATACGTGTTGGTATAAGCCTGGAAATAACCGATGTATTTGGCATCCGGCCATTTTTGATGCTGCAGGTCGCGGATTTTGTTAAATTGCGTCACCAGATCGTCGCGGCGGCTCCCGGCAAAATCTCCCGAGCCCCGGGCGCTGCAAAACGTGCACCCCCCAGTGGCGATGGCTCCGTCACGATTCGGGCAAGTGAACCCGGCGTCGAGCATGACTTTGAACACTTTCTCGCCGAACATGCGGCGCATCTCGTAATTCCATGTATGAAATCGTTTATCTCCCCAGAGATGAGGCTCTATATGGGTCAGCATATTCATATGAATTGGCTCCTATCTGCAGATACTCTCCACTCATTCTACAGAATTCAACCGAAAAATGCGACCCGGTCCGCCCGGGTAAGCATCCGGCATTTTAACAAAATGCCCCTGCTTCCGGCTCGGATAAACCGTCACCCTCCGGCAGAAGATAATGTTGCACGACCCACTATAGAAACCTGAAAGGAGATTTCCCACGACATGAAAAAGTTTCGTACAGCAGTTCTGGCACTTGCCTTGACAAGTGCACTCAGCTTCGGCGCTCAAGCTAATGCTGAAACGGGAACTACCGGAACAAGCGGAACGACCGGCGGAACGAGCACCTACGGTGCAACGACTTCCGGCACGACTGGCACAGGCGGAACAGGCACCGGAACGTACAGCACCGACGGTACGACGACGGGGACGACGACCGGTACAACCACGGGTACTACAGGTACCACCGGAACGACCGGCACGACGGGCACTACCGGAACATACGGTACAACCGGTACTACGGGTACGACGACCGGAACGGGAACCTACTATAACAATGTTACAGGAACCGGAACCGGCACCTACGGTACGACGGCCGGCAACACGCTCCGCGGCTACGGCCACAATATGTTGGACCGCATGTCCACCTACGGTACCGGCAACTACGATACGTCCACGTACAGAACGTATGCCACGACTACGGACAACAACCGCGTAGACTGGGGCTGGCTCGGTTTGCTTGGTCTGATCGGTTTGGCCGGTCTGAGAAACCGCAATAGAGACCGCGGCGACATCCGTTAATCTTTTTGGCATTTATACGCATAAGCCAAAACGACCTCTCCGTGTTTTTCGGGGAGGTCGTTTTATGATGAGGATTTTTCTATTCTTTTCGCGCGAATTTTTCAAGCAGGCCGATCACCAGCTCCTGTTCCTGTTCGGTGAGACGGGACAAATGCTCCGTAACGACCTGGCGCCAAATCGTCTCCATTTCCAGAACCAGATGCCGGCCGCCTTCGGTAAGCTCCACATAAACGATCCGCCGATCCTTTTCGTTTTTGACCCGGCTGACGAGCTGATGCTTCTCCAAACGGTCGATAATCGGGGACATCGTCGCCGGCCGCACGTTCATCCAATCGGCAAGCTCCGTGATCATGAGCGGACCGCGGTTGTACAAAACCCGGAGCAAAAAAAACTGCCCCCTCGTCAGCTGCAGCCCGTCATGCTGCAGGTGGGCGTTCAGCTTTTGCCGAAGCAGCTGCTGCACCTTTTGGAAAGCGGCATAAAACCGTTCGGTTAACAGATTTTGTCGATCCATAAACTCCTCGTCCTTCTGTCATTAACTACACTAAATATATGAAACGAAGCCAGGAAAATCAATCATTTTCTTAAGCCCGTACGGGCACAATAAACATATGAATTTGAAAAAAGGGGCGAGGTGGCGAACATGTCGACGGGATTTGCCCAAGGCAACGAGACAATTACCGTTGAGCTTACCGTAAAGGAAGCGATGGCGCTTGGGGCCGGAGTCCGGTTCTGGAATCAATCCGGCATCGCGGCGGAAGCGCGGCATAAGGTTGTGGAACGGCTGAACCAAAAGCTGCTTCAGGAAAGCGGCAAACTGGACTACGCATCGCTGGGCGTTTAACCCGCTCTTTTTTTTATGCAGCGGGCGGAGTATAATCTTCCTGATAAGCCGCAAACGAGTTGGGGGATCATACGATGCGTTTAAGAGGGAGAAAAGGAATCCGCGAGGCGCTGGAGGCGCAGCCGGATCTTGTGATTTTGAATCCGAAGGAATACAAGGGACGATGGTCCGAATATTTCGGCAACGACCGCCCGATTTACGTCGAGCTTGGCATGGGAAAAGGGCAGTTCATCAGCCGCATGAGCATCAAGCATCCGGAAGCGAATTTTATCGGCGTGGACATGTATGACGAGCTGCTTCGCAGAGCAAGCGAAAAGGCGAGAGCCGCGCGAGAAGAGGCGGGCCTTGGCGAGGAGCTGTCCAATTTGGCGTTGGCCCTTTTCAATATAGAGTATATTGAAGATATTTTCTCCCCGGGGGAGCTTGAGCGCATTTATCTCAATTTCAGCGACCCGTGGCCCAAGAAAAAGCACGCCCGGCGCAGGCTGACCCACCGCCGCTTCGTGGAGAAATACATGAAGCTGCTTAATGAGCGCGGCGAAATTCATTTCAAAACCGATTCGCGCTCTCTGTTCGAATTCTCGCTGAACTCTTTTGCCGACATGGGCCTGCGAATGCGCAACATATCGCTAGATCTGCACGCGGACGGCCCTCATCCCGACAACGTGATGACGGAATACGAAACGAAGTTTTTCGAGCAAGGCATGAACATTTACCGCTGCGAAGTCGTCATCGGCCCCGAAGCTTTGGACAAGCATATCCGGCACCTCGCCGACACCGTCGCAGCGGAAGAAAAGCAAAAGCAGTCCGAATAGGACTGCTTTTGGTTTATGGCCGGGATTGCGGCGACTTAATAAGTCGAACTGATGCGCGTCATGTATGACCCAGGCATGCGTTTCGGCGCTGCGCAGCGGTCGGTCGAACCGATACGGGAAGCCTAACGGTTGCTGCTGAGCTTAATTGGCTCAAAAACGTCATTCCTAAAATGTAACGGTCGTGACAGAGCTTATTTCTCAACTTGGTTCTCTCAAAACGATGAAAGTTCACAAATAACCACTATGGCAACCGTTACAGTTTGAAACCGCCCATTTTGGCCCCTATAAGCTCACCTGCAACCGTTACGCTGTGTACCGCATGAGCCGATCCTACCTTATATTGCCATGTACATGTTTTGTTCATCCATATAGCACGGATGTAAGCGTGTCTGTGCGCAGGTTTTTGCGCCAGCGAAAACGACGCCAGACAACCGCGAGCCCGAGGCACATAGCCCCTCAACAGGCATCGCGCCAAACGTAAAGCGAGTCCGACATCGGATTTTTGCAAGAAACAAAAATCCATGGAAGGACAGTCGCGACCTAGCAGCGAGCACCCCCTCCATCAGGGCGGGTCCAGGGCGCCCGAGCGCCTTAAGGGCTTTGCGAAGCAAAGCCGGCTACGGAAGCCTGGGGTCCCCCTGGAGGGGGATTTAGGGGGTGAGCACTGTTTAGGGGGTGATAGAACTCCCCGTTGGGGACTTAGGGGTGGTGCCCTTAAGGGCCAACAGGGTATTTTTCCCCCATTAGCTCCATAATCGCCTGCGAGCACTCCGCCGGTCGGTACTGCCTCCACTTCTCAGCGAGCATGGCGCGGCGCTTCTGCACCTCGGGATACCGCTCCAGCAAATATTGAAACCAGTAATCGATCGTTTCCGTCGACCGGATCTGTTCGCCGAAGCCGTGCTCCGTGAAATACTGCAAATTTTCTTCCTCCTGCCCGGGAATGGGCTTATAAAACAGCATCGGGATACCTTTGGCCAAACCTTCCGTACAAGTCATGCCGCCGGGTTTGGTGATGAGCAGATCGGACACTTCCATCAGCTTGTCGACTTCTTTCGTAAAGCCGAGCAGGCGGATGTTCGGATGGCGGAACTGCGGGTTTGCGGACAAATCGGCAAGCGCCTTTTCATTGCTGCCGAGGCAGAAGATCATCTGAATGCGGTCCCGATAGCGCGTCAAATACTCGATAAAACCTTCCGTGTGGACGAGGCCCCAGCCGCCGCCCATGACGAGCACGGTCGGCATCGCCTGAAGCCCGAACTGCCGGCGCAGCTGCTCCTTGTCGTGCGACTCCCAAAAGCTCGGGTGCACCGGAATGCCGGTGACCTCAATATGGTCGGCTGGCACGCCGTGGTTCAGCAGCTTTTCCTTGACGTCGGGCGTCGACACCAAATATTTGTTGACCTCATTGCTGACCCATGTCCCGTGGGCGTCGTAGTCCGTGATGACCGTGCAAAGCGGGACGGACAGCCCGGAGCGCTTCAGCCGCGAGATCACCACATTCGGAAACGGATGGGTGCAGACGATCGTATCGGGTTTAAGCTGGCGGATCACCTCCGCCGTTTGTGCGTAAAACAATCGGTGCAAGGCAAGTTGGGTAAAGCGGTTCAGCGACTTTTTATACTGGTAACGGTACATAAAGCCGTACAGTCTCGGTTGGTTGATCACCGTTTTCCGGTACGCGCCAAAAATCCACGGTGCCACCGTGGGGTGTAAAAAGGATCCCAGCTCCAGCACCCGCGTTTGCACGTCGGGAGAGAGCTTTTTCAAGCTGACGGACAAAGCCTGGGCGGCCTGAGTGTGGCCGGCTCCGAATCCTTCCGACAATATCAAAACCCTTTTCCTGCGCATGATTTCACCTAACCTTGTAACCATGGATTTACCTTTGCTCAAGCGTTATCCTTTACATAATCTTAACAAATTAACATTAAACATTTCAGGGGAAAATTGCAACCGTCCCCAGTGCCGCGCCGGTTCCGATCACAGCGCCGGCCAGGCAGTCGGACGGGTAGTGCTGTCCTAAATATATACGCGACAGACCGACAATGGATGCCAGCGGAAGCAAAATAATGCCGAGCCACGGCTGAAGCCAGACCAGCGGCACCACTACGGAGAAAATCGCGGTCGTATGGCCGGAAGGAAACGAGTGGTCCGTCAGCGGGTTTTTGCATGTATGGGTGCCGGGCAGCACGAGATAGGGACGAAGCCGCGGATATTTCTTTTTTACAATAGCGACGGGGATATGGCTCAGCGCAAGGGCGATGCAGCTTTGCAGCCCCGCTTTGTGCCAGATGCCCGGCCCCCACAGGGCGACGGCAAGAGCGAAGACGATCGTAGCCGAAGCGCCTCCTGCGTGGGTGATCCCGGAAAAGATCTTATCGAGGACGAAGTGCTGGATGCGCCGGTTCACCCAAAAAAACACGCGATGCTCGCGGTCGCTCAGCCAGTGGACGACCCGATTCATAGGCAGTGTTCCTCCTTTGTGCGGTTCGGTTGAATGTAAAGAAGCGTTCACCTCCCATTGTATATGACGAGTGTTAATGGAGTATCAACTTCACGCAAGTCCGGCGCAAGCAAAAATTAATTTTTCGTTGACCTTGCGATAACAATCCGTACGTAGAATCATAACAGAGGCAAGACCGACTAAACGATGTATATAACCGTCATTTTTTACCAATGAATAGACATAAATACCTGTTGCCCCTCTTGCCTCTGAAAACTTCCGTATTAAGGGGAGATGGACATGAGGGTGGCGCTTTTTACCGATACGTATTTGCCGGATGTGAACGGGGTGGCGAAGACGCTGGGACGGTGGGTTCGGTATGTGGAGTCGCGGGGCAGCTTCTGCAAAGTGTTTGCGCCGTCCAGTCCGGAACCCGAATCGGCGGACTTAAGGACGGTCGAGCGGTTTTACAGCATCCCTTTTCTGCTGTATCCCGAATGCCGCCTGGCGCTTCCCAATCCGGTTCACGTCAGCAGGTCGCTGAAGCAGTTTGCTCCGGACCTTATTCATGTGGCGACTCCTTTTAATCTGGGGCTGACCGGCATGCTTTACGCCAAAAAACACGGCATCCCGGTCGTCGCATCCTATCATACCCATTTTGATCAATATTTGTCGTATTATAAGCTGCAGTGGATGGAAAACATGCTTTGGAAATATATGGTCTGGTTTCATCAGGAATGCCGTAAAATATATGTACCCTCGAGATCGGCGCTGCTTCATTTGCAGGAAAAAGGACTGGAGCGCATGGAAATATGGGGTCGGGGCGTAGAGACCGGTCAGTTTCATCCGTTTGTCGACCGGAAAGCCGTGTTGGGGCGATACGGCATCGCTCCGGCAAAATTCGTCATGCTGTTTGTCGGCAGGCTTGCCCCGGAGAAAAGTGTCGACGTGCTGCTGGAAGCTTGGCGAAGCTTGTCCGATGAGGTTGCGCGGCATGCGCATCTGATCATCGTGGGGGAAGGCCCGAGCGCGGAAACGCTGCGGGAGCTGTGTGCGCACGACCCGGCCGTCACCTTTACCGGCTTCGTGCAGGGCCGCGAGCTTGCCGAGCTGTATGCCGCCGCGGACGTATTCGTGTTCCCGTCGGCAACCGAGACGTTCGGCAACGTCGTGCTCGAGGCGCTGGCCTCGGGAACACCGGTGATCGGCGCCGCGGCCGGCGGCGTGCGGGACAATATCTCGCACGGGGTGACCGGGCTGCTGTGCCCTCCCGGCGACGCTTCCCGATTCGCCGCGGCGATGGAGCGGCTATTCCGCGAGGAGGCCACAAGAGCTGCGATGGCGGCCGCCGGCCGCGAATACGCGCTGAAGCAATCGTGGGACTCGATATTTTCCCGTTTGTACGCCAGCTATGCGGAGGTTGCGGCATCGGGCGAAGAGGCCATTTGTATTTGATGGGACGTATGCCGTATAATAGAACAGGTTGATAAAATGTTTGAAAAACGATGAAAATAAGACGAAAAGAATTGGATTGCAGAGAGTAAACAAGTGTGAGCCGCTGATTTCCGATGTAATGCGCAACTTCTGGCATTATCAAGCTTCTAGGAGCCTTTGACAAAACGGGTCAAAGAGAGGAAAATCATATTCGGCTACCCACGCAATCCAATGAAAGCCATCGAAGTTGTTTTCATAAGAGAGAGACAGAAGAAGATCGGATACTTCGGTGGTTCACAAAAAGGGGGATTACTGATGCTGGATAATTTGCTGCTGGGCATACAAATCGTCTTGGCAGTCATCGGCGGCTATCAGCTGTTTTTAACGTTTTTCGGCTGGTATCGGCGTAAGGCAACAAAGCAACACGAACCGCAAAAATCATTTGCCGTACTCGTCGCCGCTCACAACGAAGAGCAGGTAGTTGGGGCGCTGATTGAAAACTTGAAAAATCTCGATTATCCGAAAGAATTGTACGACATATTCGTTATTTGCGATAACTGTACGGACAAGACGGCGCAAATCGCCAAGAATATGGGCGTTTACGCGATGGAGCGCCATAACGCGAAGCTCAGGGGCAAAGGCTACGCAATCGAGTGGATGCTCAAAGAGCTTTGGAAGATGCCCCGGCAGTACGATGCCGTCGTCATGTTCGACGCGGACAACTTGGTCGGGACCGATTATTTGCGTCACATGAACAACGATCTTTGCAACGGCTCCCGCGTCATTCAGGCATACCTGGATACGAAAAACCCGAACGACTCCTGGATCACTGCAGCTTACGCCATTACATATTGGTACTGCAACCGGCTGTGGCAGCTGCCCCGGGTCAATCTCGGGCTGGCGAACTTCCTGGGCGGTACGGGCATGTGCTTCGAGTCGAGCCTGCTGAAGGAAATCGGCTGGGGTGCGACCAGTCTCGTCGAGGACCTGGAGTTTACGATGCGCTGCGTGCAGCGAGGGGTTTATCCGCACTTCAACTACGACGCAAAAGTGTTCGACGAAAAGCCGCTGACCTTCAAGGCATCCGCCCGTCAGCGTCTGAGATGGATGCAGGGCCACTTCGATGTGGCGAGGCGTTACTTCTTCCCGCTGTTCTGGCAAGGCCTGAAGGAAGGCAACTGGGCCAAGCTGGATACGGCCGTCTATGCAATAAACGTATACACCTTGTTTATCGGTTCGATTTTGACCGTATTTCTTTGGATCGATGTCGCGCTGCCGGGTGTAAGAACATTTACGTCGATGTACGATTATTCGCCGTTTTTCTTCACGATGCTGACGATACTGACCTATGCGCAGTTCCCGCTCGCGCTCGTCATCGAGAAAGCGCCGTGGAAGACGTACAAATATTTGCTGCTGTTCCCGATTTTCCTGCTGTCCTGGTGGCCGATTACGTTTTATGCGTTTTTCACCCAAAACAACAAGCAATGGAGCCACACGCAGCATACCCGCGTTATCCGGCTGGAGGAAGTGCAGAGCAAGCAGGTCAGCTAGCGCTGCAAGGGTTTGACTCCAACCTCAAAACATGGTATATTGTTTAAGTCATTTTGAATAATGCGATCAAAAGTAGAAGCGCCCGCTTCTCACCTGTCCGACATTGTTGGCTGGTTTCGTGAGCACAATGAATTCATGCAGGGTACTGTCATGTCATGAATAACGAATGTGGGCGTGTGTCATACGCCCGCATTTTTTTGTGCCCAAAAACGCGTTTTGTGCGGTCGTATCCTACTTAGGACAATCGGTAAAAACCCTTGGAGGTGGCACGTTATTAGCACAGAGCATTTGATTAACGAGGAGATTCGGGCGAAGGAAGTTCGTCTGATCGGGTCTAATGGGGATCAGCTCGGCATTAAACCGTTTCGCGAGGCGCTGCAAATTGCGCAGGACGCAGGGCTCGACCTGGTGAATGTAGCCCCTACGGCCAAGCCGCCGGTTTGCCGCATCATGGATTACGGCAAATACCGCTACGAAATGCAGAAGAAAGAAAAGGAAGCGCGCAAAAATCAAAAAATCGTGGAGCTCAAGGAAGTTCGCTTCAGCGCCACGATCGACGAGCACGACTTCCAAACGAAGCTGCGCAACGTCATCAAGTTTCTCAAGGACGGGGACAAGGTGAAGATGAGCGTCCGCTTCCGCGGCCGCGAAATCGCCCATGCGGACATCGGCCAGAAGGTGCTGGAGCGCGTGGCCGCCGAGGTCGAGGACCTCTCGATCGTCGAGCGCCGGCCGAAGCTTGAGGGCCGCAGCATGATCATGATTTTGGCACCGAAAGCACAGTAAATCACAATCTTAAGGAGGACATTGCGATGCCTAAAATGAAAACCCACAGCAGCCTGAAAGGCCGCTTCAAAATAACAGGAACCGGTAAAGTAAAACGCTACAAAGCTTACAAAAACCACCTGTTGTCCGGCAAATCCGGCCGTCAAAAGCGCGTGCTCGGCACGAACCCGGTTATGGCTCCCGGCGATGTAAGACGCCTGAAGCAGCAGCTCGCCAACATCAAGTAATTTCCCGTTTCGGACAGAATAAATCATTTACGGAGGTAGATCATCATGGCAAGAGTGAAAGGCGGTACGATCCGCGCAGCTCGTCGCAAGAAAATTTTGAAGCTCGCAAAAGGTTACTTCGGTTCCAAACATAGATTATTTAAAACTGCAAAAGAGCAAGTGATGAAATCCTTGCTTTACGCATACCGTGACCGCCGTCAACGGAAGCGCGACTTCCGCAAGCTGTGGATCGTGCGCATCAACGCGGCTGCCCGCATCAACGGCTTGTCCTACAGCAAGCTGATGCACGGCCTCAAGCTGGCCGGCATCGACGTAAACCGCAAAATGCTCGCTGACCTCGCTGTCAACGACGCAAAAGGTTTTGCGGCTCTGGCTGACGCAGCCAAGCAAAAAGTAAACGCGTAATAAGAAGCGGCATAAGCTGCACCTTCAAGCAACCCGGTTGCTTGGAAGTGCAGCTTATTTTTTTGCACCAAACGATTTCGGCGAAGAAGATCGTCCTTGAAGTATTGGAACATTGTTCAATTTTTGTTCAGTGCGCTATGGTACTATTGGCCTATATGAAAAATTCGAAGTAATACCGGCAATATTGGGAAGACCTCCGAAAGCCGAGGAACAATGGGAAACCTTAGATGCTTCAAGCTTGACCCGAAAGAAGGGAATTAAAGTGAAAATTATTTTACTTTCCTGCGGATCGGGAAACCGGTTATGGCCGATGTCCAGCGATAATCGCCCCAAGCACCCGCTTCAGCCGCTGACCGACGAAAGCGGGAAGCCGGCTTCCATGCTGCAGAGGATATGGAGGCAGCTGGTAAAACGCTGCCTCCATAAATATACGGTCATTGTAACGGAAGCGAACCAGCGAGAAACGATATTTGAACAACTCGGCAACGGAGTCGATCTTGTACTGGAGCCGGCCCAAAGAGATACTTTCCCGGCTGTTCTGCTGGCTGTCGCTTATTTGCATTCGCGTCGGGGACTTCATCCGGATGAGACGGTTCTGGTGCTGCCTGTAGACGGTATGGCGGACGAACCATTTTATGAGACGGTGTTCCAGCTTCCGGAAGCGGTGAAGCGCTCCGGGGCCCGGCTCGGGCTATTGGGCGTCAAACCGACGCATCCGTCGGATAAATACGGGTACCTGGTTCCGGAGTCGAAACCGTCCCGGTCTCAGCCGGAGCACATGGTGGAAGTAAGCCGATTTCGAGAAAAGCCGTCAAAAGATGAAGCGGAGTCGTTAATCTCCGCGGGATCGATGTGGAACTGCGGAGTGTTTTGCTTTCAAGCGCGATATGTACTGGAGCGGCTGGAGAGCTTGAGCCTGCCTGTCTCTTACGGGGAGCTTTTGCAGGTCTACTCCACTATGGCGAAGATGAGCTTCAGCTATGCGGTAGTCGAGAAGGAACGGCGTCTGGTCTCCCTCGTTTACGACGGGACGTGGAAAGACCTCGGGATTTGGGGTTCACCGACCGGAGTCATGCGTTCCCAAACGATAGGTCCCGTCGTCATGGGTCCGATTTGATTACAGCCGCCAATCAAGAAGGGATTCTTAAAAGAAGCGCTGCGCCGGCTTCCGGAACACGAGGACAAACAGTCTATACATTTAAAATGAGAATGAGGTATGGGGATGGAATCGAGAAACGTTAACAATAAGGAGAGAATGTCGTTATTCGGGTATGAACCCAAGGAAGTGGAGGCGATCATCCAATCCTTGGAACACGAGCTGATGTTATACCGGCAGGATCGCGCGGATCAGACCCAAAGGCAGGCGGCAGAGCGTTCCGAACTTATGGGCCGCATCGAAGAGACGCAGAGGGAAGATGAGCAGCTGGAAAAGGCGGAAATCTGGCGATTGGGGAGTAACTGAAACGGAGCACCGGGGATCGTGACCAGGCCTGCGAAGACGCTGGGTCTTGACTATTGGTCCGAACACGCATATAATTAACCGTAATGATAAACAACTACAGTTATCGGCTATGATGAGGACGAAGTTATAAGGGCCCTTATGTCCAGAGAGCGGCGGAATTGCTGAAACCAAAGCCATTAATCCCTTATGTACGAGCTCACCTCGGAGCTGTTTTCCTGAAAAGCATGTCTGTCCATGGAAGGCATGGCTAGTAGGGGAAATCGGAATGGCACACGTTACCGTGCCAAGGTATGACGGCATATTTTGGATGTGCCTCGTATCCTGTTGAGGCTGTGTGTCGCGAGACATGCGGCAAACCTTGGGTGGTACCACGGAAGATAAACCCCTTTCGTCCCTGCTGACGCGTTATTCGCGTTCAGGACGAGAGGGGTTTTTTAGCTTAGATTGACCTATTTTTTGAGAGGAGGAGCACACATGAACGTACAAACTACGGAAAAGTCGAAGGAACAGCTCCGTGCGGAGCTGCTGAAGCCGGACGTCATCACAGGTTCTGAAATACTGCTGAGAAGCTTATTGCTGGAGGGTGTGGACTGCGTCTTCGGTTACCCGGGCGGAGCCGTGCTGTACATCTACGATGCGATGCACGGAAATCCGGACTTTAACCACCTGCTCACACGTCATGAGCAAGGTGCGATCCATGCCGCCGACGGGTATGCCCGTTCGACCGGCAAAGTCGGTGTTTGTATCGCTACGTCGGGACCGGGGGCGACGAATCTGGTCACAGGTATCGCGACAGCCTACATGGATTCCGTCCCTCTCGTCGTCATTACAGGCAACGTAGCGACCACGGTGATCGGTACGGATGCATTCCAAGAAGCGGATATTACCGGCATCACGATGCCGATTACAAAGCATAGCTACCTGGTCAGAGACGTTAAAGATCTGCCGCGTGTCATCAAAGAGGCGTTCCACATTGCCAATACGGGCCGCAAAGGTCCGGTGCTGATCGACATTCCGAAGGACGTATCCAACGCGACCTGCGAATTCCACTACCCGGAAACGGTCAATATTCGCGGTTACAATCCGACGGTGATGCCGAACAAGCTGCAGGTGGAGAAAATGCTTGAGGCGATCGCGGAATCCGAGCGCCCGGTCATCATCGCCGGCGGCGGGGTTGTTGCGGCGGACGCATCCGCGGAGCTGCTCGAATTCGTCGAGAAAACTCGCATTCCGGTCACGACGACGCTGCTCGGCCTCGGCGGTTTCCCGAGCTCGCATGAGCTGTGGATGGGCATGCCGGGCATGCACGGAACGTATGCGGCCAACATGGCGCTGCAAAGCTGCGATCTGCTCATCAGCATCGGCGCCCGCTTCGACGACCGTGTGACGATGAAGGTGAAAGGTTTTGCACCGCAAGCGAAAAAGATCGTACACATCGATGTCGACCCGGCGGAAATCGGCAAAATCATCGAGACCGCCATTCCTTGCGTAGGCGACGTGAAGAACGTGCTGCAGCTCGCCAACCAAAAGGCGAAGCCGGCCAAATCCGAGGCGTGGATCGAAACGGTGAAGGAGAATGTGAAGAACAAGCCGCTTCGCTACAAGGATTCGGACACGGAACTGAAGCCGCAATACGTGATCGAGATGATCAACGAAACAACCAGAGGCGAAGCGATCGTGACGACCGACGTAGGCCAGCACCAAATGTGGGCGGCGCAGTACTACAAGTTCAATCACCCGCGCTCCATGATCACCTCGGGCGGTCTCGGCACGATGGGCTTCGGCTTCCCGTCGGCGATCGGCGCGCAAATGGCGCATCCGGACCGCACCGTCGTATCGATCAACGGCGACGGCGGCATGCAGATGTGCTCGCAGGAGCTGGCGGTTTGTGCGATCAACAACATTCCGGTAAAAATCGTCGTCATCAACAACCAGGTGCTCGGTATGGTCCGTCAATGGCAGGAAATCATCTACGATAACCGCTACAGCCATATCGATCTCGCCGGCAGCCCGGATTTCGTCAAATTGGCCGAAGCCTACGGCGTCAAAGGCCTGCGTGCGACGAACAAGGAAGAAGCGCACAAAGTTTGGCGCGAAGCTCTCGATACCCCAGGTCCCGTACTTGTCGAATTTGTGGTCCGTAAAGGAGAGAACGTCTATCCGATGGTTACCCAAGGTTCGACATTAGATGAAATGATAATGGGGGATTCCGAATGAGCATCCAAAGACACACCGTTTCGGTACTCGTAAACAACCAGCCCGGCGTCCTGCAGCGCGTATCCGGCCTGTTCGGCCGCCGCGGCTTCAATATCGACAGCATTACGGTCGGAGAATCCGAAGAGCCGGGCCTCTCGCGTATGGTCATCGTCACGACGGGTGACGACAAGACGCTCGAGCAGGTGTCGAAGCAGCTGTATAAGCTGATCGACGTGATCAAGGTCGTCGACCTCAGCTCCAACCCGATGGTGGCGCGCGAGCTGGCGCTCATCAAGGTCAATGCGGAGCCGAGCGCCCGCCCGGAAATTCTCGGCGTCGTCGAGACGTTCCGCGCGGCGGTCGTCGACATCGGCCCGTCGTCGCTGATCGTTCAGGTCGTCGGCGACTCCGATAAGATCGACGCGATGGTCGAGCTGCTGAAGCCTTACGGCATCCGCGAGCTGTCCCGCACCGGCGTCACCGCGATGATCCGCGGCAGCGTGAAGTAACAACCGGAACTAAAGTCAAACCAAATAAAAAAAACGCCCCGTGAGTGGGGGTTTAAGCCGATTACCGGCGATCAGGGTAGTAGGTTTAAACGCCCACTCACAGGGTTTTTAAATTAAAGGAGGATTTATACCCATGGCAGTAAAAATGTACTATGAAAAAGATGCAGACTTAAGCGTACTTAAAGGTAAAACGATCGCGATCATCGGTTACGGAAGCCAAGGCCATGCGCAAGCGCAAAACCTTCGCGACAGCGGACTCAGCGTCATCATCGGTCTTCGCCAAGGCAAGTCCTTCGAGCAAGCGAAAAACGACGGCTTTGAAGTATTGTCCGTAGCAGAAGCAGCGGCTCGCGCCGATGTTGTGCAAATTTTGATGCCGGATGAGACTCAAGCGAAAGTATACAAAGAAGAAATCGAGCCGAACGTGAAAAGCGGCGCAACGATCATGTTCTCCCACGGCTTTAACGTGCATTTCGGCCAAATCGTTCCTTCCGCGGACAAGGACGTATTGCTCGTAGCTCCGAAATCCCCGGGCCACATGGTTCGCCGCGTATACGTTGAAGGCTTCGGCGTACCGGGACTCATCGCCGTACACCAGGACGCTACAGGCAAAGCGACGCAAATCGGTTTGGCTTATGCGAAAGGTATCGGCTGTACGCGTGCCGGCGTTATCGAGACAAGCTTCCGCGAAGAAACCGAAACCGACCTGTTCGGCGAGCAAGCCGTGCTTTGCGGCGGTACTTCCGCGCTCGTTAAAGCAGGCTTCGAAACGCTCGTTGAAGCGGGCTACGCTCCGGAAATGGCTTACTTCGAGTGCTTGCACGAGCTGAAGCTGATCGTTGACCTGATGTACGAAGGCGGACTTGCTTCCATGCGCCACTCCATCTCCAACACGGCGGAGTACGGCGACTATGTGACAGGGCCTCGCATCGTAACCGAAGAGACGAAGAAAGAAATGAAGCGCGTACTGACCGACATCCAGCAAGGCAAGTTCGCCCGCGACTTCATCTTGGAAAACCAATCGAACCGCGCCTTCCTGACAGCTACCCGCCGTGCGGAAGCAGAGCATCCGATTGAGGTAACCGGCCGTCAGCTTCGCGAACTGATGCACTGGATTAAGAAGTAAACTTCAGACATATGATCGATGCGGGCAACGGCCTGATTGAGAAGCGCAAGACGCCGGGCCGCAGCAGTCGCGATAACGTGACGATGATCTGATACTGGAAATAAGAACACCCCGCACAAGCTCGGGTTTGCCTGGTTGGACCAGGCCGGCCGGCTCGTGCGGGGTGTTTTGTTATGCGGCGATGGATGTTACGAGTCTGAGTACACGCTGCAACGTCAAACGGGCGGTGGCGAGCGATGCGGTCAGTCGGTGCGGTGCGCGTTGCTGCTGAGGCCAGGGTGCGCAGTCGCAGCATACGATTTTCGGCCGGAGAAAATCGGTCAAAACCCGTTAACACCTGTCTACACCGGCCAAAACCAGTCAAAACCGGTCAAGACCAGCAAAAACTGGCCAATACCGGCCAACCAGCCGAAACCGATAAACACCGGCCAAACCGGTCAAATAAGCGCAAAGGTTTGTATAATTTAATCTTGCAGCGCCGTAAACGGGTTGAATAAACGCATTTTTGGACCTCTGTCAAGAAAGTAGACACATCGCTAAGTGAAAGTTTAAGCAGCGTTCTTAAACCGCGCAGCAAATTGAACCGGTGATAAATAGCCGATTGCGCTGTGGATTCGTTTACGGTTGTAGAAAAATTCAATGTAGCGGAAAATGGCCTCATAGGCCTGCTGCTTCGTTTTGAACCTCGAACAATAGATTAGCTCTTTCTTCAGGACGCTATGAAACGCCTCGATACAGGCATTGTCATAACAGTTTCCTTTACGGCTCATGCTCGCTTTCATCGAGTAAGCCTTCAGCTTGTCCCGGTATTCTTTCGAAGCATACTGGGAGCCGCGATCAGAATGGTGGAGAAGCCCTTTCCTTGGCCTCTTCGCTTCGTACGCAGCTTCCAAAGCGTCTACAACTAAGTCCGTGCTCATCCGGTCGTAGAGGCGCCAGCCCACGATCTCACGTGTGCACAAGTCCATAACACTGGCAAGATATAGCCGCCCTTCCCGGCAGGGAATGTAGGTAATATCCGCCACCCAGACTCTCCCTGGTTTTTTCGTAGCAAATTTCTGGTTGAGTTTGTTCGGAGCAATCGGTTGGTCATGATTCGAGTCGGTTGTTTGTACTTTGAACTTGCGGGAAACGCACGAACGCAACCCCAGCTCTTTCATGTAGATGCTGACTGTACGCTCTGAAATCTGAATGCCTTCTGCCCATAGCATGCGGGTGATTTTAGGGCTACCATACCGTCCTTTAGCATCGTGAAAATGGTAAGCAATCCGTTCCAGTATCCGACCCTTACGCCGGTTCTGATCACTGGGCATGGTTTTCTGCCATTTGTAAAAGCCGCTCCTGGACACTTGCAACACTTTGCACATCTTCTCCACTCGAAACTCGGAGCGATGATCTTCGATGAATTGGAACCTTAGTTCTTTTCCTTGCTGAAGATGTGCAGCGCCTTTTTTAGAATGGCCAGCTCTTCTTGCAAATCGGCAATTTCCCGATCCTTTTGCTTATTTGCTCGGTCTTTGGCCTCCAGCTCTTCTTTCATCTGGCGGAGCTTCTCTGGGGTGGCCAGTGGTTCATTTTCGAATGACCGGTACTGGGCCAGCCAATTGTGAATCGTTCCTGCTGGAATGTTCAATTCCGCGGCTATTTCCGGCACCGTCTTTGTCTGCTCTTGAACGTACTTTACCGTCTGTTTTTTAAATTCTTCATTGTAACGCTGTCGTTGCTCTCCCATTTGCGGACACCTCTTTATTCGTTAAGTCTATTATTAGGATCCACCTAACGTCGTGTCCACTTTTTATTCTAGCTGCATTTTTTGTATTATCGTTATTCAAAAGCAGCATTTACGCCGGAGAGCGACGGAATAAACCAACCTTTTACGCTTATCGCCGTGAAAAGGGAGCGAATTGAAGCAGATAAACCAAGTTTTTAAGCTTATCCAAGAAACCAAGCCATCCCCTTCGGAAATGTCCGCCGGGAGTACATATTAAAGCAGCAATTAGGAACAGTACAGACGCGCCACCCAAGGTGCCAAGCTTGTTCCTGCACTTACGGCCCTTAGGCGGCTTATCGTACCTGCACCGGTAAGCGGTTTGTTACCTTGCCGAAGCGGCTTCGGCTTTGACTTTGTCCATGGCTCTGGACAGCCGGTCGATGCCGATGCGCATTTGCTCGTTGTCGGTATGCGTGAAGTTGAGGCGCATTGTGTTGTGCTTCGGCTCCGTGGCGTAGAAGGCGAAGCCCGGCACGAAGGCGACGCCTTCTTCCACCGCATATTTGAGCATATGCTCGGCCTGGATATGCTCCGGCAGCTCCACCCAGACGAACATGCCGCCTTTCGGCTCCAGCCATGTGACACCTTCCCAGTTTTGCTGCTTCATCAGGGAGATCATGTGGTTTTTGCGCTGCTCGTATTCGCGGCGGATGGTGGCGATATGAGCGTACAGGTCAAAATGCAGGAACAGCTGGTGCAGCGCCTGCTGGTCCATCGTGCTGGAGTGCAGGTCCGCCGCTTGCTTGGCCCGCGTCATGTGGCGGATCACCTCCGGGTCACCGACAACCCATCCGGTGCGCAGCGCGGGGGCCACCACCTTCGAGAACGTGCTCGTATAAACGACGCAGGAGCCTTTCGGATGTTCGTCCAGCGAAAAAATCGACGGATAATGCGTGTCTTCGCCGAATTTCAATTCGCCGTACGGGTCGTCCTCGAGAATGAGCACGTTGTTCTTTTTGCAAATATCGAGCACGCCTTTGCGGCGTTCCAGACTCCACGCTTTGCCGGCCGGGTTGGAGAACGTCGGGATTACGTAGAGGAGCTTGGGCTTATGCTGCTCCACTTTCCGCTTCAGGTCGTCCAGATCGATGCCGTCGGCATCGCCTTCGACCGAAACGAGGCGGGCGTCGCGCGAATTGAACACTTGAATGGCCGCGAGGTAGGTCGGTTTTTCCACGAGGACGACGTCGCCCGGATCGAGGTAGACGCGGGTGAGCAGGTCGATCGCCTGCTGCGAGCCGGTCGTGATGAGCATGTCATCCGGCGTCACGTTCATTCCTTTGCGGGCGAGGTGCTGGCACAAGTCTTCGCGAAGCGGGGTATACCCCTCAGTCAGCCCGTACTGCAGCACGCCTTTGCCTTGATCGAGCACGCGGTTAAACGCATCGCGCACGGCATCCAGCGGGAAATGCTCCTCGGCCGGCAGCCCGCCGGCCAACGAAATGATCGACTTGCCCTGCGTTAATTTTAAAATTTCACGAACGGCCGAAGATTTAAAGCTGTTGATCATATGAGAGAAACGGTATTCCATAATATGAACGGCTCCTTTTTGTATAAAAAATTAAAAAAGACCCGTCCCCCGCAAGGGACGAGTCGTTATACCCGTGATACCACCCTGATTCCGTTAAGACGACCTATTGGCTGCAATCAGCCATCCATCGGCACGCCTCATTCGGCACTCTGCTGCGCATCTGGCAATGCGCGTTCCGGTAACGGCGGACAACCGGCGAAGCTTACTTGGCAGTTCAGCCCGCAGCTCGGAGAGGACTTTCGGCGATGCCCTGCACACCGGCTTTCAGCAACCCCGGCTCTCTGGCGGAACAGGCACATGCGTACTTTTTCTCGTCATCGTATTTCCGTGTTTTGCGATTATTTTACTCCCATGCTTGTTTGAAGTCAAGAAGAAACCGCAGGTAAATCGTTTCGCGCGATAGGAGCGATTTTATACTTTTTTTAGAAATGGTTTAGAACCGCTTTAGGCTTGAAGGTTACGATGAATGTAGAGGAAGCGGGCGGCGGTTCCGCCGCGGACTTCTCCAAATTATAAAAGAACATTCGGGAGGAATGGGCAATGGCGAAAAAATGGTGGATCATGGGAACGGCAGTCGGTGTCGGCGTGGTGATGATGGCGGCGAGCGGGCTGTCGGCAATGGCGGACAGCAGCGGTTATGATGTGTTTAAGGATGCGTGGAAGCATACGAAAACGGCGGAGAGCATCGGGGGCAAAGTCACGGTGACGCTCGCCGACAACGGGACGCAGCTGATGCAGGTGAACTCGCAATTTAAGGCGAACCACAAGACGGCCGACGCCAGCGCGGACGTAACGGCAGTCAGCGGCAGCGTAACGCGCGCGATGAACGTTTATCATCAGGACGGCAAAATGATTTTGAAAACGAGCGACAGCGATGTATACAAGGTGATCGAGGGTGCAGGGCCGGACAAGGAACAGTTCCATAATAGCGCGGATCATGAAGAGTTTTCCGCAGCGGCGGAAAAGGTAGTCGATGCGCTGGTAGGGAACCTGCGCAGCCAGGTAACGCAGCAGACGCAGGCGGGCGGAGGCACGCAGCTGTCGCTGCATATGACGGACGGTCAAGTGCCGGCGGTGATCGATGCGATCGGTTCACTCGCTGTGAAGATGCATGGGGCGCATATGGACCGGATGGATGAGCAAGGATATCATGCCGATGCGAACCCGTTTTTCGGTGCGGATTTCAAGCCGAATTTCCCGCAGCTGAAGGACGATATCCATGTCAAGGAAGTGCTCATCGATGCGACAGTCGACGCGAACCGTTACATCGATGCGGAATCCGCCCGCGTGACGGTGACCGGCAAAGACGCCGCAGGCGTGCAGCATGAAGTTACTTTGTCGGTAGATGTCGATTTGAACGGCGTGAACGAAACCGTTCCGGCTACGGTAGACCTCACCGGCAAAAAGGTAGAGACGATCAAGCACGAGGGAAAAGGCAAGGGACCTTGGATGCATCGCGACGGCAGCGGCAGCTAAAAGATAAGCAGAGTCCAATCACGGCTTAGAGAGAGGCCGACCGTTCGGTAAGACGGCGGCCCGAGACAGGAAGGGAGTGCGGCGAATGGAGCCGATTTTGCAAGTGAGTCAGCTGACGAAAAAGTACCGAAACGGACGGGGAATCGAAGGGATCGGCTTCGAGGTGCGGCGCGGCGATATATACGGGTTGTTCGGCCCGAACGGAGCAGGCAAAACGACGGTGCTGAAAACGATCGCCGGGCTGTGCCCGGCGGACCGCGGCGAAGTCCGCCTGTTCGGTCTGGATCCGCACGAGCGGTTCGAGCAGGCGATGGAGCGCGTCGGCATCGTGGTGGAAGGGGCGGAGGTGTATGCTCACTTGACGGCGTATCAAAATTTGCGGCTGATCTTAAGGCTGCATCCCGCGCTTCCGCCATCCCGAATCGACGAAGTGCTTGAATGGGTCGGTCTCGAGCCGTTCCGACACGAACCGGCCGGGGTGTACTCGCTCGGCATGAAGCAGCGGCTCGCTCTCGCCGCCGCTCTGCTTCCCGGGCCGGAGCTCGTCATTCTCGATGAGCCGACGAACGGCCTCGATATCGAAGGAACGGTCGGCATGCGCAATCTGATCGTACGTCTCGCCGGAGAGCAGGGGACCACGTTCCTGCTGTCCAGCCATATGCTGCAGGAGATGGAGAGAATCTGCACGCGCTACGGAATTATGGCCGGCGGCAGGATGATCCGGGAGGGTGAGATGTCGCCATCGCGCCATGCCGGCGCGGAAACGGGCATAGCGAGCGGGTTCGAGCAAATATATATGTCGGCAGTGCAGCAGGGAAAGGAGGGAGACCATGCAGAGACTGTACGCCAGCACGGTTAATGAAGCCGAGAAGCTGCTGCGCCAAAGGCGCGCGAAGTTTGCTGCAATCGTCACGATTGCAGTCCCGATCATCGCGGCGCTCGCACTGGATGGCTTGAGAGTAAGCGTCGGCATCGACCTGGGGCGGGATTTTCCGCTGTGGATGCTGAACCTGTTCGCCGCCACGCTGCTGCCGCTCTTTCTGTTCACGGCGGTGGCGGAAACGTTTACCGGCGAGCATGCCGCCCGCACGGTCAAAACGCTGCTGCTAAGGCCTGTCGCCAGGTGGAAGCTGTTCGCCGCCAAAATGGGTGCCATCGCCTTATACATGGCGCTGCTTGTCGGCATTCTGTGGATGGTCTCCACCTTGACCGGACTTCTGCTTAATGCAGACGCTACCCTGAGAGGGCTGGCCGACAACCTGCAGGCTTACTCGGCGGCTTTCGTGGCGCTTCTGTCGATGAGCGCGATCGCGGCGGCAATCGCGCAGTTGTTCCGCAGCACCACGCCGGTGCTCGCCTGCTGCGTCGTGCTGTTCGTCGCAGCTAAGGTGCTGCCGTTCGTATGGCCTCAGGCGGCGGTTTGGTCGGTTTTTTCGTATACGGACTGGCATACGCTGTGGATCGGCAGCGCCGTATCCGCAGGAAAGCTGGCTCAAGTATTCGTATTTCTGCTGTCCGGCGGTATAATAGGGTATACGACAGGTTCCTATTTGTTTGAGAAACAAGCATTATAGAGGTTAGTCCCGGAGGATCGACGCCATGTCCATACGAACGAAGCTGATCATATCCAATTTTGCGATGGTTATCATACCGTTTTGCTTGTTTGCCTTATCGTTGATGCTGCTGTTGCATTTTTTCATGAAAGATGTGGCGGGCATTGCCGATTATTACGGCGGAGATTTGCAGAGAAGCTACAAGCAGGCGATGGAAACGATCCACGATAAGACGCAAGCCCGCGAGGAATTGATGACAGGCTTTCGTTTTTTGGCGAAAAACGATCCGGACCGGCTCGGAGACACCGCTTTTTTGCGGGATATGGATGCTAAGCTTGGCCCGATGAAGGCGGGACTGATTGTACGCAAGCAGGGCGAATCCGTATTCGTCTCCACGTGGCTGCTGGAAAAAGGTTTGGCCGACCTGCAGGCGCAGACCGATTCAGGCCGTTCCGATGCGGGCCACCGCATGGACGGAGATACGGTGGTCAAGATCAACGGCGACAGCTACATGGTCACCGATGAGCAGTTTACGTTTCGCGACAGCAGCAGCGGTTCGATCGTCATGGTTAGCGATGTAAGCCCTTTTTACAAGCTGCTGCCGAAATTCATTCCGCTCGTGGCGATCACGCTTTTGCTTGTGCTGGTGGTGACGAACGGGCTGCTAACCTTTCTTGTGTCCCGCAGCATCATCAAGCCTTTATACGCGCTGAAGGAAGCTGCGGAGCAGATCAAGGACGGCAACCTCGATCATCCGGTGACGGTCGTCCGCAAAGATGAGATCGGTCAGCTCGGCAGCACGTTCGAAGAGATGCGCGTCCGGCTGAAACAGTCGATTGCGCTGCAGCTTCAATATGAAGATAACCGGAAGGAGCTCCTGGCGAACATTTCCCACGACCTGAAAACGCCGATCACGGCGATCAAGGCCTGCGCGGAGGGGATGGCCGACGGGATTGCGGATACGCCGGAGAAACGCGACAAATACGTGCGGATGATCCACAAAAAAGCTTCGGATATGGATAAGCAGATCGACGAGCTGTTCCTGTTTTCCAAGCTCGATCTGGGCAGAGTTCCTTTTCATCTCGAAAAAATGAATTTAACCGCGTATTTACAGGATTGTGTCGAGGATCTGAGCCACGATCCGCAGCTGTCCGGCATATCGGTATCGCTGCGCAATGAAAACGGCCCGGAAATGACCGTTTCCGCCGACTGGGAGAAGCTGCGCCGGGTCATTCAGAACATCGTCGACAACAGTCTGAAATACATGGATAAAGAACGCAAAACGATTGAGTTCACGCTCTCCGAACAAGGGAAGGATGCGCTTGTCCGCATCGCCGACAACGGCACCGGCATTGAGCCGGATGCGCTTCCGCATATTTTCGACCGGTTTTACCGGGCGGAATCGTGGCGCAGCACGGGAGCCGGCGGCAGCGGACTCGGGCTTTCCATCGTGAAGCAAATCATCGAGGGGCACGGCGGCCGGGTATGGGCGGAAAGCGTACCCGGCTCCGGCACGACCGTCATCTTTACCCTGCCTAAAGCATCCGCGGCAGAACCGGTTCAAGGAGGAACAATTGCATGAAGCGCATACTTGTGATAGAAGACGATGCCGTTATTTCCGAAGTGCAGAAGGATTATTTGGAAGCGGCCGGGTATGCCGTCGATGTGGCGGACAGCGGAGATGTCGGGCTGGAGATGGCTCTGCAGGACGGCTATGACCTGATGATTCTCGATCTGATGCTGCCGGGCAAGGACGGCTACGAAATTTGCCGCAAGGTGCGGGAGACGAGCAATTTGCCGATTCTGATGGTATCCGCGCGCAAGGAAGAGGTCGATAAAATCCGCGGCCTCGGCCTCGGTGCGGACGATTACATCATCAAGCCGTTCAGCCTCGGGGAGCTGGTGGCGAGGGTGAAGGCGCATTTGGCCCGCTACGAGCGGCTGACCGGTAGCGCCGCAAGGAACACGGACGAGGTGCGGCTGCGGGCGCTGCGCATCGACAAGCTGTCGCATCGCGTCTACGTTAACGAAGCGGAAGTGGCGTTGACGAGCAAGGAATACGATTTGCTGTTGTTTTTCGTCAATCACCCGAACCGCGTGTTTACGAAGGATGAGCTGTTTTTGAAAATATGGGGCTACGATTCGCTCGGCGATATCGCTACGGTAACGGTTCACGTGAGCAAGCTGCGCGAGAAAATCGAACCCGACCCGTCGAAGCCGCAATATATCGAGACGATTTGGGGAGTCGGGTACCGGTTCCGGGTGGAGTGAAACGGAAGAAGCAGGAGAGACGGGGGACCGTTATTCCTGCTTTGCTTATTTTATGCATGTTATAGGCAGCAGCTATGAAGACGATAGATTTTATATCTTTGTCATCGGCCGTCAAATATGGTACAACTGATATAATACTTGGTAATAGGAGTGAATGAACACAATGGCAGACGTGAAAAAAATCGCGGTCATCGCGGGCGACGGCATCGGCCCGGAAGTGGTTGCGGAAGCTTTGAAAGTGCTCAAAAAAACGGAGGAAGTGTTCGGCTACCGTTTTGAAACGGAAAGCGGTTTATTCGGCGGCATCGCCATCGATGAGAAGGGAACTCCTTTGCCGCAGGAAACGCTCGATATGTGTAAAAAAGCGGACGCCGTGCTGCTCGGAGCGGTAGGCGGACCGAAATGGGACAACAATCCGAAGGAGCTTCGTCCGGAAACCGGCCTGCTCGGCATCCGCAAAGCACTCGGGCTGTTCTCGAACATTCGCCCGGCGGTTATTTTCGACTGCCTGAAGGACGCATCGACGCTGAAGCCGGAAGTGCTGGAAGGCACCGACCTGATCGTCGTGCGGGAGCTTACCGGCGGCATCTACTTCGGTGAGAAGTTCCGCCGCGAAGGCGCAAACGGCCAGGAAGCGGTCGACACCTGCGTGTACAACGTGAGCGAAGTCGAGCGCATCGTGCGCCAGGCGTTTGAAATCGCACGCACCCGCCGCAAGAAGCTCGCTTCCGTCGACAAGGCGAACGTGCTGGAAACGTCCCGCCTGTGGAGAGAAACCGTCAACCGGATCGCTCCGGATTATCCGGATGTCGAGCTGGAGCACGTGCTCGTCGACAACTGCGCGATGCAGCTGCTGCGCCGTCCGTCGAGCTTCGACGTCATCGTTACGGAAAACATGTTCGGCGACATCTTGAGCGACGAAGCGGCAATGTTGACCGGCTCGATCGGCATGCTGTCCTCCGCTTCGCTCGGCGAAGGCGCGTTCGGCTTGTATGAGCCGGTGCACGGCTCGGCTCCGGACATCGCGGGCCAAGGCATCGCGAATCCGATCGCGACGATTTTGTCCGTGGCGCTGATGTTCCGCCTCACGTTCGGCTACCACGACGCCGCTGAAGCGATCGAACGCGCCGTGAAGGAAGTGCTCGACGCGGGCCACCGCACGGGCGACATCGCGGTCGACAAGAGCAAAGCCATCGGCACCACCGCGATGGGCGAGTTGATCGTAAACGCGATTCGCAAGTAAGATTTTTACAGAAATCGATATTTTTCGATACGGAAAACCGCCTTCCTGCGCCGGAAGGCGGTTTTTTATGGTCATAAATGACTAATGACTCATGCCGGTATTGACCGACTGTGCTAAAATTATTGCATGTATCTATTCGGGAGATAAGACTTTAATCATGAGGTGGAGAATGGGAAAGAGACTTAAGAAGCAAAAATCGAAAGTCCGCGAACTATCCAAAGCGCTTTCCGTGTTAATGGCGGCCTCCCCGGTCCTGCTGCAGACGGATGCTTTTGCTCAGGCGACGACAAGTGATCCGATAGCGGATATGTATCTTTCATTAAATGACAAGGGTATCGTAGAGGACCTGGCGTCGAGATTCCAGTACACCGGTAATTTTAATATAAGTTCAAGCAATCCCAACGTGGCGAATTATCAATACCAAAACGGAGTATTGGAAATAATTCCTTACAACCAAGGTTTTGCGACGTTTACTGTCACGACTTCCGATAATGCGAAATCCGACACTTTCAGAGTCGGTATCATCGATCCGGGAACCGACAGCAGGGTGGATATCGGCGATCTGGTCAAATTCGCTTCGGCTAACCGTCCTTTTTTGACAATGAATTCGGACTATGAGCAAATGATCAGCCAGCCGATTAAACCGACAGGTTTGGTATCTCACCCGCCGGTTGGCGACGGCCATTCTCCTTTGCCCATCCAAGATAAAATAGGCGAGCTCACCAATGCGCAAATATTCGTGACCAATGATAATTATAAGCAATTCAAGGCGGGCAATTTGATCAAAACGTTGGTATTGGACGACTATTTTCAGGATGCGGATTTGCCGATTACATATGCGGTTCAAGGAACAAGCTCTTTTGTTGATTATACTATCACTTCGGACGCTTTGGGACACAAGCTGTTAACCTATAAGGCTAAGGCAATAGGTTCGTCTACGCTTAATTTAACGGTGACCGATAGTGTTGGCGTCTCCACCAGCATGACCTTAGACGTTGCAGTGGTTGATAATCGTGTCAACCAAGCCCCGACTGTTTCGAGCGTAACATATAATGTGTATTGGCCGGGGCCGAATTCGGCGGTTACGATTCCGCTTGTGGCAGGTACTGCTCCTTTATTTACGGATCCTGACGGAGATTTGTTGACTTTTGAGTTGCTTCCGAGTACAGGGTATAGTAACGGTGTTTATGCATCGACTAATGATTATAATACTGTCAACGCGTCCGTGTACTTTTATGGGACGCCAACTGCACCAGTGAGCTTCACAGTACGGGGAACCGACCCCGGCGGCTTAAGTAAAACCATTACTTTCAATATTCCATACGGGTCTGCCCCGGATAACCCGCCCCCTATGGTTACGTCAGAGACTTACATAATCCCGGTGAACAAAGGGGCTACGTCGTTTCCTCAGATTTCGCTCAAAGATATTTTTATGGATACGGAACCGCTGACGTATTCAGTTAAAACTTTACCTTCAACTAGCACGGTTATTCCTAGCTTTTCCGAAAATGGAACATGGAATACGAAACTTGTATTTGCCGGCACAGCTTATAGCACTTTCGAGTTTGAATTGGAGGCGGCCGACAGCGTTGGACAAAAAGTTTCGAAAAGGTTTTTGTTCGAAGTGACTAATCCGGCCCCAAGCACCACTGAAGGTACGTATACGGTTCAAGGAGTGAAGGAAGGGGATACCACTTTTCCGGAGATTAAGCTTACTGATTTCTTTGTAGATACAGAACCCTTAACCTATTCTATACAATCCGTACCATCGACTACCACTGTTTATCCTGATGTTTCATATAACCATACATGGGATGCGAAGTTGACATTTTCCGGTACCGCGTACAATACTTTCGGCTTTTCCGTAGAAGCTATGGACAGCGATAATCAGCCAGCGACTAAAAGTTTTATTTTCAACGTAAATAAACGTCCCACCGTTACTTCGGATACTTACACAGTGGTAGTAAATGAAGGAGCTACAGAGCTTCCTGTCATTTCTTTAACAGACTTTTTTACTGACACGGAGCCTCTTAAATATTCCTATAGTGTTTTATCATCAACCAATATGTTAATCAATTTCCCTGGTAACGAAACGTGGGATGCGAAGTTGGCTTTTTCCGGTACGCCATCTAACAGCTTTGACTTTGAAGTGCACGGGGTTGATAGTGCCGGGCAAATGGCGACAAAAACGTTCCAGTTAAAAGTCAATAAAGCGCCACAGGCTTATACTGGAGGGCCTTGGGCAGCATCTACAAATTACGGTACAACCATTAATGAAACGTTGCCACTTAGGTCAAATACCGGATTATTTGTGGACGATTCCGAGGATGTGCTTTATTTTACAGTTGACCAGGCAGACAGTAACGGACTTCATGCTGAAATTTTAAATAATGGTACTAATGAGGCACAAATCAAAATCACAGGAACATTTACTACGTACACTGAATTTACGATAACCGCAACGGATTCCGGTGGATTAACCGCTACGAAGAAAATTACTTATAGTCTTTTAACTACTTAAATAACACAAGAAAAAAATTAATTACTGGCCAACATCGGTTGGCCGCAAAGCAGGTGCAACCATGAACAAGGCCCACGAATCCATCATTCAAGCGCTGAGGGATCAGCGCTACCAAGAGGCCGAGCAGCAAGCGGGAGACCTGCTGATCCGCAGTCCGATCGACGCGCAGGCGTGGGTGTTCCTCGGCGAGGCGCTGATGCGGCAGGGCTTTGGGGTGGCGGCGCAAAAGGTGTTTAACCGCGCATGGATTCTCGATCCCGAGGCGGCATGGGTGCAGGGGATCAATCGGGAGCTGCGCAAGACGACCCCGGGTACGGAGCGGCCGGATATCGATGCGCTGCTGAAGACGGAGCGGCCGGCGGTGACGGCGGCGGTTGTCGTCAAAAATGAGGCGCGCTGCATCGAACGCTGCCTCGCAAGCCTCATCAATGCCGTGGACGAAATCGTCGTCATGGACTCCGGTTCGACCGACGGCACGCATGAGCTTGCGGCGAAGTTCCCGAAGGTGCGGCTGTATCATACCGAGTTCCGGGACAGCTTCGCCGACTTGAAAAACGAGGCGCTGCAGCATGTCCGAACCAATTGGGTGCTGTGGGTGGACGGCGACGAGTGGCTCCACGAGGACGATGCGCCATATATCAAAGAAATCGCCGGCATTTTCAACCGGCTTCCTTATGCCGCACTGCTGCAAATATGGCAGGTCAACGAAATCCGCGGAGAGTTTCACCACGATTTCTCGATGGTGCGCATGTTTCCGCGCGCACAAGGGCTTCGCTATTGGGGGCGCATACACGAACAGGTCGGCCCGCCCGAAGGAATTTATCACGGTGAGTTCATCCGCCGACCGGTACGGATACGCCTGCTGCATGACGGGTACGAAACTCCGATCGTACGCGACAAAAACAAAATCGAGCGGAATCTCCGTCTGCTTGAAATGATGAATGAAGAAGACCCGGACAACCCCGGCTGGTGGATGTTCCGCGGCAGGGAGACGATCGCAGCCGGACGTCATGAGGAAGCGCTCGGCTATTTGCAAAAAGCCGATGAACTGGCGCAGCGCCAGCCCAGGTTCGGGCGCCTGCTCGACGTGCAGATGATGATGGTGAAAATCCATCTTTCGCTCAGCCAGCCGGACCAAGCGGAACGGCTGTGCCGACAGGTGCTGGACAAGCATCCGAGCTTCCCGGATGCGCTGTATTACATGGCGCAAATCCGCATCCGTTCGGCCGATAAGCAGCTGAAGGAAGCCGAGAAGCTCGTCGCCGATGCGAAAAAAGGCTTTCAGTCGTACCGCGGCAATGTTGCGGCGGATCACCAGATTTTGAACTGGAAAGCCGATCTGACGCAGGCCGACCTGCTCAGACGCTTCGGCATGCTGGCGGAGGCCCGCGATGTGTACGCAAGGTACGCGGCCAAGCATCCAAATTTGCAGTCGGCCCGGAGAAACCTGGAGGCCATCGAACTGCAGCGCCGGCAGTTGAATCAAGCCGCAACAAAACAAGGCATACCGGATCAAGGTTAATAAGACTAACGAATACAGAAAGTCCCCTGACCGCTCGAACGGAGTTCCGTTCCGGCGTTCAGGGGATTTTTTACGCGAACGCCGAAATATCGACGCCAAGCGCCTCGGCGAGCCGACTGCCGTATTCGCGGTCCGCGCGGAAAAAGTTACAGATCGCAAGCAGCTTCGTCTGCTCGTGCACCGACGCCAGGTCGTCGGCGAGATTGCGGATCAGATGGGCGCGCTCCTGCTCGGAAAAACGCCGGTACAGCTCCCCGGCCTGCTGGAAGTCGTTCGTTTTCGCGATGCGCTCGCGGCCGGCCATGCCGTGTACAGGTGCAGGGGTATCGCGGAATTCCGGCTGCTCCGGCAAATGGCCGTGGCGGTTCGGCTCGTAGTTGACGCTGGACTCCTGCGGCTGCGTCTGCATCGCGCCGTCGCGCTGATGATTGCGGACCGGAGCATACGGGCAGTTGACCGGGATTTGCAGGTAGTTCGGCCCGAGCCGGTAGCGCTGCGTGTCCGGATAAGAGAAGAGGCGGCCCTGCAGCAGCTTATCCTCGGAGGCCTCGATACCGGGAACGAGTGCGCTCGGGGCGAAAGCCGACTGCTCCACCTCCGCGAAAAAATTGAGCGGATTGCGGTTCAGCGTCATCGTGCCTACCTTGTGCAGCGGGTACAGCTCCTCCGGCCACAGCTTGGTCGGATCGAGCGGATCGAACTCGAGCCGGTCGTAATCACTCGGGTCCAGCAGCTGCACATACAGGTCCCATTTCGGGAAATCCCCGTGGGCGATATGATTGTACAAATCTTTGGTCGCATGGTTAAAATCGACAGCCTGCACGGCGGCCGCCTCATCCTTGCTCAAATTGCGCACACCCGCAAGCGGCTTCCAATGATATTTTACATAAGAGATATGCCCGTCCTTGTTAATCCACTTGAAAGCATGAACCCCGAAGCCTTCCATTTGGCGGTAATTCGCCGGCGTCCCGTAATCGGAAAACACCCACGTCAGCATATGAGTCGATTCCGGCGACAGCGTCATGAAGTCCCAGTAGCGGTCCGGCGTTTGCACGTTCGTGTCGGGAGCGGGCTTCAGCGAATGCACCATGTCCGGGAACTTCATCGCATCGCGGATGAAAAACACCGGCAGGTGATTGCCGACCAAGTCGTAATTGCCTTCCTGCGTGTAAAATTTCACGGCAAAACCGCGCGGATCGCGCAGCGTCTCCGGCGAGCCCTGCCCGTGGATAACGGTGGAGAAGCGGACGAAGACCGGCGTCTCCGTACCCGGCTCCTGCAAGAAAGCCGCCTTCGTATAACGGGACATGCTGTTTTCTGCGGTAAATACGCCATACGCACCGGCGCCGCGGGCATGGACAACGCGTTCAGGGATACGTTCGCGATCGAAGTGGGCGAGCTTTTCGAGCAGATGGTAGTCTTCGAGCAAAGTCGGCCCCCGCTGTCCGGCGGTTCGGGAATTTTGGTTGTCTCCTACGGGAGCGCCTTGATTGGTCGTTAAATAGGAATGTGGGTTCATGGGCAAGCACCTCATTTTAAAATATTATTTAGAATAATTCTAAATTGATATTGATAATTATTATCAAAGTTGGGCGGAATGTCAATATAATTATTTAAAATAATTATTAAAAACTAATTATTTAATTTATTGACTTCCGATTTGCTGAGTGATACGATTTTTAACGTGGAATTGACCGAATATCCAAATGCTTCTAAAACAAGCAGGAGCTTCTACAGTCAGGAGGAGGCTTTTACATCATGGCGGAACGTTTGGTGGGCAAACAAGCACCCGATTTCACAATGGACACCGCACTCGGCAACGGAACCGACTTCGGCAGAGTGTCCTTGTCCGACTACAAGGGCAAGTGGCTCGTACTGTTCTTCTATCCGCTCGACTTCACCTTCGTATGCCCTACGGAAATTACGGCGTTTAGCGAAGCGGTACCGGAATTCGCGAAGCTGGACGCGGAAATTCTCGGCGTATCCATCGACAGCAAACATTCCCACCGCGTATGGATCAACACTCCGAGGAACGACGGCGGCCTCGGTAAATTGAACTTCCCGCTCGCTTCCGACATCAACAAAACGGTTGCCCGCGACTACGGCGTATTGATCGAAGAGGAAGGCGTCGCACTGCGCGGCTTGTTCATTATCGATCCGGACGGCGAACTGCAGTACCAAGTCGTACATCATAACAACGTAGGTCGCAGTGTGGAAGAGGCTTTGCGCGTGCTGGAAGCATTGCAATCCGGCGGCTTGTGCCCGGCCGGCTGGAAAAAAGGCGATAAACACCTGGCAGCGAAATAAGCAGGCAACGTAACATGAATATGATTCCTCCGGCTTGTCCTGCAGCGAGCCCGGAGGTTTTTGCGTTCCGGAAACGGTCTGGGAAAGAGACCCGGCAATGAGCCGATATGGGGAGGAAACGTTATGAAGTTAGGTGTAAGCACTTACAGTTTAAGCCGTTTGATCAAATCCGGAGAGATGAGCGTGCTTGATGTTATTCAGTGGATCGCCGACAACGGCGGCGAGCATGCGGAGATCGTTCCGATCGGTTTTGATCTGGAGGGCGACGGGGAACTGGCGAAGGCGATTCGGCGAAAGGCGGCCGATCTCGGCATCGAGCTGTCCAATTATGCAATAGGCGCGAATTTCATCACGTCGGATCCGGATGCTTTGGAGCAGGAGATAACCCGTGTCATGCGGCATGTCGACATCGCTGCTGCGCTGGGCGTAAAGCTGATGCGCCATGACGTCGCATCCCGGCCAATGCCGGAGACGACGATCCGCCATTTTGCCGCGGAGCTTGATCGGCTTGCCGAAGCATGCCGGCGCGTAGCCGATTATGCGGCGCAATACGGCATTACGACGAGCGTGGAGAACCACGGATTTTACGTGCAAGCGAGCGAACGGGTCCAGACTTTGCTGCACGCCGTGGATCGGCCGAATTTCAAAACGACGCTGGATGTCGGCAATTTCTGGTGCGCAGACGAAACGCCGACCGTCGGAGTCGGCCGGAATATCGGGTACGCTTCGATGGTGCATCTGAAAGATTTTTACCGCCGGCCGCACGACCGGAATCCGGGAGAGGGCTGGTTTCGCAGCGCCTGCGGCGATTATTTGCGCGGCGCGATCGTCGGGCAGGGCGATATCGACATGCGGGAGATCATTCGTCTCGTGAAGTCGTCGGGATACGACGGATACGTTTCGATCGAATTCGAGGGTCTGGAGGACTGCCGCTTCGGCACGAAGGCGGGGCTGGACAATGCCCGGCGCATATGGGATGAGGTGTAAAAGAATTCGATAATCGGACAAAGCGAAGAAGCCAACGGAGATTCCGTTGGCTTCGTATTGCGCATTTTGGACATTTGATTCTCCGAACATCAGGGCCGTTGTAATATTCAGCAGGAAACTCCTGTCCGCTCCATCCCGAAAAATGGAAGCGGACGTTGGTTTTGAAGGTGTTCCTGATCTTCACGCCTGGCCCGATAGCTTTTTAAACTTCTCCACATACTTCACCACGGCAAGCACATACGTCGCATGCGACCAGGTGAGCGGCGCGACCGAAACCGGGCTGCCGTCGAACGGGTCGAGCTGCTCCGGCAAAATGCCGCTTTCCATCGCGTGTCTGACGACCCATTCGAGGGTGCGGCGCGGCGATTCGAGATCGGCCGTCGTCTTGGCGCATTCGATTTCCCATTCGGCGATCCACAGCGTACAGATGATCCACGGATTGCCGGGCACCTTTTGGATGTCGGAAGAGCGCTGGAAATAGTAGTCATGATGGTATCGCGCCACGCCGCCCACTTCCGTCTTGGCCGTAAGGCCGTCGCGATTGGCGGTCATCGTCGAGACGACGCGGGGGTCGTCGGCCGGGAGGACGCCGAATTCGAAGATGCCGTAGACGCTGCTTTCCAGCGTTTTGTCCTTCACCCACTGACCGTCCTCCAAATACAGCCCCCGCACGAACCGGCCTTCCTCCTCATCCCATAGATGCTTCAAAATGCCGGATTTGATTTTCTCCGCCGTATGGCGGTACCGGTTGCTGCGCTCGTCGTCGCCGAACAGGTTGCAGAAGTTCGACGCGGCGATTAGTCCGCCATAAACGGCGGAAGCGGTGAACGTAAAGATGCCGTAACGTTCTTCCCATAGATCGTAGCTTGGCTTCGGCAAGCTTAAGTCGTGTTCGATGTAGCTGGACATGAACCGCGCCGCGCTGCGGACCAAATTGCGGTACAGCGACTGCGGCAGCTCGATGTTGCCGTGCTTTTGGAAGTCCTGCCACAGCGCGAACAGCACGAGTGCCGTTTCGTCCTCCTGGATCGGCAGCTGGCTGCGGCCCTGATGAATATAAGGATGCCAGCTTGACCCGACGGTGCCGTCGGGATTGTACTTGTGATGCAGGTAGCCTTCCGGCGATATGACGCGCGCGCAAAAGTGGAAAAACGGCGTAATCATGCCCTGATAGCCGGCCATTGACATCGCATAGGCGATCAAAGCGCCGTCGCGCGGCCACATGTAGCTGTAATGGTCGCGGTTCGATTGCATGATGTCGGAATCGTTCGCCGCGATGATCGCGCCGTTCACATCCGTTTGCGTGCGGACGATGAGCAGGCTTTTTTTATACAGATTGATTACGTCTTCGCTTAAATCGGCATAGGTGCGCTCCGATTTGTTCACCCAGCGCTGCCAGTAAATTTTGATCCGATCGAGCAGCTTGCCCGGATGGCTTTCCCGCACATATTGGTCGAGCTTCTTCACTTCCTCGAGGTTCTTGCCCGCCGTCATCCAGTAATACATCGTTTGCGCCGAATTCGGCGGCACAAACAAGCGGAAGCTGATCGTGCTGTCGACCGAGCCCTGAGCGATCGCATTGCCCATCAGGTGGCCGTCTTCCGCGTCGCGCCAAGTGCCTTCTGCATTATAAAACCGCTTGACCCCGCTTGTGTACTGGTAGATCCCTTCGGTTCCGGTGCTGCCGTTGAACATGAAATAACGGTCTTTCTTATAATGAAAAACAGTATGATTCATAGGGTAATAAGCAGCCGTATCGCCCACTTCGGTTTCGTTAATAAGCAAATCCTGGTTGAAAAAGACGCGAACCTCCCGAACGGTATCCCGGTTGTTGGCAATGTGAACGCGTTTTATGTAAATGTCTTCACGCTGGTGCACTCCATCGTTGATGAGGAGTGAAATGCCAAGGTGGGGGTGAGATGCCTTGACCTCCGTAATCAGCGAATCTTCCGCATAGGAAAGCTGAAATTGCCATTCCGGGTCGGTCAGCCACGAGAACGCGCCGTCTACCCAAATGCCGATGCGGCATTGATAGCCCCCTACATGATTGAGCTGGCCGACATACGGGTAATAAAGATCGCGGATACAGGTATGCTGGTCCAAATTGATGAGAAATTTGCCGTTTCCTATGACGAGATGCCTTGGCAATCCATTCACTCCTTCTCTTCGGTTTGGCAGTATGGCTGGTGTATGTATAAATTGGAATGCAGATGAGGAGGATAGCTGCTGCGATAAGTGCGTCAAGCATATGATAGGGATGGTTACATTGCTGCGGTAAGTGCTATATCCCCTAGCGTACATGTTTCAATCAGTTTTCGCAATCCCCTTGCCTTCAGTAAGCCCATATTCCAGTACTATTGCCGCTTTTCGGCCGATTATACAATGAAAAAGAAGAAAAGCTTCTGATCGAAGCCTTTTCGAATGATTAACGGTTAAATTTTTAAGCAGATGGAGAAAAGGTTACGCCTCCGGCTGTTCGGCGGAGACCGCGAGACCGGCTATTTGTTGACTTTGTACGGCTGCGGCGGGCTGAGGCCGCTTCGATACGGTCAGCTTGACGATGACGTCGTACGGATTGTATGCGGTTAATAACGATTGGTATTCCTCCGCGCGGATTCCGCAATAGGTGACGATTCTTCCGGTATGATACCGCACCTCCATCTGGGCCGCCTGGTCGTCGTACCGGACATAAGCGATTTGCTTCGAACCGATCGGAATGAAATTCATGCAGTCATCTCCAGTCGCTAAAGATGGGAAAATCCGCAGCACCAAGATGAGCCCGCCGGCGCAGGGCCGAAAGAGGATGCAAGAGGCTCTTCGCAGGCGGGCTGAGATCAGGTTGCGAATTTTCCTTAGTGTTTACATCTTATGCGGGCTAAAGATGACTTAGAATCTGCTCGCGGTACCGCCGTACCAGCACTTCTGCGATTTCCGGCCGGTCGGCGTGGGCGATCACCTGAAACACCGGCTCGTCCGAATCCGGGAGGAGCAGCACCCATCCGCCGTCATGATAAAACTTGATGCCGTCGACGAGATCGACTTCGGCATCCTTCGCTTGCTCCATCAATTGCCGCATCACCTGCCCTTTGGCGTCCCAAGGGCAGTCGACATGCTCCCTTTGCAGATGGAAGCTCGGGATCATGTTCAGCAGCTCGCTGACTGTCAAGCCGCTGCGCCGCATGTTTTGCACGATCAGGGCGGTGGCGAACAGCGCGTCGTATGCGGGGTGAAAAGGCAGCTCGGGCGACGCCTCCATGACCGCCCGGGCCGTTTCCTTCGTGCGCGAGGTGCGGCAGCCGAGCCCTTCGGCGAAGCTTTCGAGCAGCTGAGGCGCGCTTACGGGAAGGCCGATCGCGGCACCCGGATAGCGGTGGAACAGCGCCAAATATTGTACGATCCGCAGGCGATCTCCTTCCAGCGGCTCGCCTTCCGGCGTGACGAGAGCGAGGTGGCGGCCGCTTGCGTCGATCCAGAGGCCGAGGTCCGCCCGATGCGCGGCTACATAGTCGGACAGCGCCGATTTGTGCAGGATGCCGGACAAATACAGCAGCTCGCAGCCCATATGTTCCAGCAGCGGACCAAGCAGCGAAAATACGGGCGGCGCGGCGGCAATGACGAGCCGGTAACGGCCTGCAGATGCGTCTCCTTCTTCCAAGGCCGTTTCCGCGAGGACGCTTTTCAAGTACAGCTCGGCGATCGAATCGTCCGTGTGATAGGTGCCAAGACGGTCCCAAGGCGCGCGGCCGTAATCCTCCTGCCAGAAGCTGTTTTCCGCCTTGCGTTCGGCCGCCTTGCTGATGGGTAAACCGGCCCCGTCGTAGCATTCGATAGTACATAACCCGGCATTCGCATCAAGCTGAATGTGTATGCCGCCGGCAGCCGACAATTGCCGCACCCCGAAACGTGCTACGGGAGGGAGCGTTTCGCCAAGATCGATCACGTGCGTGCCTGCCGATTGCAAGCTGGCCGCGACGGTGCGCCTCAGCGTCTTCGCGAACTCCTGATGCGAGCTGCTGACCGTCAGCGCCTTTCCCGGCGCGAGCGTCGCGCCATATGCGGCGGCGAAGCGGGCGGCGAACTCCGGCGTGATGTCGACATTGGGCGCACCGGTGACGCCGTCCGACTTGAACAGCGATTTTGCGGAATGCTCTCCCCAGATCAAAGAGGAGGTAAGGCGGCTGTTTTCGCGGATCCGCTTTTTCGGCCACACTTTGACTCCGGGGCGGATGGACGATTTCCGGCCGACGACGCAGTGGCTGCCGACGACCGAGCCGTCCGCGTACTCGGCGTGTTCCTTGGACGTAATTTGGCTGGCGAGCGTTGCGCCGCGCAGCTCATTATGTTCGGCGATATGATTATGATCCCATAAAATAGTGCGGTGGATGGAGCTGCCTTTGCGCAATTGATTGTTTTTGCCGACGATGCAATATTCGCCGACCTCGACGCCGTCCCCGAGGACGCTGCCGTCCCCGATAAATGCCGGCCCGTGCCAGCGGACGGAAGGCGCGTGTGCGACGTTGTCCCCGACATAAATGCCGGGCCGGATTTCCCGTCCGCGTATGCGCACGTTCACCTTACGGTCGAGCATGTCGAATTGCGTCTGCCGGTACTGCTCCAGGCTGCCGATATCGGACCAGTAGCCGGAGCTGACGTATCCGTACATCGGAAGCCCGTCCTTCAGCAGCTCCGGAAACAGCTGGTTGCTGAAGTCGCATTCGACGCCCGGCTCCATCCGCCCAAGCACCTCCGGCTCCAAAATGTAAATGCCGGTATTGACCGTATCGCTGAATACTTCTCCCCAGCTCGGCTTTTCCAGGAAACGTATGACTTTACCGTCCGGCCCGGTCATGACGACACCGTATTCGAGCGGGTGGCTGACCTTGGTCAAAACGAGCGTAGAGAGCGCTCCGTTCTGTTCGTGAAACCGGGTCGCTTGCGTCAGGTCGAAATCGGTCAGCGCATCGCCGCTGATGACGATAAACCGTTCGTCCAGAAAAGGCTCCGCATTTTTCACGCTTCCCGCCGTGCCGAGCGGAGCCGTCTCTTCGAAATAATGCAGGTTTACGCCGAACTCCCGCCCGTCCCCAAAATAATCGCGGATGACATCCGGCAAATATTGCACGGTGACGGCAATGTCCGTAATGCCGTGATCGCGCAGCAGCTCGATGATGTATTCCATGCACGGCTTGCTCAGCAGAGGGACCATCGGCTTGGGGATATGGCAGGTCAAGGGGCGAAGCCGGGTCCCTTTGCCTCCCGCCATGATGACTGCTTTCATCGGATCAACTCCTATCCTAGAGCTCAGTCGCCCACGCAAGGCGGCATGACGGTCAGTACGCAATCGTCAGCGACGGCTGGGCGTAGGTTAACCGGTCATAGACGACTTTCATGTTCTTCGCAATGCGCTGCCCGTCGTAATGCTCCTGCAGCTTGCGGTAAGCGGCGTCCGCAAAACGGGAGCCGAGCTGCGGCTGCAGCAAAATATCGCTGACGTGCCAGGCCAGCGACTGTGCATGGCCGGGCAGCGCTTTGTAGCCGTCGACGCCATGCTGCACGATGTCGGCGAGACCCCCAGTATCCGTAACGACGACCGGCCTGCGGTGCTTCATCGCCTCCAGCGCCACGATGCCGAACGGCTCGTACAGGCTCGGGAATACGCACACATCGGCCGCTTCGAACAACCGCCGTTTCGTCGCATCGACGATAAATCCGGCGAATGTCACCCGATCTCCGAGATGATACGCTTTCGCCCGCAGCTCCTGCTCCATCGGTCCGGAACCGGCGATAATGAGCCTGGTGCCCGGCACCTGCGATAGTATGAACGGCATCGCGTCGATGAGCACCTGCACGCCTTTTTCATAGACCAGCCGCCCGACATAAAACACGATCTTCTCGTTATCGGCCGCCCAGTCCCGGCGCGAGGAGGGGCTGAATTGCCCTGGCGGCAAAGCAAGGTCGATGGCGTTCGGAAATACGTGCACCTTATCCGGTGGCAGCTGAAAAATCGTCTGTACTTCGTTTCGCATATACTCGCTGCAGACGAACACTTTTTCCGAATCGTAGGTGAGACGCCATTCGAGGTGATGGATCTTTTTTTGCAGATCGGTGTACAGATTGCCTTGATTGCGCCCCCACTCGGTGGCGTGAATCGTGCAGACGAGCGGAATGCCGAAGCTCAGCTTGATTTCGCGCGCCGCGTGATAAACCATCCAGTCGTGGGCGTGCAGCAGATCGATCCGGCCTCCGCCTTCCTTCCACGCGAGCAAATGGTCGACCATCGCCAGATTCATCTCGAACGTCCAATGGAAAAAATCCGTATCCCCCGAAGTCAACACCGGGAGCCTGTGCACGTAAACGCCGTTCAGCTTCTCGAAGTAAGGCGCGCCGTAATGGGAACTTGTGATGACATGTACGATCTCTCCTTGGGCGGCCAAAGCCTCCGAAAGCGCCGCAACGGCGCGCGACAAACCTCCTATGTATTTAGGCGGGTACTCCCAGGCGAGCATGAACAGGTTCGGCTTGTCCCGAGTGTCTTTTAAGATTTGCTCGAATTGGGCGACATCGGGAATAATGGCGACCGGCGATCGGCGGTAAATCGAAACATAATGCCGGTAGTCGATGTCGGGCAGCAGGTTGTCTTTCTCCTCGAGCTCGGAAAGAAACGGTTCGTCGATCTGCCGGGCTTCGATCATGTCGCACAGCCGGCGAAAACAGCCGAGATGGTCCTTCGTGCGCCGACACGCGTAATCGACGACCGTTTGCGAGTCCATAATGAACGCCCAGTCGCTGCTTTGCGCGAGCATCAGCTCGCGGGCCGCCTGATTCAAGGCGCGTTTTAGCTGCGCGGCCGACATGTGCGCGGTGCTTTCGAGATGCTCGTTATCCGTGGCAAGGCGGATCATGCGTTTTTCCGCTTCGTGCAGATGGCGGTAAATCCAGTCGTTGTTGCCCTGCAGCCACACCTCCGCGGAGGAATTCCGCCCCCAGCTCGATTCGTTCAACATTCCTGTATCGGCCACGGGATATTCCTTCAAATATTCCGAAGGCGTAATCATCTTGATCTGATCCTGGTCGAAAAAGATTTTGCGGCACAGCATCTCGATAAAAATCGGCCCTTCGTACCACCAATGACCGAACAGCTCGGCGTCGTACGGGGATACGATGATCGGGCGGCGATCGAGGTGACGCTGCCAATGCTCCGCTTGCTTTTCCCGGCCCCACATGAAGTTGCCGGCATGCTCGGCGGCTTTTTCCCGGGCCCACTCCGGGTTGTACGGCTCGCGATGCGAGCCTTTTCCGGTGATGCGGTAATATTTGATCCCGGTATTGACGCGCTCATGCGTCGGCAGCACGTACGGCCGGATGTGTTCCCACTCCTTCAGGTCGTTCCAGCCCAGATCCCAGCCGATATCCCGGTAATATTCCCGGTAGTTGAAATCGCCCGGGTAGCCGTCCTGCGAGCTCCAAACTTGACGCGACGATTCGGGATCGCGCGGAAACGCACTCACTCCGTACGGGGTCATGAGCGGGGCATATAGCTCGCGGTTCGGATATGGAGTGGCGTAAGTTACAGCCGTCGTATCGGCGATGAAAAAATCGATCCCCAACTGCTTCAGGATGCGATCGACCCCTAAAGTATAACCGCACTCCGGCAGCCAAATTCCTTTGGGCTTTCTGCCAAAATGTCTCACATAATCGTCCACCGCGGCAGCGATCTGGGCACGGATCGCCTCCTCCGTTTTCATCAGCGGCAGAAAGCCGTGGGTAGCCGCGGACGTAAGGATTTCGACAAATCCTTGTTCCTGGTAATAACGGAATTTGTTCACGATATTGCGGCCGCAGCCCATGAAAATTTGCTGCAGCTTGCGAAACCGTTCCGCATACATCCGGGCCAAGGGGAGCAGCTGCTTGTCTTTAGCCAGGCGTACCGTCTCCTTATCCGCCAGCTCGATCAGCTTGTGCAGGTGGTTCATGTAGCGCTCCTGCATCAGCGGATCCGTGCATAAGGCCAGCAGCGTCGGCGTCATGGAAATGGTGATGCGAAAGTCGACTTTATCGTCGATCAACCGGTCGAAGGCTTCGATGAGCGGCAAATACGTCTCGGTCATCGCCTCGTAAAACCACCGCTCCTCCATATAATCGTCGCGGTCGAAATGGCGTATGTACGGAAGATGGGCGTGGAGCACCAGCGCCAAATAACCTTTCAGCTCCGGTTTTTGCTTGATTTTATTGATCATCGGGTCACACCTCACCGTGTACAATTGCCGTAGGCATTGAAATTTTCGAAAAAATGCGGTTCTATTCGGCCGTTCGCCTTGCCTTCCAGAACTTCCTCCACCGCCCCGACAACGGGTTCGCCCCAAGCCGCTTTAGCGTCCCGCGGCGTCGCGGCGGCGTTCGATCTCATCAGAGGAACAAACTGGCCGTGAATTGTATACGTACCGAGATCGGCCATATATGTAGCGTTCGCATGGACATTCGGAATATACCAATTGTTCGCTTCCGGCGTCGTACGGATATCGAAGCTGGAGTTGGCGTTATGGCCGTTAAAATAAATGCAGGTGACGTCGTAGACGCGAAGTATTTTCGGCAGCACGTGCCAGTCGCACTCGAAATGCTGCGAGCAGAGCCACCGCTTGCGATCGCTTACCTCCCAGTACGCGTACAGCGTATGAGCGTCTCTCACCATAAGATGAAGCAGGTCCCGGTTGTAGCGGTCCGGCACTTCGTAGCCGGCGGTCGGTATCGTATTCATCCGTTCCCTCCTGTTTCCTGAAAGTTCCTGCAACCTTTGAAGGGGGTCGTTTCGTTTAATAGGAGTTAGCGCGGCGGCTTCTCTTTAACTGTTTCAGGTTTTGCGCTTTGAGGCAATTTTATTCCGGGTATGCCCGCAAAAGAGGAAATCCGGCCGCTGTGGGCGAATATGTTTAGATAACGCTAACAATGCAGCCGTAATTTGCCGATAATGTTGGAAAAGCCAGGGGCCCTGCCGAAGCCGGCTTTTCTTTCATCGCAAGCTTTTTTTAGGGGGGATTAACCATGAGTTTTTGCTGCGGTGCCAGCATGATTGGAACAAAAGGGACGCTCAAACATATTCGTACCCAAATCCATAATGTGCCGATATTGTTCTGCCCGGTGTGCCACCGTGTTCAAGTGCATTATTTGGTGGAGAACGAATATGAAATTTTGGCCGAGTACGCTCATGGGGACGGCGCCCCGGAAGTGGACTTTCAGGAATACGTCGATACCAAAAACGGAGCGGAGCTTTATGAAAACTGCGTCAACCACGAAAACGAAGAGCCGATGGACATCGTCAAAAGCCAGATCGACATGGCGCTCGATTTGCTGATGGTGGCCAAAGACTTGGGCGATGCGGAGTGGGAAGAGCAGCTCAAGAAGCGGCTGAAGCTGCTCAGCCAGCGGAAGAGCAAGCTGAATGCGAAAAAAGCTTCGAACAAAGCGTAACCTTATACAAGTTTAAAACGTCTCTGACATTCAGAGGCGTTTTTTTGCGGTGTGGGGAATAGGCTGCCTGGAAACGTGCCAAAGTGGAGCGTGTCGGCCATTGTGTTTGCGCCAGCAAACCATGACGGAGAGGCGCGTGCATGAGACGCGTGGAGACTCCCGGGCATCGCCCAGCAGCGGCTTCCCTGAAATGTTGTCAGGTCAGCGGCCGGTGCTCTGCGCTTCTCCCTCCGGACCTCAAATCCGTTATATTGACCATACGAAGTTAATTCCGTTTTTGCCGGACACCAGATCTCTTATTAACAAATTATCGACTAAAACGCGCCTCTTTTTTGGAGATAACGTCATCTGTGTCCACGAACCTGCTCAAATTGCCTCATCTCTGCAAAATAGCGGATTCAGGGTCCGAATACGGCAAGAAAACGTCATACGAGGCACGTAGAGGGTCCCCCGGCACCGCACCAAAAGAGGAGCGTGTCCGTCATCAGGTTAGCGTCAGCAAACCATGGCAGACAAACGCGTGTACGAGGCACATATAAACTCCCTCGGCATCGCACCTAACGTAAAGCGTGCCCGGCATAAGATTTTTTGGGCGAAGCTAAAAAATCCATGGCGGGCAAACGCGAACTAGAAGTGAGCAGTAACATGTTACAGGCGGGTCCAGGGCGCCCGAGCGCCTGGGGTCCCCCCGGTAGGGGGATTTAGGGGAGAGAGCCGCGAGCAGTCGCGCTCTACAGGCGGGTCCAGGGCGCCCGAGCGCCTGGGGTCCCCCCGGTGGGGGGATTTAGGGGGGCTCCCGCGCTTCCATTATCTTCCCTTAACCGCAGCCTGAATTCCATGTTATGCTACGGTTATGGTTTCATGCAGAAGATTACATAATTCGGTCAAGTCTCTCAAAAATGGGCTTATCTGCAGATTGCTGATATAATAGACACGGGCGACGTATGTCGACCCCCGAAAACGGTGCCTCGGGCCCGAAATTCCTATAGTGTGAGGTGGAACGGTTGCTACTGGTTCTGTTTAAAAAATTTTTAGGTAAACGCCAGTCAGACCGCCCTGAAACAACGGATTCGCAAACACCGGAACAGCAAGTGATTCGGATTCAAGAGGGTGATACGCGTCTGCGTAATCAGTTCATCACTGATTACCAGCCTTTTGTTGCTAAAGTGACCAGCCGCTTTTGCAAAAGATACATCGATCCCGCACGGGATGACGAATTCAGCGTCGCGCTCGGCGCATTCAACGAAGCGATCAATCAGTTTTCGCCGCAGGCGGGGCGCTCCTTTCTCGGGTTTTCCGAGCAGGTGATCCGGCGCCGCCTGATCGATTATGTGCGCAAGGAGCAACGGCACAACCAGCAAATTCCGTACAGCACGTTCGAGGTGGAGGACGAGGAAGACAACGTCATCAACCCGGTTGAAATCCACCAGGCGATCGAGGAATACGAAAAACAAAAAGGTATGGAAGAAAGGCGCAGCGAAATCATCGATTTGAACCGCTGCCTGTCGGATTTCGGCATTTCGTTTGGCGACCTTGTGGATGCATCTCCCAAGCATGTGGATTCGCGCAAGGCGTTATGCGGCATCGGCAAATTGCTCGCGGAAGACACCGGCCTGATGAGGCTGATGTTGTCCAAACGGATGCTGCCGATCAAAGAGCTGCTGGAGAAGGTCGATTTTTCTCGAAAAACGTTAGAAAGGAACCGAAAATTTATTATCGCTGTCGCATTGATTCAAAACGGCCCTTATCCGTATCTCAGGGATTATTTGCAATTGGATCAGTCCGAGGATCAAGCCGCGGCAACGACGGAAAGGGGGGACAACCTTGAATAAAGGCATCGTGATGGAATTAAATGATAAAGACATCATCGTGATGACCGCGGACGGACGTTTTGAGAGGCTTGCCCGTAAAAATAGGCAATGCCAAGTAGGCGAAGAAATTGTTTTTGCCGATACCCGCATCAATTGGAAAAGCCCGTCGGTAGCCGGTAAGTCGGCGCTGGCGGCAGCGGTTGTGTTCTGCCTCGTCTTGTTCGGCAGCTTCGCCGGCAAGATAGGCACCCCCGAGGTTGTCGCTTATGTATCGATGGATATCAACCCCAGCGTGGAGATGGGCCTCGACCAGCTCGAGAACGTCATTGAACTGAGGGGCCTCAACGCGGATGGGCAGCAGCTTATTCAGTCGGTCGATTACAAAGGCAAGCCGGTTGAAGACGTTACGGAAAAGCTGCTCGACAAAGCGGAGGAGAAAGCACTGGCCATAGGCGAAGGGGAAATTGTCATCGCGAGCACCCTTGTGAACGAAAGCGCCAAGGTGAGCGACGAGGAAATTGCCCAAAAGCTGAAGCAAAAAGTCGTAAGTCATATTCAAACGACACATCCCGATAAGGCAAGCAACTATCAGGTTACCGCTTTTGCCGCGCCCCAGGAAATTCGCGAAACCGCAAGCAAAAACGAGCTGTCGATGGGCAAGTATGCCGTATACTTGAACGCGAAAAACAATGGGGTTCCCGTGACGATTGACGATGTGAAAAAAGAGTCGGTGCGTCAAATCGCCAAAGATAACGGCGTGGACAAAGTCATCCCCGAGACGCCGCCGACCAAAACGGCCATGAAGCAGCTGCTCGAGGAAGAAAAGACCGGACAGCTTGACAAAAAGGTAGAGGAGATTAAAAAGGAACGGGAGAAAAACAACAAAAACGACCCGAAAAAAACCGGAACGGGAAGCGGCAATACCAATAACGGAAAAACGGGATCCCCGGGCAGCTCATCTTCGAACAATTCTTCGTCCAAACCGGGAGCCACTTCGAATCCGCAAAACGGCAGCAAGGCGGCCAATCCGGCGAATTCCAAAAACGGAAACGCCGGCAAGCAGCAGGACAGCAAAAAAGACGACGAAAAAGACGACAAGAAGGACGATAAGAAAGACGACAAAAAAGACGATAAGAAAAAGGACGACCCGCAGAAGGATGATTCGAGCAAGAATGATCCGAAGCGGGAAGACCCGCGTAAAGACGATTCGAAGAAAGACGACTCCAAAAAGGAAGATTCCAAAAAAGAAGATCCCAAAAAAGATGATTCGAAAAAAAACGACCCCAAGAAGGATGATCCTCCAAAAAAGGATGATCCTTCAAAGGAGGAGGATTCCAAGAAGAACGATTCCAAAAAAGACGACAGCACAAAGGATGATTCCAAGAAAGACGACTCCAAAAAGGAAGATTCCAAGAAGCAGACCGACCTGCAGGACGATAAAAAGCCGGACAAGAAGTCGGATACCGGCGCTAACGATGACGATAAGAAAAAGAATGACTCGAACAAAAACGATTCGAAGAAAGACGATTCCAAGAAAGACGACAAGTCCGACTCCAAAAAAGACGATAACGCCAAACGGAACTAATTTCGATTTCTTGTACGGGAAAAACTCCTTTTCGACAAGGAGTTTTTTTGTTGTTGTCGAATATACTTGGTACTGTAAGTCCATCCATATTTTGTGAGGGGGGGATAATAAATAATAATTGAACGGATGATTCAGGGGGGACCTATTATTTACATTTCCGTTTTTATTGACTATTCTTTACTTAGAGATCGGACTGTTACAGTTGGGGCTCCGTAAATGGGGAGGAGTTCGTGCATGTCGGATTTTAAAAAACGCTACGTTCGTGCGTTAACGGATTATGTGCAAAGCGGTAGTGAAAGCTGTGCATCGTACATTTCCACGCTGCTGCCATATTCAACAAATATGCTTCCGGAGCAATTAACGGCATTGCATGAGGATTGCATGCGGGTACTGATAGCCAACGTCGAGTCGACGGACGCACTCACCTATTACCATCGATCGTTCGTGTTTCTCATTGAGCTGATGGTGTCTTGTCGTCAACAGAGCGATGTGCCTCCGCCAAGCGACGCCTTGCTGAATGAGCTGCGCGAAATGCTGCTATCGTCACAGATCTCCTTTCAAAACGTCAAAAACAAATATGAAAACGTTCTTCAATATATGGACAGCGGCATCGCCATGTTCGACCGGGACGGCTACATCTCCTTTGCCAATATCAAATTCAGCCAAATCGTCGGGGCTCCGCGTAAAACGCTGCTCGGTCAGGATATGCGCGGACTGCTCAAAAACCGCCTGCTGACGATCGGCATAAAACGGCTCTTTTTGCGAATATATCACGAGATGTATAAACTGCGGGCGCCTTTTAAGGAGATTATCGACGAAAAAGGACGCCATTTGCTCGTTACGGCGATGTACGGAGAGGAATTTGACGGGGACATGCTGATCAGCGTCAAGGATGTGACCGAATTCCGCCGGATCGAGCAGTCTGCCTATCAGAACGACAAGCTGGCCATGCTCGGCAAAATTTCCGCTTCCATCGCGCATGAAATCCGCAACCCGCTGACATCGATACGCGGTTTCATTCAGCTGCTCCGTCCGGACCTCGCGGCGCTCGGCAAAGAGGAGTATGCGCGGATTATTTTACAGGAGATCGACAGGGCTAACGATATCATCTACGAGTTCCTGAGCTCCTCCAAGCCGACGGCGCCGATCAAGGAAAAAGTGCAGGTCGCCTCGCTCGTCCGGGAAATTTCCCTGCTTTACGAGAGCGAGGCGCTGCTGAACGGCTGCGTCATCGAAAGGTCGCCAATCGATCCCGGCATCATGATTGCCGTGGATGTGAAGCAGATCAAGCAGGTGCTGCTCAACATCGTGAAAAATGCGGTGGAGGAACTGAAGCGGCCCGATTCGGCCGAACACGGCCGCATTCGCATTACCGCCGGGCTGAAGGACGGCCAGGTGTTCATCGCCATCGCAGACAACGGGCGGGGCATCGATCCGGCTGTGCAGGCGCGGCTGTTCGATCCGTTTGTCAGCACGAAGTCGGAAGGGACAGGCCTCGGTCTTGCGGTATGCTACCGCATCGTCAAAAACCATGGCGGTACGATTCAAGTAGACAGCCGGGTTCAGCAGGGCACAACCTTTATCATTCATCTCCCTCATCCGGATGCATAAAACCGCAGAATTCCCCGCATGTTAAAAGCGGATCCATTATTTTCAAACATGCGGAGGTGTTTCACGGATGATGAACTACGGACAGCAAGCGGGGCAGCAGGTGATGCCGCAATCCGCCCAACCGCTGCAGCAGGCGGCTCAGGCCGTGCAGCAGGTCATTCAGGCGCAGCAGGCGATCGCACGGTCGGGACTGAGCAACTTCTCGCAGCAGATGATGCAGGCGAGCCAAACGCTGCAGCAAGCCGTGCAGCAGCTGCAAAACGCGCAAAACCAGATTCAGGTGCAAATGGACGCGCAGCAGCGCCAGCTGCAGCAAATTCAGCAGCAGGTGATGCAGGCGCTGCAGCAGTTCCAGGCAGCGGAGAAGCTGGCACAGCCGCAAGTCGGCGGCTACTCGTACCAGTAACGATCAGGCATCGGGCTTTCTAAGTCCGGTGCTTTTTTCTTTTTCGCAGATGGATGACTTATTAGGACAGATGTCTTATAATGGAGGAAAGCGTTATAGCGTTAAATCACGTATATGAAAAGGTGGGAATTCGTTCGGGCCGCGGGAGACTGAAGCCCATGCATTCACGCCTTTTTTAAATGGGGGCTCCCCCAAAAGTAATACCAAACGCTTGGATCGAAGCAATTCAAGAAGTTCATCCGTGTTTAATGATGAAGCGTTTGCTGCTTTAACGGTATTGGCTTCAAAGGTTCACGTCACCTTATGATGAACTTTGTTGCTGTACGGACTTGGGTGAGGAGGAGCAGGTTATGCGGTACAGAGAGTTTGGGAAGATTGGATACAAGGTGTCGTCTCTCGGGTTCGGGGCGATGAATTTGCCGGGAGTTCCGCTGGAGCAGGCTCGCGACGCGCTCAACTATGCGCTTGACCATGGAATCAACTACATCGATACCGCGGCAGGATACCGCAACAGCGAAGAGATCATCGGGGAAACGATTTCTCACCGGCGTTCGGAGTATTTTTTGGCGACGAAAACGAACAAGCGGGATTATAAGAGCGCGAAGGAAGAAATCGAACGCAGCCTGCAGCGGATGAAGACCGACTATGTCGATTTGCTGCAAATTCACTATGTGAACTATGTCAATGAATATAAGCAGGCGATGGATGAAGGAGGCGCTTACGAGGCGGCGCTGGAGGCGAAGAAGGCGGGAAAAGTGCGCCATATCGGCATTACCGGCCATCGCCCGGAGCTGCTTGCCAAATGGGTGCAGTCGGGTAAATTCGATCAGGTGCTGTTTCACTTGAATTTGGCGCAGCCGTTTGCACTGGATGAACTTATTCCCGAGCTCGTGCGGCAAAATATGGGACGAGTGGCGATGAAGCCGCTCTCCGGCGGGTTTATTCAGCCCGTCGACAAGGCGATTCGCTATCCGTACAGTCAGGACGTGCACGTGATCATTTCCGGTATGGTCAGCGTGGACGAAGTCAAGGAAAACATCGCGGCGATGGAGCGGGAAGTCGGGGACGAGGAACGCACCGAACTCGAGCAGCTCGCCAGACAGCTCGGAGAGCACAATTGCCGCCGCTGCAACTACTGCTCCTGCCCGATCGAGATCCGCATTCCGGACATTATGATCTCGAGTAAAATCCGCGAGCATTTCGGGCTGCTGCCGAAAGGGACCGGATTTTACGAGCGGCAGAAGGACAACATATTGTCGTGCGCCGATTACGAACCGTGCCGGGAGAAGCCGCTTTGCGAGCAGCAATGCCCGTACCATCTGCCGATGGCGACGGTTATCCGGGAGTCGGCCGGCTATTTCAAGGAAGCAAAGCCGTTTAAGGCGGTTAACCGTTAACGGATTGAAATATTCATGTTATAGCGGAGGATCACTCTTCATGCCTGTTAGAAAGAGCAGCACCGCTTTTGTCGTTACGGAAAACGAATCGATACCGGTGGTCGATGCGCATATCGTGTATATCGCCGAAGGGCAGGTGGAAGCCGCGGCCGCGCAGCTGCCGCAGCCGCTGGCGGACGAGCTCCTGAGCCTGAAGGAGCGAGGGCTGTTTGCCGCGAAGGCGGGGCAGACGGAGCTGCTGCCGGCCTTCGGGCTTGTCCCGAGCCGGTACGTGCTGTGCACCGGGCTCGGGGAGGCCGCGACGCCAGGCGCATTGCGCGCGGCGTCGGTGTATGCCGCGCGCGCGCTGCTCGCGCGGCAGCTTGGCCGCGCCGCCGTCCGCCTGGAAGGCGGCGGCGCGAACGATTGGCGCGACCGCACGCAGGCGGTCGCGGAGGGGCTGCTGCTCGGCGGATACCGGATGCCGGTATTCCGCCGGGCGCCGGAAGAAGCGACCGAGCTTCGCGAGGTCGCGCTGCTCGTGCCGCCGGGCGAGGCGGAGGCCCGCCGCGGCGCCGAAGATGGCCTCCGCCTCGCGCTGGCGGTGGCGGAGGGCGTAAACTATGCGCGCGACCTGACCAACCTCCCCGGCAACCGGCTGACGCCGGAGGGACTCGCCGAGGAGGCGCGCGCGCTGGCGAAGCAGCACGGGCTTGCGTGCACCGTGCTGGATGAGCGCGAGCTCGCCGCCCAAGGGATGGGCGGACTCGCGGCTGTCGGCGGGGGCAGCGACAACCCGCCGCGGATGATCGCGCTGCGCTATGACGGCGCAGCCGGAAGGCCCGGTGCCGACGTCATCGGCCTCGTCGGCAAGGGCATCACCTTCGATACCGGCGGCATTTCGCTGAAGAAGCCGGAAGGGATGGAGGAGATGATCAGCGACATGGGCGGAGCCGCCGTCGTACTCGGCGTGCTGCACGCCGTCTGCACGCTGCGGGTTCCCGTCAATCTCGTCCTGGTCATCCCCGCCGCCGAAAACATGCCTTCCGGCCGTGCGCTGAAGCCGGGCGACGTGATCACCTCGCTGAGCGGACATACGATCGAGGTGACCAACACCGACGCCGAAGGCCGCATCGTGCTGGCCGACGGCATCACGTACGCGAAGCGGCTCGGCGCGACGAAGCTGATCGACGTCGCGACGCTGACCGGCGCGGTGCTGGTGGCGCTCGCCGATGTGGCGACCGGCGCCGTCTCGAACGACGACGCCTTCCTCGGCGAGCTGCTCTCGGCGGCGAAGTCGGCCGGCGAGAAAGTATGGCCGTTCCCGAACTACCCGGAATACCACGAGATGCTGAAAAGCGATGTCGCTGATATCCGCAACGCGACCTCGCACCGCCATGCCGGCAGCATTACCGGCGGGCTATTTATCGGCTTTTTCGCCGGGGATACGCCATGGATTCATCTGGACACCGGCGGCACGGCCTGGCTGTGGGACGAAAAAGGCACCGAGCCCAAAGGGGGCACCGGTGCCATGGTACGAACGATCGTCCGCTATGTATGCGGAGAGCCCCTGTAAACGGGCTCTCTTTTTTGCATATGATGATTATAATGCCGCGCGCCGGCTCAGGCTTGAACGCCGCGGTTTTGGCTCTGCGCCGAAGCGGCGGTAGTGACGCCCGGGAGCTTGGCGATTTCCTCGACATCCTCCGCGCTGAGGATCAGGCGGTTAATATCATCGACCGTGTACGACATGCCCTGCGTCCGCTGGGCAAGGTTTGCCAGCTCGATGCCGACCCAGCCCGCTTTTTTCGGATGCGGCACCAGATCGAACTTCAGCACGGACAGCGAAGCGGTAATGTCGCGGGAAGGCGCTTTGGCGGAGCCGCTCTCCGCTGGAATGTCGTCCGTGCAAAAATACAGGCGGCGTTTGTTCCAGGCGATAAATCCGGGCTCAAACCCGATAACGATGCGGTCCGGTCCGCTTTCGTCGGCCGTTCGGGCCAACCAGACGTCCGGCTGGGAGTTTCCTTTTTTGATATATTGATTCGTTTTGATATCTGGCAAAAAAGGTACGATCAGCAGCGGGATGGCGCTGGCCGCGTACAGGAAATAAGACGATTCCTTATAAACGGCGAGCCCTATCAGCAGCGCAAACAGGCAAACGGACAGAAGCAAAAATATTCGATTCGACTTCGACATTATGTTTTCCCCCAGATGGCGTAGCAGGTAGTAGGTTTAGGTTAACAGTCCTATTCTATCATAAGCGTTCCTTCGTTTGAAGAGCCGTTGTCTGGAAGAGCGCTTTAATTGTCAAGCGGGTTTGGAAATTTTCGCATCAGGCTTTGAAGCGGGGTATAATAAAAGTAAATTTTATATAGGCAAGGAGTGATTGTGCATGATCTTCGGCAGGCAAAACACTGCTTCCTCCGTCACGAACGACCGTGTCCCCCCGGGGCAAACATTGACGGACGGCTTTCCGGTGCTGCATTACGGCAGCGTTCCGATCTACAAAGACATGAGCAAGTGGGATTTTCGCATTTTCGGCTTGGTGGAGGAGGAGAAAACTCTTAGCTACGACGACTTCATGTCGCTGCCGCATCGCGAATACCGCAACGATATTCACTGCGTGACGACGTGGTCGAAGCTGGACAACGTGTGGGAAGGCATCGCCGTGAGCGACGTGCTGCAGGGAGTAAAGCTGAAGCCGGAGGCCAAGTACGTGATGCTGCATGCGGAGCACGGTTGGACGACGAATCTGCCCTTGGAGGATTTCCAGCGAGAGACGTCCTTTTTCGGCATCAAGCACAACGGCCAACCGCTTACGCCGGAGCACGGGTATCCGGTCCGCATGGTTGTGCCGCACCTGTATTTCTGGAAAAGCGCGAAATGGATTCGCGGCGTCGAGTTTATGGAGAAGGATAAGCCGGGCTTCTGGGAGCGCAACGGCTACCACATGTACGGCGATCCTTTTAAAGAGCAGAGGTACGATTTTGACTGACCAGGCACAAGCTCCGTCCGTAGTAACCGGCATGCTGAACCTCCTGCGTGCCGGTTTTCCTTTTGCCGACGGCATTGACCGAGATCACTTCAAATTACCGAAAAAACGCCTTCTTATCGGCTTCATTTGCGTTCACGATTGCCTTCCTGGCGTCCGATAGAACTTCCGCTATCATTTCCCTTGTCATACGTTTGAACTCCCATGGGCATTGCAACAATAAGCCGCCAAAGTTCGCGGCTAAATCGCTACCGCTGTGTTAGTTGACCGTATATAAATAAAATAGACTAATAATTTGGTGCCCCTTGTGGTATACTTGATTCAAGAAATGCTTACAATGCAAAAGGAGCCGTGCAGCGAACACGACTCCCGATGCAATAGCCGCTTTTAAGGGCGGTAAGCTTGGTGTAGGTTAAGCAGCAAAATAGACCGCTACCTTTGCCCGGGGCGGTCTATTTCTTTTTCAGGTAGGCAAGCAGCGCCAGAATAAACATTCCGAACAGGAACATTAATTGCAACGCTTGAAATACCTCCATGGCATCACCTCCCTTCCGGGAGACTAGCCGACCGCCCTTGCAAGCCTATTCTATTGCCCTTCAATTATTACATATCGACAATCGACATAATAGCGAAAGGATCGCCTGTTCGGCGGACACGGATCGCGCAGCCGTGTCCGTCTGGGGGTGAAACATAATAGGGTGAGAGCTCAAAACCGTCACAATCCTCCTTCATGGATTGCCTCCCTGGACTATGCCGCTCTTGACTAGCTGATCAATCGTAATGCTCGATAATTCGTTCTCCATAGTCGCTTGTACTTTAGAGTAAACTCCATCCAGCAAATGCGGTATTTTGCTTCCTACCGGACAAGTCGGATTTGTATCTTGATGAATGATAAACAAATCTTGATTATTCTCTAAGGTTGCTCGATACACATCCAATAACGTGATTTGATTTGCCTGCTTGACAAGGGTGATAGCTGCATTTGTTCCGAGAGTAGATGTAATAAGCCCCGCTTTAGTAAGCTTTTGCATGATTCTTCTAATAACCGCCGAATTAGCGTTCACACTCATCGCAAGTAATTCGGAAGTGGTTCGATCATTTTTATTAAATTCAAGAAAACATAAAATATGAACGGCCACCGAGAACTGTTGGCTTCTATTTGCCATTGGCGAGTTCCTCCTTACTTAAAAATGACAAGTGTATGCAGTTAAACATATTTTTTAGTGTATTGATATTGGACAAGTAAATCAAATTTATAATAAAAAGGGACGGAAAAACTTGACATAAATTATTGGAATCGTTACATTATAAAAGTAACAGTAACTGTTACTAATACTAATAGAGGAGTGGTTTAAATGCAATATCGTGTTAACGGGGTAGAACTTCACGTTAAACAGAACGGACAAGGAGACCTCTCTCTTGTGTTTTTGCATTATTATGGCGGATCATTACGAACTTGGGGTAAAATTACTGATGTTCTGAAGGAAGAATATCACTGCATAGCTTATGACCAGCGCGGATGGGGGGATTCGGAAAAGTCGGCCGCTTCTTACACCATTAAGGATTTGGCTGATGATGCACAAGCGCTTATTCGGGAGCTCGGATTGAAACGCTATGTGATCATTGGTCATTCAATGGGCGGTAAAGCGGCACAGCTACTGGCTTCACGTCAGCCTGACGGACTGGAGGCATTGATTTTGGTTGCGCCATCCCCACCGACCCCTCAAGATATGCCTCAAGAAATGAGAAAGGCGATGGTTCATTTTTATGATAATCGTGAAGGTGCGGAAATTGCATTAAGCAATATTGCCTTACTTCCTCTTGAAGAGAATGTACGTGAGATGGTGCTCGAAGATATGCAAAAAAGTGCACCTATGGCTCGTGCGGCATGGCCTGAAATTGCAATGCTCGAAGATATATCTGCTGAAGTGATGCACATCGAAGTCCCTACGCTGGTGTTAGCCGGGGAATCTGATCCGGTAGATCGCTTGGAAACACTGAACAGTGAACTGCTGCCGCGCATACCTCAGGCAGAGCTGCGCGTCATTTCCCGAACAGGCCACCTTTCTCCCTTAGAAGCGCCTGATCAAATCAGTGCGGAAATCTCGAATTTTTTGGCCAAGCTTGAAATGAGTGGACTCAATCCCTCCAAAGAATAGGTTTATGCAGCGAAATAGACCGCTACCGTTGGCTGGGGCGGTCTATTTCTTTGTGTTCTTGGTAAGAAGCTCGATGATTTTCACGACCAGCGTAATGAATACAATAGTAAATGTTAAGATGATCACGACAATCCCCGGCACGAATCAGCGATATGATTTTGAGAGGTATTCATGCTTCAGAGATGCTATTGTTTTAACAGCTATTATGTCTACGGTCAGCAGGGGATCGTGGATGTGATAGCTGTTTTTATTATTTTGCCGGTATTCCAAGAACATACGTTTGCTGACAACTTGTTGGCGATAAGATGTTGTATATTTATGATAGATAACCAAGAGAAATGAACAGGAGGGATAAAATGGAATACATCGCCCATATACGGGGACGGGACAAACAGATTCAAAACGTAGAAGAGCATTTGGATGGAGTAAGAGTGTTGGCGGAGTTTTACGGGGATAAGATTGGCGTAAAGCATATAGCAGGTTTGGCGGGAATGCTTCATGACCTGGGCAAGTACACCAACGAATTTAGAGAGTACATCATAGCAGCGGTGAGTAATCCCGATTCTCCGCCGAAAAGAGGAAGTGTAGACCATTCGACAGCTGGCGGAAAGTTGTTATACGAGCATTATCATACGGGAGCACCTTCCAGGCTCGAATGGATTTTGGCCGAAATAGTAGGAAACGCGATCCTATCGCACCATTCCTATCTTCACGATTTCCTGAATCCGAATTTGGAATCGCCATACTTGAACAGGGTTCGGAAAACGCAGGAGCAATTGCCGGAGTTTGAATTTACAAAGCAGATCTTTTTTGAAAAAGTCATCAGTGAAACCGAATTTCAGCGATATGTTGTAAATGCATTGACTGAATTGGACGATTTTTTGAGTAAGCCGTTTGCCGGGAATTATGAAAGCAAGCTGATGTTTCTTGCCAAGTTTGTTTTTAGCGCTTTAATCGATGCCGATCGAACGAATACCAGACTATTTGAAGAAAATGTGAGCGACGAACCTGAACAAAATCGCAAAGAGCTGTTCGAGGCTTATTATGGGAAACTTTTAAAAAAAATCAACTCCTTTCATTCTCGAGACGATGCGAATACGCCGATTAATATGCTCAGGAGCGTTATGTCCGAACAATGTGACAAATTTGCGGAAAAGCCGTCCGGGATTTATACGTTATCGATTCCGACGGGCGGCGGCAAGACGTTGGCCAGCTTGAGATATGCGCTCAAGCATGCCCGTCTGCATCACAAGAAGCGCATCATCTATATAGTGCCTTTTACAACGATTATTGAGCAAAATGCCGAAGAGGTTCGCAAAATCTTAATGGACGACGAACATATTCTGGAGCATCACTCGAACGTCATCGATGATGCGAATGATAATGATGAGGACCAAGCCGGTATTATCAACACCCGGCAAAGATTAAAGCTGGCCAAGGACAACTGGGATTCCCCGATTATTTTTACGACGATGGTGCAGTTTTTGAATGTGTTTTACGCCAAAGGCAGCCGAAATATTCGGAGGCTTCATAACTTATGCGAGTCGGTCATCATATTCGACGAGGTACAGAAAGTCCCTGTTTCGTGTGTAACGTTATTTAATCAAGCGCTCAATTTTTTGAAGACGTACGGCCATTCCTGTCTCATTCTTTGCACGGCGACACAACCGGCACTCGATTTTGTCGAGAATAAACTGGAAATAAACCCGGACGCAGAAATCATTCATAATCTGGATCAAGTGATTGAAGCCTTTAAACGGGTGGAAATCATAGACAAAGCAACGGACGAGCCGTTTGACAGTGACAAGCTCGCCGAATTTATATCGGAGAAAATCGCAGATGTCCAGAGTGTACTTGTTATTTTGAATACAAAAACGGTTGTTAAAAGGCTATACGCTCTATTGGAGGGGGGCGATATCCCCATCTACCACTTAAGCACGTCGATGTGCGCGGCACATCGGAACCATATTCTGAAACAAGTTCGGGAACGCCTCGAGAATAGGGAGAAAGTCATATGTATCAGCACCCAACTGATCGAAGCCGGGGTCGATGTAAGCTTTGATTGTGTGATTCGCTCCTTGGCCGGACTCGATTCCGTTGCGCAAGCCGCCGGCAGATGCAACCGTCATGGGGAGCGGGGGATCCGGCAGGTTTATGTGATTGATTATGCGGAGGAGAATCTGGATCGTTTGCCGGAAATTAAAGTCGGGAAAAAAATCTCCAAGAAGATCCTCGTCGATCTCAAGCGGGATCCATCCCAACATGGCGGTAATATTTTATCTGCTCGCGCAATGGATAAGTATTTTAAGGAGTTTTATACGGAGTTCGGCACAAAGCTAAATTTTTTCATCCCGAAACTACAGAAGGACATGACAGAGTTGTTAACGTCCGACAGGAAACACAGCTCGTATAATCAAGCCTATAAGCATAGCAAGAATGAAAACTTGCCTTTATTTATCGTGAACAGTTACGGAACGGCGGCTGAATACTTTCACGTCATCGACGATCGGACAACCCCCGTTATTGTCCCTTATGGCGAAGAAGGTCGAGATATCATTGCGCAGCTAAATGGAAACGAAACTATGGAGGAACTTTCCCGAATGTTGCGGAAGGCTCAGCAATATACGATCAACCTGTTTCATTACGAACGGGAGTCGTTGATACAGAACGACGGGCTCGTAGGCCTGCTCGACGGGAAAATACTCGCCTTGAAGGAAAGTGCTTATAACGAGGAATTTGGCCTCGATCTTGAAAACGACAGCACGTTTGAATTGGGTATGTTTTAAACATGGGAAAGAAACCTATCTGTTTTGCGGATAGGTTTCCAATTCCACTTCATATACTATATTTTTCAATCCACGCTATGTTGAAATAGCGACTCTTTATTTTATCATGATCAAGAGCAAAAATAAAAATTCATATAATATATAAATGTGAAATAAAATTTTGTATTTACATACTTCCTGAAATGGTATATTATTCAAATATAGGGAATACAATTTTTGTCATAACTTGCTGAAAGGAGGTGAATCTATGCGGAATTCGATAGAGTTTGTCGTCTACGGCGACTATGCCCTGTTCACCGATCCGTTGACAAAACTCGGCGGGGAAAAGCTCAGTTACCAGGTTCCGACCTACCAAGCTCTTAAAGGGATTGTGGAATCTATTTACTGGAAACCAACGCTCATTTTTTATATCGATGCCGTGCGCGTTATGAATCCTATCCGTATGGAATCCAAAGGCATTCGTCCGATGGATTACGGCGGAGGGAACACACTTGCCAATTATACGTACCTTAGAGATGTGCGATATCAGGTTCGCGCTTACTTTGAATTCAACATGAATCGCCCGGACATGGCTTATGACCGCAACGAATTCAAGCATCATAACATCTTAAAGAGATCGCTCAAGGCCGGAGGTCGCAGGGACATTTTCCTCGGCGCCAGGGAATGCCAGGCTTATGTTGAGCCTTGTGTCTTTGGCGAAGGAGACGGCTTCTACAATAATTATGGCGATATTCATCTGGGCAGCATGATCCATGGCATCAACTATCCGGATGAAACGGGCAGGAACCAACTGGAAGTACGTTTATGGAATCCGGTTATGAAGAACGGCATTATCCAATTTATTAGACCTGAACAGTGTACACAAGTTCGTTTGATTACGGACATGGTGCCGAAGCATTTCGACCGTACCAATGTCATAACATCGGATGAACTGCTCGCACAACTGGAAGAGGGGGGGAATCCATGAGCTGGTTATTGAATTTGTATGAAACCTATGAAGCTAATGTAGACCTCGTCGGCAAAATTGAAACCAAGCATAACGATCAGGAATACACGCTGCTGCCTGTCTCCCATACAACGCAAAATGCACACATCGAAGTGGAGATTACGGAAGACGGCGAGTTTCATTCGGCGTCGGTCATCGACAAAAGCGACGCGAATACCATAATCCCGTGCACCGAAAACTCCGCGAGCCGCGCAGGCGCTGTCATTGCTCCTTATCCGCTGCATGACAAACTGAGCTATGTGGCAGGAGATTATGTTGCTTACGGTGGGGTCATCAAGAAGGAGGAGCCGTTTTCCTATTACATCAAGCAGCTGGAGCAATGGGCCGACTCACCTTATGCTGCCGCCAAGGTAAAGAGCATCTACCGTTATTTAAGCAAGGGGAGGCTCATTCAGGATTTAGTCGACTGCAAGATTTTATATGCGGACACCGAACATCGGCTTATCGACAAATGGGACAAACATGCGGAGGAGATGTACGGTGCAAGGCCGCCCATATTTTCCGTTGTGACCGGCGAGCTAACGAGCGCGTTCGTTCGGTTCAACGTCTACTCGTCCTCCGGTAATATTTTGACGAAAGTCTGGAAGGATCGGGAGATGTACGATTCTTTCATTCGCTTCTACAGCAGTCAGTTGGGGGACGAGGATCTGTGCTACGTCACTGGGAAAACGCTTCCTGCTACGGACAAGCATGCCAACAAAATCAGAAATGCGGCGGATAAAGCCAAATTAATATCGGCTAACGATACGAGCGGGTTTACGTTTCGCGGAAGGTTCCATCATAGCCATGAAGCGGCAAGCATCAGCTATGAGGTTTCCCAGAAAGCGCATAACGCGTTGAAGTGGCTCATTAACCGCCAAGCGAAAATCATCGATCAGCGAGTTTTCCTTGTATGGAGCAACGACGATCAGCATATTCCAAGTATCGATGAGGATCTTTATTCGATCGCTCCCATCCCTGCCGTTAAGGAGAAAATATCGTTTACGAATAAGGAATTTGCAAGCGAAGTCGCCAAGGCGATGGATGGATATCGAAACCGGCTGTCGAGTTCGTCCGGTGACAAGGTCAATATTTTAGTTCTGGATTCGGCAACAACCGGTCGCATGGCGGTGCTGTATTACCGGAATATGGACAAGGAGCTATACTTGGACAGACTGGTAGATTGGCACTCCACCTGCGTCTGGCTGCATCGCTATCGTAAGGATGACAACGGCGATGTTGTGCAGTTTTACGGAGCGCCGGCTACGAGGGACATCGCTTTTGCCGCATACGGTCCAAGAGCGAGTGACAAGATTGTCAAAGGGTTGATGGAGCGTATGCTGCCGTGCATTATCGATGGCCGCAACATTCCGTCAGATATCATATCGAGTTCTTTCCACCGTACGTCGAACCCGGAAGCCATGGACAGATGGGAATGGGAAAAGACGCTGAGCATTACGTGTGCCTTAATCAACAAAAAACTAAACTACAGACGGGAGGGATTCAATGTGGCATTAGATACAGAAAATAATGACCGCGATTATTTATTCGGCCGTTTGTTGGCTATTGCCGATGTATTGGAAAGACGCGCCTTAGGCGCTGACGAAACCCGGGCCACTAACGCCATTCGTTATATGAGTGCCTTCTCGAGGCATCCGGCAAGAACGTGGAAGACGATTCAGGATTGCTTGCAGCCGTACCAAGCCCGACTCGGAACAAAGGGAATCTATTTATCCAAAATCATTGACGAAGTAGCCTCGCGCATTCCGGCAGACAAATTTACGAACAAGCCGTTATCCGAAGTGTACTTGCTCGGCTTCTACAGCCAGCGGCATGAGCTCTATCAGAAGAAAGAAAATAACGATCCAGCGGAAACATCTATTTAAGAAGGAGAGATCGATATGGCCATTTTAGATCATAAAATCGATTTTGCAGTTGTATTATCGGTGACCAAAGCTAATCCGAACGGGGACCCTTTGAATGGCAATCGCCCGCGTCAAAATTACGATGGTCATGGCGAAATTTCGGACGTCGCGCTTAAACGGAAGATTAGAAACCGTCTGCAGGATATGGGCGAATCTATCTTTGTCCAATCCAATGACCGCAAATCGGATGCATATAATAGTTTAAGAGAGCGTGCGGACGCGAATGCCGAGCTGGAGAAGATTTTGAAGTCTAAAACAGTCTCAAGCGACGAATTTGCCAGAATTGCTTGCCAGGAATGGCTTGATGTCCGAAGCTTCGGCCAAGTGTTTGCATTTAAAGCGGACAAGGGAGCAGGTGTCTCTGTCGGAATTAGAGGCCCTGTATCTATCCATACTGCAACAAGCCTTGATCCGATCGATATTACCAGCATGCAAATTACGAAAAGCGTCAATTCCGAACCGGGTGCGTCAAGAGGTTCGGATACGATGGGAATGAAGCATCGCGTTGATTCGGGCGTTTACGTCTTTTATGGCAGCATCAATACGCAGTTGGCGGAAAAAACCGGATTTTCGAACGAAGACGCCGAAAAGGTGAAGAAAGCGCTTGTTTCCTTGTTCGAAAACGATGCATCGTCCGCCAGACCGGAAGGAAGCATGGAAGTTCACACAGTGTATTGGTGGGAGCATAGCTCCAAACTGGGGCAATACTCTTCTGCGAAGGTACACCGGTCATTAATCGTTGAAAGACTTGCCCCGGAACCTAAGTCGTTTGGAGATTACTCGTTTTCTGTTCTGCCCTTGGAAGGATTGAAGGTCGAGATTGTTAGTGGATTATAACGATGACGATAACTATTTAATGTTGTCCGGCATACAGCATTTTCAATTTTGTAAAAGACAGTGGGCTTTCATACATATTGAACAACAATGGGAAGAAAATGTCAAAACCATTGAGGGAGAATACCTGCATCGGAAAGCCGACCAGCCGTTTACGAGGGAGAAGCGCGGCGACAAACTTATCGTTCGCGCGATGCCTGTGAAGTCGGAGAACCTTAAAATAACGGGCGTATGCGATGTGGTCGAGTTTGTAAGAAACGAAGGCGGCGTTGAAATTAATGGTGCCGAAGGGAGATACATCGCATACCCGGTTGAATATAAACGCGGAAAACCGAAAACGAGCGATGAAGACATTTTACAATTAGCTGCACAAGCCCTCTGTCTGGAGGAAATGCTGCTGTGCGACATCGACGCAGGTTATCTGTTTTACAACGAGATCAAACATAGGGTTGAAGTTCCGCTAACGGCAGCTATTAAAGACAAAGTGAAGCTAATTGTCGCGGAAATGCATGACTATTTCAAACGTAGACATACGCCTAAAGTGAAAACCGGGCCTTTCTGCCGAAGCTGTTCCCTTCAAAACATTTGCTTGCCGGAGCTTATGAATAAACGGACGGTGAAGAGTTACGTGGAAGGGAAAATCAAAGAATGAAAAAGCTGCTGAATACGCTGTATATCACACAACCCGATGTTTATTTGTCGCTGGACGGCGATAATATCGTGGTGCTTAAGGAGCAGGAGAAGCTGGGCAGGCTGCCTCTGCATAACCTGGAATCGATTATCGCCTTTGGCTACACCGGTGCAAGCCCGGCATTAATGGGATATTGTGCAGAACGCAATATCTCGCTAGTATTTTACACGATGAACGGCAGGTTTCTTGCCAGAGTCATCGGGGAAAGCAAGGGCAACGTCGTCCTGAGAAAGAAGCAATATCAAGTATCGGAAGATGAGGTTCTGTCTGCGAAAATTGCCCGTAATTTTATTATCGGCAAAATTTTCAATCACAAATGGATCATAGAAAGAATGACCAGAGATTATCCTTTACGCATTGATGTCGCACAGTTCAAATCCATTTCGCAGCAGCTATCCGGTATCCTATTAGAAGTAAGATCGTGTGAAGATTTAGAAAGATTAAGAGGATTAGAGGGACAGGCGGCCGTTAGCTACAATAAACTGTTTGATTCCATGATCTTACAGCAAAAAGAAGATTTCTACTTTCACTCGCGTTCCCGCAGGCCGCCGCTCGATAACGTGAATGCGATGTTATCGTTCGCTTATTCGCTGCTGGCCAATGATATGGCAGCCGCGCTGGAAGGCGTCGGACTGGATGCATATGTTGGATTTTTGCATCGGGACCGGCCGGGACGCGCTTCTTTGGCGCTGGATATGATGGAAGAGCTTCGGGGAGTCTTTGCAGATAAGTTTGTGCTGTCGTTAATTAATAAGAAGATTGTGAGTAAAGAGGATTTTGTAAAAAAAGAGAACGGCTCTGTTATGATGAGGGATGAGGCTAGAAAGAAGTTTCTAGCCTCATGGCAAGATAGGAAGCAGGAGAAAATCACGCACCCCTACCTTGGCGAGAAGATCTCATGGGGATTAGTCCCTCATGCACAGGCATTATTGTTAGCCAGATATTTGCGTAATGATCTGGATGAGTATCCGCCATTCTTATGGAAGTAGACGGGGACTCGAGCAGTATCCCAAGCGGATGCACCGAACTTTTTACGGAAGTAGGTGGAGTGGGTGCTGGTATTGGTTACCTATGATGTTAGCACGGTTAGCAGTGCAGGGCAAAAAAGACTGCGTCAAGTCTCGAAAATATGCCTGAGTTACGGTCAACGTGTACAAAATTCGGTTTTTGAATGCGTTGTAGATGCTACGCAATATGCTATATTAAAATTAAAGCTTCTCGACATCATCGATCAAGATCAGGATAGCCTTCGGTTCTATCAATTGGGGAATAATTACAAGAATAAGGTGGAACATATTGGTGTGAAACAATCCTTTGATTTAGAAGGCCCATTGATATTGTAGTGCGAACAAAGCGGTGCGAATGTATAGCGTACATGGATTTACGGGGACATTCGCACCGAAGAAATGGATTAAAATTCCATTTTACTCGCGGTTTTTCTTAAGTTTATCCGAAAGTTTGTTGATATTGGTGCGATTTTTATCCTAAATATGTAATTTAAGGGGATTTTGGGTTAAAAATCGCTGTCGCATCCCTCACGGGATGTGTGGATTGAAATCTGCGTATACGCGTTAACCGTAACCGCGCCATGGTCGCATCCCTCACGGGATGTGTGGATTGAAATAACAAAAACTATGACGAATGGAAGGATGAAAACTGGTCGCATCCCTCACGGGATGTGTGGATTGAAATCCGGTTTTCTCGTTTAGGTATCCAATGATTTGCTCGTGTCGCATCCCTCACGGGATGTGTGGATTGAAATTTTGAGGACTCCGCCAGCGTGGCGACATACGGCCTCGTCGCATCCCTCACGGGATGTGTGGATTGAAATTTGATCCGTTGATGGTGCAGCCTCATCGTTTCACGGGTCGCATCCCTCACGGGATGTGTGGATTGAAATCGGCAATCCGGATGCGGATCGCAGCTCGTTTGGTCGCATCCCTCACGGGATGTGTGGATTGAAATATGATGCTGTCGCAGATGACGAGGGACAGCGAAAACGTCGCATCCCTCACGGGATGTGTGGATTGAAATGACCATGATAATATGTGATCTCGGGCGAGAGCTTCGTCGCATCCCTCACGGGATGTGTGGATTGAAATAACGAAATCCTTATCGGACTGTTGGCAAGGGCAAAGGGTCGCATCCCTCACGGGATGTGTGGATTGAAATAACGAAATCCTTATCGGACTGTTGGCAAGGGCAAAGGGTCGCATCCCTCACGGGATGTGTGGATTGAAATCTGCGGCAGCGGCAATGCCGCTTATTCCGGCCTGTCGCATCCCTCACGGGATGTGTGGATTGAAATTGCTACGGATAGCCCTTCCCGGCCCGCATAGAAGTCGCATCCCTCACGGGATGTGTGGATTGAAATACGCCACAGGACATTGTAGCCTCGTATGAGGCGCAGTCGCATCCCTCACGGGATGTGTGGATTGAAATAACGTTTCTCACGACGATTATCAACCGCTTGGTTATAGTCGCATCCCTCACGGGATGTGTGGATTGAAATTCCGGGCCGCAACCGGCTGATCTTCGAGGTCATGCGTCGCATCCCTCACGGGATGTGTGGATTGAAATCGTTGCCGCCTGCAATAAAAAAGGTACTGGAGCAGCGTCGCATCCCTCACGGGATGTGTGGATTGAAATTTGAGTCGAAGCGAGCGCTCGTATACCGGCAGCTTAGTCGCATCCCTCACGGGATGTGTGGATTGAAATGTATATTGACGCATAAAATGGCGTAGTGAAGCGGGTGTCGCATCCCTCACGGGATGTGTGGATTGAAATTTCGAGCTGCAAGTAGAACAGGCAGATGTTCCGCAGTCGCATCCCTCACGGGATGTGTGGATTGAAATTTGTGGCATAACGGCGAAATGGAGGGCAGCGCGAAGGGTCGCATCCCTCACGGGATGTGTGGATTGAAATACCTCGAAGAAGCCATTACGATTGAGGCGCGGCCCGTCGCATCCCTCACGGGATGTGTGGATTGAAATGTAATACTGCGCCAGCGTCTGCTTCCGAGCTTCAGTCGCATCCCTCACGGGATGTGTGGATTGAAATTCATATCGACAATGGAACAGATGCAGCATACGGCAGAGTCGCATCCCTCACGGGATGTGTGGATTGAAATGTGGAAAATCTGCGTCACGTTGAATTCTTGGCTGCGTCGCATCCCTCACGGGATGTGTGGATTGAAATTAGGGGCGGTGCTGCTGAAACCGGAATGTTTGGACGTCGCATCCCTCACGGGATGTGTGGATTGAAATCGCCGGAAACTCGCTACATCAGGGGTTTTCGGTGGTGTCGCATCCCTCACGGGATGTGTGGATTGAAATAACAGTGGGAATACGACCGCGTTGCCGTCGCCTTCGTCGCATCCCTCACGGGATGTGTGGATTGAAATTCATGCTCTACCGGGTTTGTGTAATCGACATTTCCGTCGCATCCCTCACGGGATGTGTGGATTGAAATGTCCACGCGCAGGGCGAGAAATTAGACGGCACGCCAGTCGCATCCCTCACGGGATGTGTGGATTGAAATGATTATGCCTATCACAAATTCGGCGTCTTTCGGATCAAGTCGCATCCCTCACGGGATGTGTGGATTGAAATTCACGCATGGTTCCCTATTGTCGCCGCAACGCAGGTCGCATCCCTCACGGGATGTGTGGATTGAAATTCGCAGGAAATGGGGGAAAACGAAATCAAAGACCGGTCGCATCCCTCACGGGATGTGTGGATTGAAATCGCAAAGTGCGCTCGATGCGATTTCGGCCGCGAAGTCGCATCCCTCACGGGATGTGTGGATTGAAATACTCGTCGATGGAAATAAGCCGCTCCTCGGCAGGTCGCATCCCTCACGGGATGTGTGGATTGAAATATTTTTTGCGTACCACTACCCATGCACTCCGTGCATGTCGCATCCCTCACGGGATGTGTGGATTGAAATCCGTTTGGGTCTTATTGACAGGGAAGGTAAAATGTCGCATCCCTCACGGGATGTGTGGATTGAAATATGTTGAGTTGCACTTTTCGGTCGATGGAAAGCAAGTCGCATCCCTCACGGGATGTGTGGATTGAAATTTAATGCGGCGGGCGCGGTCAAGGTGTCGCGGACGTCGCATCCCTCACGGGATGTGTGGATTGAAATGCTTGGTCGGCGATTGCGGCGGCGGTCGTACCGGTCGCATCCCTCACGGGATGTGTGGATTGAAATACGGAGAATATCCGAGACAGCGCGTTTATAAGCGTCGCATCCCTCACGGGATGTGTGGATTGAAATACTGCTTGCATAAGCCACTAGAACACACCCTCTGTCGCATCCCTCACGGGATGTGTGGATTGAAATATCGGGAAAGATCAGCGACCAAACCGCACAGATCGTCGCATCCCTCACGGGATGTGTGGATTGAAATGTCTGAACCATTTGAATATGACATTGAGAAAGAGGTCGCATCCCTCACGGGATGTGTGGATTGAAATTTCGAGCTGCAAGTAGAACAGGCAGATGTTCCGCAGTCGCATCCCTCACGGGATGTGTGGATTGAAATAGGGGTTTGTTGCCGATATGTTGGCAACAAATTCGTCGCATCCCTCACGGGATGTGTGGATTGAAATAACAAAGACCCGCGTGAAATTTTTTTTGAAGAAAAGTCGCATCCCTCACGGGATGTGTGGATTGAAATCGCGTCCACCGCTGCAAACGGTCAGCTCAATTACGGTCGCATCCCTCACGGGATGTGTGGATTGAAATGTCTGGCGTGTAAACGGCACCTCGACAACCTGCGAGAGTCGCATCCCTCACGGGATGTGTGGATTGAAATCTGGCGTAGGTCTCTATCTCACCTTAGCAGACGAGTCGCATCCCTCACGGGATGTGTGGATTGAAATAGACGAGAATATTCAAAAATGCCATACGCTAATAAGTCGCATCCCTCACGGGATGTGTGGATTGAAATTCAAGTGCCTTGTAGTCCGATTCCATGTCTCTCTCGTCGCATCCCTCACGGGATGTGTGGATTGAAATCCGGAATGGGTTTTGATGGTGTGATGGGCTATTCACGTCGCATCCCTCACGGGATGTGTGGATTGAAATAGTATCGTCACGCGCTTATTTAAGCGCGATGTCAGTCGCATCCCTCACGGGATGTGTGGATTGAAATTCGTCCAGCGCTACAAACCCTGTTTTCGTGCTTGGAGTCGCATCCCTCACGGGATGTGTGGATTGAAATGCTTCGAGCGCGGCAAACATCGTCAAGAACAACACGCGTCGCATCCCTCACGGGATGTGTGGATTGAAATCCCGATTCTCCGGCCGGATAGCGAATGAGCTCCTCGTCGCATCCCTCACGGGATGTGTGGATTGAAATGCGGTTTATGGTCACGAGACGGAGCTTTGGCCGGTCGCATCCCTCACGGGATGTGTGGATTGAAATCGCAGCAAACTTACCAAATGGGCCGGGATATGATCGTCGCATCCCTCACGGGATGTGTGGATTGAAATCGGGAAATGGAGCCGAAGGAGGCGGCGAGTGGTGAGTCGCATCCCTCACGGGATGTGTGGATTGAAATTGCTGTATCTGTGGTATCCATGTCTATCGGCGCATTCGCGTCGCATCCCTCACGGGATGTGTGGATTGAAATGCTGAATATTGAAGGAACCATGACCGGCAATCAAGTCGCATCCCTCACGGGATGTGTGGATTGAAATGGACCGATACCCGAAGGCCTGGTAATACGCCATAAAGTCGCATCCCTCACGGGATGTGTGGATTGAAATGTACAGGGCGTCGCTATTGCCATAGGCGCGGTAGGTCGCATCCCTCACGGGATGTGTGGATTGAAATGGGAAGAATAGGTAATCGTCGTTTCGTGGCTTGAGTCGCATCCCTCACGGGATGTGTGGATTGAAATAGGTGAAAGCACTTACAGTAGCCCCGGCGTTTATTGTCGCATCCCTCACGGGATGTGTGGATTGAAATTTACTGCGGACTTAAACGTTGAAAAGGGCGTCCAAGTCGCATCCCTCACGGGATGTGTGGATTGAAATATCGTGAATTTTTTGATTTATGCGACCACGTTAACGGTCGCATCCCTCACGGGATGTGTGGATTGAAATAGACGAGAGTAAGCCAGTCGATCAGCGGAGGGCGGGTCGCATCCCTCACGGGATGTGTGGATTGAAATAGACGAGAGTAAGCCAGTCGATCAGCGGAGGGCGGGTCGCATCCCTCACGGGATGTGTGGATTGAAATTCCTTTCGCTTTATCAACGGTTGCTGTCACGGGGTCGCATCCCTCACGGGATGTGTGGATTGAAATAGTGGGTACGCCTAAGGAGCGTAGGGTATTGTAGTCGCATCCCTCACGGGATGTGTGGATTGAAATTCCTCTCCGCGCATGGATGAGGACTCTGGCATAGGTCGCATCCCTCACGGGATGTGTGGATTGAAATTAATGTTCCAGCAACCTCGGCCAAACCCCATTCTCGTCGCATCCCTCACGGGATGTGTGGATTGAAATCGGCTGGTACCGGGCCAAATTCTTGCTCCGGGCTGGAGTCGCATCCCTCACGGGATGTGTGGATTGAAATGTTTAACTGGCGTATCGCTACAAAGCAGCAACTGCGTCGCATCCCTCACGGGATGTGTGGATTGAAATCAGATGTCCATATGTTACCTGCTGACCCGGTAAGCGTCGCATCCCTCACGGGATGTGTGGATTGAAATTTGAGGTAAGCGGAGATCGTGGCGGCCGGAGAAGCGTCGCATCCCTCACGGGATGTGTGGATTGAAATGATCACTTTTGAAAGCTCAGCATCGACAGCCTGCGTCGCATCCCTCACGGGATGTGTGGATTGAAATGTTTGCTCACTGGTTCGGTCATCTAGCTTGCCGAGTCGCATCCCTCACGGGATGTGTGGATTGAAATTTTAAAAATATACCGATCCCGCGGAAAGTACAGGTCGCATCCCTCACGGGATGTGTGGATTGAAATAGGATGTCGTCGATGATTTCGGCGGGCGACTTTGTCGCATCCCTCACGGGATGTGTGGATTGAAATATAAGGGCCTCCACCCACACCGGGTTGAGCTGCCCGTCGCATCCCTCACGGGATGTGTGGATTGAAATGATGTCCAGCGATGGAAATAGTTTGCGGTCAATTGTCGCATCCCTCACGGGATGTGTGGATTGAAATACCGGTACTGTCCGGTCGATCCGCTCCGGTAGCTCGTCGCATCCCTCACGGGATGTGTGGATTGAAATCCCGCATGGCTGAAAGGTTGACAAGGGAAACCACCGTCGCATCCCTCACGGGATGTGTGGATTGAAATGTCCGCTTCCGCGGCGGACTCATCAGGCAGATTGCGTCGCATCCCTCACGGGATGTGTGGATTGAAATCTCATCACCATCGCGCAGCGGAGTGTGGAAATCGTCGCATCCCTCACGGGATGTGTGGATTGAAATAGTCCAGCTATTCCGCGAGCCGGGCCGCGCTGCTCGTCGCATCCCTCACGGGATGTGTGGATTGAAATTACTTACAGCTCGAAGAACGCTGTTTGGTAGCTCGTCGCATCCCTCACGGGATGTGTGGATTGAAATCGATCCATCAAGGCGAGGTCATCGAAGCTATCCTGTCGCATCCCTCACGGGATGTGTGGATTGAAATAACACGTGTACGCCCCATACGCCTCAGTCGCGGCAGTCGCATCCCTCACGGGATGTGTGGATTGAAATATCTTACGCTTGAAGAGGTTAATCAGCCATGCGGTCGCATCCCTCACGGGATGTGTGGATTGAAATGATTGTGTTTCCGGAATTATCGCGCGGTAGTCGGTCGCATCCCTCACGGGATGTGTGGATTGAAATAAACCAAACGGTAAATTGCGGTACCATCATGAACGGTCGCATCCCTCACGGGATGTGTGGATTGAAATAATGGTAACCAAGCATGGGACGCATCCAAAATCCGCGTCGCATCCCTCACGGGATGTGTGGATTGAAATGCCGAGCCAAGAGACGCATCGGTAACTGACAACATTGTCGCATCCCTCACGGGATGTGTGGATTGAAATTTCGCTGCGTCAAGCCGTCTCTCGGCCTCCTTGTCGCATCCCTCACGGGATGTGTGGATTGAAATGGCTGTCCAGGGTCGCGTTCCAGCGTTTGCCGTCCGTCGCATCCCTCACGGGATGTGTGGATTGAAATCCGGCCTTTATATCGACGCCCGCGTACTTTACCGTCGCATCCCTCACGGGATGTGTGGATTGAAATTGTAGGGGGTGCGTCGTATATGACAATCATTGTAGGTCGTCGCATCCCTCACGGGATGTGTGGATTGAAATGCGAGTCGCATGAGAATATGGACGGCGTTTTAGGTCGCATCCCTCACGGGATGTGTGGATTGAAATCGTTTGCAGACGAGACGCAATTTAGCGGATACAAAGTCGCATCCCTCACGGGATGTGTGGATTGAAATCGGTGGGTAAGTTTTGGACTACCCTATGTACCCCTGTCGCATCCCTCACGGGATGTGTGGATTGAAATCTGCAAACACATGCAAGTTTCGTGGAATCGTGTCGTCGCATCCCTCACGGGATGTGTGGATTGAAATTGTCGCATCCATATTTTGTGTTTTCCAGCCTCCCAGTCGCATCCCTCACGGGATGTGTGGATTGAAATACCACTAACACCGCCTTTTAAAGTAAATCATATTATAGTCGCATCCCTCACGGGATGTGTGGATTGAAATCGACCTGTCAAAGACATAAAACCCTTGGACAAATCCGTCGCATCCCTCACGGGATGTGTGGATTGAAATCAGTGACAGACGCGGATACGCACGGTCTTTTAGGGTCGCATCCCTCACGGGATGTGTGGATTGAAATGCAGTAGCGAGTGCGGTCACCATCTCGGTCAACTTGGCGTCGCATCCCTCACGGGATGTGTGGATTGAAATCTCATCTATGTCAACCTCCTCCGGGATCAAAATTGTCGCATCCCTCACGGGATGTGTGGATTGAAATCGTCGTATACCGATATTCGCGACCAGCTGATCGCCGTCGCATCCCTCACGGGATGTGTGGATTGAAATCGCTATTACTGGCATGGGCCAGGCTGCATCAGGAGGTCACATCCCTCGCGGGATGTGTGGGTTGAAATGAACCTGCATTACACGCATTAACAGTGTGCTGCCGTCGCATCCCTCGCGGGATGTGTAGATTGAAATAACGTGATCCTGAACATGCTCGCTCAGGCCAGTGTCGCATCCCTTAGGGGCACGTAGAACTGCCGCTGAGTCGCCACTACATTAAAACAAATAATTGCCATGCGGTTAGAAGCCAAGGCCATCTGAATGTCATCGACAATAAAATGCAGCTTCATCTTCCCCCTGGGGCCTCTGCTTCAAAACCTGTCCTCCGCAAGCGGGTCAGCTTTGTAAGGACCACCGAGGGATAGGATTTTGGGTTTGAGATGGAATCGAGGGTCAAGATGAACTCATTACGCTCGCTCTTGATAACAACCTCGTTTTTATCAATTAAAAATGAGGTTGTTCTTTCCTCGAGAAGGTGGCTCAATGAATTAACAGCGTGGCACTCATGATTAGCCAAGCGGCTTCGCCGCACCGAAATATTCATTCTACTGGCCGCGGCATTCGAATGACTCTGGAATTTTTCTGTAAAATCGAATGTGGTATGATATATAGAAAATCTGTCGTACGTTTTGGGAGGGGGAAGGCCGAATGGATCATCTCATTAAGAGAAACAAGATGGTGACACCTCTGACGATTATATTCGCAAGGAGCGGGATTCATGGTGATTAAGACCCCGGATGCACTCATCTTAGCGTTAGCAATCGCGGCAGGAGCGGATATTTTTATTACAAACGATTTAAGGCTCGAACAAGTTGATGAAATTCGATGCATTAGCATTGGGCAACTGTAAGCGATCGATCCATATAATAACGGATCTGCTTCCTCCACCAGTACCAGTCATGATTCACGTCGTATCCCCAAAATTCCACGCTGGCCGGAATATGTTTCTCCTCCAGCACTTCCTTCAGCTTCTGCGTCTCCGATTGCATTAAATCTTCATAGGCGCCTTGGCCCGTGCAAATGATGATTTTGCTGTTCCGGTATTGATTCAGATAATAATCCTCCTCGAGGTTTTTCAAATAGTGAAGCGGGGAATGGAAATAAGCGGAGGGAGGGACCTCTTCTCCAAAAAAACGATTGGTCGAATACAAACCGCTTAAAGCAATCAAGCTGTCAAAAAATTGCGGGTGCCGGAAAAACATATTGGCACTGTGATAAGCCCCCAGCGAACACCCCGTCGCCAAGATCTTCTCCGTACGTCCCCCGTTGTTTTCCTTGCTCTCATGAAGAATGGAAGGAATGAGTTCGTTTTTCACATAAGCATCATATTGGTCGTGGCGCTTCATTTTCTCATCGGTCGCCTTGTTCTTGGCATAAAAAGTCTCTTCGTCGATGCTGTCGCATGTCCAGACTTGAATTTGCCCTTGATCGATATAACTTTCGAGCTCGCCGATCATGCCGGAATCTTCATATTGATAAAACCGTCCGCAGGAGGTCGGAAAAACAAGAACGGGTTTGCCTTGATGTCCGTAGATTTTGTATTCCATGTCCCGATGCAAGCTGCTGCTGTATGCTTTGTGATAGGTTACTTTCATGAAGACACCCCGACTTTGTTTTTCACGGCATGAATATAAGCCGCAATTCGTTTCACTTCATCAAAGTCCTTTGAGCGAAATTGATAGGCATAATTTCCTCTTGACCGGCTTTGCGCATCCGTGATGCTGTCGTGGTTAACGATTTCGTGCCGATATCGCTGCAGGATCTCCTCATGCCCATGAGCGTAGGGGAGGTGGTCTTTGCGGCTGGCAAACCCGGTATAATACTTCCCGGCAAAAGGTCCCCCCACCCAATTATGAACGACCATGCTCGCCCATAGTCGGTAGATATCGATATCGTAAGTGTAATTGATCGCATCCGTCATCCATGTACCCGGCGGCCGCATGTTGACTTCCAGCGCAATAATGCTTCCATCCGCATTGGATTTGAAAAACTCGAGATGAAAAAAGCGTTCTTTGATCCCATAGGTTCGGAGGATCCTTCTTCCGGCCTCTTCGATTTCCCCACTTACTTCCTTTAAACAATAATAGCTGAAGTGATGCCCGGAATTGACGGCTTCCATAATGCTGTGCGGAAATTCGTGGCTTGCCGCAAATACGATTTCTCCATCCTTGTTGACAAGACCGTCGTAGGTTTGCAGAACGCCGTCGATAAACTCCTGCATGATGAATTCGACTTCCGCCGGTTTGGTGCGCAAGAAATGCTCCAGCTCCGATTCGCTCGCGATTTTGTAGGTCATGTTCGCTCCCACGCCTTGATTCGGTTTCACGACGACGGGATAGCCCACTTTCCGGATAAATTTCTTTGCCTTGGCCCGATCGAATTTCGTTATGGAACGTATGGATGCGACCCCGCTTTTTTTGAAAAACCTTTCCATTTTCGATTTCTGCTTCAAATTGGAAATGAAATCGAGCTTCGTCCCGTAAATGTTAAAATCCGTCCGAATGTGAGCTTCAAGCTCCAGCCAATGCTCGTTCAGCGATTCAAAACGATCGATCCTTCCGTATTTATGGATATAGTAACCGACCGTGCGCACAACCTCGTCGTAATTTTCCAAACGATCGATCTTGATGTATTCCGCAAGCGAATATTTCAGCTTTTCGTTCAGAGAGTCATAATCCGCATCGCCGATGCCAAGCACATTCACCCCGCAATTTTTCAAGTGAAAGCAAAACTCCGTACAGTACCTTGGAAAATTCGGCGAGAAAAAAATAAAGTTCATCAGTTTTCGCACCTCCCTGACTCCTATTATCTTAAATCTTATCCTGATATTTCCATGGTTTCAAGAAAATCAATTGTAAATATCGGCTTGCTGATAAAATTTACTTGCCAAAACATGATAATTACCACCTATATCCATTTAAGGAGATGCATGATATATATATTTATGGCTGGCCAGCCAATTCCCTTTTTTAGGAGGACGCACATTTGAAATTGAAAAAATTGGCAAGTATTTTAGTCATGATAACTGCCCTTCTATCCTTCTCTACATCCGCATTTGCGGAAGTGAGCCCAATCACCGATTGGTCGGTCACCAACTATACGGGAACAAACTATTGCAAGCAATTATCCAGTGTAGATACGGATGATTATTACGCCCATCTCTTTGTTACATCAGGCACATCATCTTGCGACATGGAGTTGACAGGCAGTACTCAGGTCTCCAATATCAATCAATTGTTAATTGATTGGAATCTGGACATTTGGGATTCCGGGTCCGGAGATGTGTATTTATCGATCCAGTATGACGGTGGAGGAGAGTTTTTGAATATTGGTTCAGAATCCGTACGCTACGGAACTGCGGCTATTGGCCTGAGCGGGTATTCCGGCCCTGTTTGGATTTCTCTCAATAGCCTTTCTTCCGGCGGTAGGAGAGTTGATGCTACATTAAATATTTATTCGCAATAACCCTTCTTGAGGCGCCCGTCCTGTCCGGCAGGATGGGCGTTTTTAACGGGGGGCCCGGCATTGCGCGGATTGCTTGCGGTTTAATCGGCGCGGCGCGGATTATTGACAACCGCAATGATAATAATTATTATAGGAAAATGTCGTTTAAGAAAAAACGACACCTCCGTCATCATGAGTTTAACAACAAGAAAAGGGGCGGCATATCTTGACTAGCGCAGAACCAAAACGCAAAGCATTTTCCTTGTATTCGACGTTTTATTCCATTATCGCCGCCATAGGCGGTTTCTTGTTCGGTTATGATACGGCGGTTATATCCGGTGCAGTCGGATTTATTAAAGAAAGATTCGACCTGAATGCGGGTATGACGGGATGGATGGTTTCAAGCCTTGTCGTAGGGGCTGCCGCAGGTGCGGCCGCATCCGGGGTGATCAGCGATAAATTCGGCCGGAAAAAAGTGCTGATGGCCGCGGCGCTTATTTTTGTCGTCGGTTCGGTCGGTTCGGCGCTTGCAAGCACGGTTACCGGGCTGATTATCGCCCGAATGGTCGGAGGGATAGGTGTCGGTATGGCGTCGACGCTTGCTCCTTTATATATTTCGGAAATTGCCCCGTCCCGAATCAGAGGGCGCTTGGTATCCATTTATCAGTTCGCGGTCGTCACCGGGATTTTTGTTACCTTTTTCGTTAATGCAGCGATTGCCGGAATCGGCGACGATGCCTGGGATGTTTCGACCGCATGGCGGTGGATGCTTGGATTCGGCGTAGCCCCGGGCATTCTCTATATGCTGCTGCTGCTGCTTACCCCCGAAACCCCGCGCTGGCTGATGAAAAATAAACAGGAAGTCCGCGCGCTGGAAGTCCTTGAGCGCATGAACGGCAAGCAGGCGGCGAAGTCGGAGCTGGAAGAAATCATGAACCTGAAGGTCGACGAGAGCGGATCGATCAAGGAGTTGTTCGGCTCTTCGCTTCGGCTTCCGCTGATTGTGGGTGTCGCACTGGCCATCCTTCAACAGATTACCGGCATCAACGCAATTATGTATTACGCACCGGAGATTTTTAAGCAAACGGGGGCCGGGACCGATGCGGCCTTGACGCAAACGATTTTGGTCGGGCTCGTGAATTTTGCGTTTACGCTGATCGCTTTGTGGCTTATTGACAAGGTCGGACGAAAAGCGCTGCTTCTGGTTGGCTCCACTCTGATGACGATATGTCTGTTTGCCGTGGGATATGGGTTCCATTCTCCGGACGTGCCGGGCCATTTGATCCTGTTTTTTATTCTTTTGTACGTCGCATCTTTCGCCGTTTCGCTGGGGCCGGTCGTGTGGGTCATGATTTCGGAAATTTTTCCGACGAGGATCAGAGGGCGTGCGACGGCAGTCGCGGCGTTCTGTTTATGGCTGGCGGATTACGTCGTTTCCCAGACGTTTCCCATGCTTCTGGAGGGCATCGGGACGGCCGCGACCTTCTGGTCATTTGCGGTTATTTCCCTTGTGACCGTGGTGTTTTGCGCGAAAGTGGTTCCGGAGACGAAAGGCAGGTCTCTGGAGGAGATTGAAAAGCTTTGGACAAGCGGATCGCGGGATAAGGTATGATGACGTGATTGCTGTATGGCAAGATGGACATAACTAAACCGGAAGAGGAGCTTGCGGCCGAAAGGCGACGGCAAAGCTCTTTTTTTGTTTTGCCCCCAAATACAATGACAAAATCGGTGCGAGAAACGGATAAAATCCGATATGTACAACGAAAATCGCCGCTCTTATAATTGATAATAATTATCAATATCAATCAAAGTGACCGACAATTGCTTTGCTTGCACAAGGAGGAAACCATGCAATGAAAACAGCCCGCATGCTGATCTTGCTGCTGCTCGTTTTTGCCATAACGGCCTGCGGCTCGACACAAGCGACCGGCGGAACCGCAAAGGGAGGAGCGGCAGCCGATACCGCAAAGCCGCAGGAGCCCGCCGCACCTGCTGCCGGTGACGGTGAAAAGTCGATTAAACACGCGATGGGCACGATTACGCTGAAGAAAAAACCGGAACGCGTCGTCGTGCTGTTCAACGGCATGGTCGACATTTCCGCAGCTCTCGGAGTAAAACCGGTGGGAGCGGTGGAATCGTGGGACCAGAAGCCGTGGTATAACTATTTGCGCGCACAGATGGATGGGGTCAAAAATCTGGGCGATGAGAATCAGCCGAACATGGAAGCGATCATCGCCCTCAAACCGGACCTGATCATCGGAACCAAAACGCGGCACGAAAAAATATATCCGCAGTTAAACAACATCGCTCCTACGCTGATCACCGAAGAGGTGTTCAACTGGAAGGAGAATATGAAGCTCAGCTCCGCGGCGCTATACAAGGAAAAAGAAGCGGAGCAATGGATAAGCGATTGGGATAAGCGGGTCGCCGAATTTAAACAGAAGCTCGGGGACCGCTTGAAAAATACCGAGGTTTCGCTCATACGTTTCGAGAAGGACGGCAGCTCCCGGGTCTATATCACCGGCTTTGCCGGCACGATCTTCAAAGAGCTTGGCTTATCGCGTCCGAAAGCCCAGCAGGCGGAAGGCAAGGCGGTTGTCAACCTGACCTCCAAGGAGCAGATGTCCCAGCTCGACGGGGATTACATATTTGATGTCACGTACATGACCCCCGAGGATCAAAGTGCCAAGAAATCGCAGTCCGAATGGACCAAGCATCCGCTTTGGAAAAACCTGAAGGGTGTGAAGTCGGGCAAATATTTCGAGGTGGATGCGGTCACCTGGAATTTGAGCGGCGGTGCGATAGCCGCCAAAAGCATGCTGGAGGATCTTTACAAATATTTCGAGATCAAGTAAGATGACGGTCCTTCCGTTACGAAATTGCCGAATGAATGAGCTTCAGGCTCATTCATTTGCGCATTATGGGGTGTTTTAAGAAAATGCCGATGGAATCGAATATATGGAAGGCTGCCGGACTGCTGGCCGGATGTGCGGTGCTGCTGCTGTGCATGGGGGCGAGCCTGCTTTTCGGAGCGGTTCATTACAGCTGGACGGACGTTTGGAACGCAGCCTTTCATTACGATGAAAATGACGGCGGGCAAATGATGATTCGTACCGCGCGTATGCCCAGAGCATTTATCGCCGCGGCAATTGGAGCAAGCTTGGCGATTGCAGGCGCTATCATGCAGACGTTGACCCGCAACCCGCTCGCTTCGCCGAGTGTGCTCGGCATCAATGCCGGGGCGAGTTTTGTCGTTGTGCTGGCGGCGGTTACGTTTTCGGTGTCGCGAATGGAGGCGCTCATGTGGCTGGCTTTCGCAGGGGCCGCATTAGGGGCCGTGATCGTGTATCTGCTTGGCTCCGCCGGGCGGGACGGACTGACTCCGTTAAAAATGGTGCTGGCGGGGACCGCGCTGACCGCGCTGTTTTCCTCCTTCACGCAAGGAATTCTTGCGGTCAATAAGCAAAGTCTCGGCACGGTGCTGTACTGGCTTACGGGTACGGTTGCCGGCCGTTCTCCCGAGACTCTGACGGCCGTTCTGCCGTATTTGACCGTATGCTGGATTGCCGCCTGGTTCATCTCCCGCGAGCTGAACGTTTTGTCGATGGGAGAGGAGGCCGCGAAAGGGCTCGGGCAAAAAACAGCCGCGCTCAAGCTTGCGGCGGGCCTCATTGTCGTCGTGCTGGCAGGCGGATCGGTATCCGTGGCGGGTCCGATCGGCTTCATCGGCATCGTCATCCCGCATATCTCCAGGTTTTTCGCGGGAATCGACCATCGCTGGATCATCCCGTATTGCGCGGTGTTCGGCGCCGTTCTTCTCGTTGCGGCCGATCTGGCCGCCAGGTTCATCATGATCCCCGAGGAGGTGCCGGTCGGCGTCATGACCGCGATGATCGGCGTTCCGTTTTTCATCTTCATCGCGCGAAAGGGGCTTGCCAAATCGTGAATTCCCATATCCCTTTGCGTTTCAAACATCGCCGGTTTTCCATACTGATTCATAAAAAAACCGCTGCGCTTTCACTCGTTTTGCTCATTGCGTGCGCGCTGGCGGCCATTGTGAGCATAGGGCTCGGCGAGATGGCGATCTCCCCTTCGGATGTGATCCGAGGAATGTTGGGGGGCGGCGAGGAAGCGCACAGGATGGTGATCCAGCAGCTGCGTCTCCCCCGCATCCTGACCGCTCTTTTGGCAGGCGCTTCGCTCGCCGCCTCTGGGGCGATCCTCCAGGCCATGATCCGAAATCCGCTTGCATCGCCGGACATAGTGGGAGTTACGGGCGGAGCTTCCGTGGCGGCCGTCAGCTTTCTCACGTTTTTTGCCGGCCAGTTCAGCATCCGGTGGCTGCCGGTGGCGGCGATGTGCGGTGCCGTTGCGGTTTCCGCCATTTTGTACTCGCTTGCCTGGAAAAAAGGAATTACTCCCATTCGCCTTGTGCTCGTCGGCATCGGGATGTCGTCTTTGACCTCGGCGGCCACGACGATGATGATCGTGTTTCATCCCAAAAACGACGCAGGCCAGGCGTACTTATGGCTGACAGGCTCCGTATACGCCGCCAATTGGGAAAACGTGCTGTCGATTTTGCCGTGGTGCATCGTTCTTTTGCCTTTGGCGTTTCTGCTATCCCGCCATGTCAATATCGGCCAGCTCGGCGACGATGTCGCGGCGGGAGCGGGGAGCTCCGTGGAGCTTAGCCGGCTGCTTCTGCTGCTTCTCAGCGTCGCGCTCGCAGGAGCGGCGGTGTCCGTGGCCGGAGGCGTCGGCTTTATCGGGCTCATTGCGCCGCATATGGCACGCAAGCTCGTCGGTTCGAGCTTCGAGAACATGCTCCCGATCGCGGTCCTGCTCGGGGGCTTGATCGTGATGCTCGCCGATCTTGCCGGAAGAACCTTGTTCCTGCCGCTTGACGTGCCGGTCGGGGTGTTTACCTCTGCGGTGGGGGCGCCATTTTTCATCTATTTGCTGTATACGAAGCGAAATTCAAACTGACGATTGGAGGTATATGCCGATGACGCAGAAGATTGTATCCGCTGCTCCCGTTGCGGAGCTGATTAAGGAAAGGAGATCCGTCCGGGTATTCAAAAAAGATCCGGTATCCGCGGAGCTGCTGACGGAATTGCTCAATGTGGCGATTTGGGCTCCCAACCACGGCAACAGGCAGCCGTGGAGGTTTGTGCTCTATACCGGGGAAGGACGGAAAGGGCTGGCAGAGGCGATGCTCGAAACCTATTCGGCCGAAGAAAAGGAAAAATACGGCTTCAAGAAAAAGATGGCCTTCGAGGCCGTGCCGGCTCATCTCATCGTAATTCTGAAGGAAGATCCCCGGCAGAAAGTATGGGACGAGGATTACGCGGCGGCATGCTGCCTGATTCAAAATTTCCAGCTGGCGGCCTGGGAACGGGGACTGGGCGTCGTATGGAAAACGAACCATTTCGGCTACGATCCCGGCTTCCGTTCGGCGGTCGGGGTTCGGCCGGGAGAGAAAATTGTCGGCGTTCTGCAAATCGGTTACCCCGAGATTATTCCGCCCAAACAACCGCGCATTCCTGCCGAACAATTGCTGACCGTGGTCGATTCCTGAGTGAACGTCAGCTGCCGCAATCAGCCCGATCCCTTTCCAAATGCAGCATCAAAGGTTATACTAATGGTGAGAATTGTTCTCAATGACAATGAGTGTATTTTGGAAGGTGAAGCTGGTTATGCGGCCGGAATCGGGTGTCAGGTACCCCCTTATCGTTCTCTCATCCATACATAGACGCAGATTTTATAATAGCAGCCTGCTGCGATGGCGAAAGCTTCCCGGCGAGATGTTATGTGTCGTGGTCCAGGGAAAAGGTCATCTTCGCCTCGATCATGAGGTTTTTCCGCTGCAGCCGGGGCAGCTTTTTGTTCTGAGGCCTTCCATGGACATCGAGGCGATGCTGGAGTCCGGCTGCGCCGAGTGCTACATTCTGGTGCTGCGCAGCGCCGCGATAACGAAGCGGAAAGGAAGCTGGAGCTGCGATAGCGCGGAAACAAGCTCGGCATTGCCGCAGGGCAGCCTGCGCGTCAAGCTGCACAGGCCCATCCTCGAGCAGGTTCATCGGCTGCATAGAGACCGACTCCGGCGGCAAAATGCCGCGGACGTTTTCGAATGGCAGCTTCATTTTCAAAGTTTGCTGCAGTTCCTGCTGTCTGCTCTGAAAGATCCGGGAAACCGGGATGAAGCGGACCAAGGCATTGACCGGAGCATCGGATATATGTACAAACATTTTCAGGAAAAAATCAAATTGGATACATTGGCGGACATAGCCGGGCTCACCCAAACCTCTTATTCAAGAAGTTTCAAGAAAGCGAAGGGCGTTTCCCCCGTCGAATTTCTCAATAAGATCCGGATCGGCCACTCCAAAGCTTATCTGCAGCAAAGCGGCTCGATCAAGGAGGTTTCCGGCCTGGTCGGTTTTGGCAACGAATTTTATTTCAGCCGAATGTTCAAACGGGAAACCGGGATGACACCCGCCCTTTATTTGCGCCGCAAAGAGCTGAAGGTTGCCGTCGCCACCTGCTTTCGGTACGGAGACAACCTGCGTTCCCTCGGAGTTCCGGTTTTGGCCGAGTGGAACGGATACTTTCATACGGAGCAAAGCGGGCCGGAGCAGGAACGTCATCTGCAGATCAAGCTGCACGAGATCGGGGAGGCGAAGCCGGATATCGTCTTGGCCGATTACAGGCACCTGCCTTTTTATGAGCAGCTGAAGCGCATCGCACCGACGGTCGTGCTCGATTTCACGATGGATTGGCGCAAAAACCACCGCAGAATCGCCGAATTGGTGGGAAGGGAGAAGGAGGCGGAGCATCATTTCGTTCAAATCGAGCAAAAAATCAAGCAAGCCCGCGATCTGCTGGCTCATACGATCGGGAGCCATTCGGTATCGGTGATGCGTTTGTACGATCGCAAGCTGCGGCTGCAAGGGGCGGGGGACCACCCCGTCAACGATCTGCTGTACGCGGAACTCGGCCTCAAGCCGGGAAGCGGCACACCGTTAAGCGAAAGGGTCAAGGACTACCAGTTGGACCACGTACCGTTCTTTGAAACGGACTATCTGTTTATTTACAAGTATCTTTCTGCCGCCGATGAGGACCAAGTATTATCGAAACTGCAGACGGGTTCCTGGAGTAGTACGGGGGCGTTTCGCAACAGCCGCGTCCGCTTCGTTTCGAATTGGATCGGTTTGAGCTGGTCGCCGATCGGGCAGCATCGAATCATCGACGAACTGCTGCAAAGCGTGTCGGAGCGGTAAGCGAGGTTAAGGGAGAGCACGGTGTCCGTGAGGCTCCTCGGCTATGAACCGGTAAAACCGGACGGTGGCCGACTGGGAAAACAGATAGATACAGAAGGAATACCAGTAGCTGTAAGAATCTTTATAACGAAATACTCCCGCCCAATGGCATAACCACTCGAAACCCAGCGCCGAAAATGACCATAGCACGATGTAGCCGACCGTTTTCAGCCCTTTCAATTGAAGCCGGTCGTAGAAATAGATAAAGAAATATGCCGCCGGACCGTACAGCAGGTAAGCGACAAAATCCATGATCGTATAAGCGGGGCCGTCCATAATGTCATACAGGTCAAAAATATGGCCGCCAATGGAGTTGTCCATGATGCACGCCACCGTAGAGCTGAACATAAAGAGCAGGAATGTGACGGACGAGGGAAACCTTTTGGGCAGGAGGAAGACGATGGTATATGCGGCGGCAATACAACCGAGGATAAACCAATCGTTGAGATCGAACGCCCCTTCATCCAAGGGCATGTAGTTTGTCATCGGCCGGCACACATCCTTTTGAAGCATTTTAAAGCGATAAAGGCGGCGATCAGCAGAAGCAGTCGGTAGCCGAGAAGAGCAATCATCAGTCCGGTTCCGTCGTAGGTGATGATTTTCAAATATCGTGTGAGAAGCTCCAGGCCAAGTAGAAGACAGCATGACAAAAGCAATACGGATGCCTTTTTGGCGGCGAAGCCGGCAAGGGGATAAGCCGTTACGGCTATCGCGACGATCAAGGGATAAATCAGGCTTTGCAGCAGCGAGAAAGAAACGTACAATAGCGGTTCTTCGGACATTTTAAACCATTTAAACGTTTCGCCGGCCAAGTAATACAGGTTCGTATTCAGAAAATCGATAAACAGGAAAACAAACGCGAGATGCCGGGGCGAAGCCGTTTTGGCGGTGTGGAGGAAAATCCCCGCGAACAGCCACGTGAAAAAAATATGCAGAGAGATGACCATTTTAATTCCTCGCATGAATATCCGGTTCTCCTTAGTATGGGGGAAAAGGAAAATGTTATGCGTTCCCGGTTCTCGGTTCTTCGGCATATGCCGCCCTGCGGGCGTTGAAAGATCGCCTCGCCTGTGATAGCTTCATAATGAGGACGGACAAACGCGTCCCGGAAGCGAGGAATGATCATATTGCCCAGCTCGTATATCGATCAAAAATCAGGGGTATTCCCGTCGGTCTGTTCACTGGATTGCCCGGACCAATGCGGGTTGTTGATTCATAAAGAAGCGGGGAAAATCGTCAAGATCGAAGGGGATCCGGCACATCCGGTAACGCAAGGGGCGATTTGCGGCAAAGTCCGCCACATGGCGGAACGCATCTACGACCCGAAGCGGCTGCGCACTCCGCTGAAGCGCGCCGGTGCGAAGGGGGAAGGCCGCTTCGCCCCGATTTCCTGGGAGGAGGCCGTGGATACGATCACCTCCCGGTGGAAGCGGATCATTGCCGAGGAGGGGAGCGAGGCGATACTTCCCTACAGCTTTTACGGCAATATGGGACGGATCGGGACGGAAGGGATGGACCGGCGTTTTTTTCACCGTTTGGGAGCAAGCCGGCTGCTGTACACGATCTGCGAAGCGGCGGGAACGGAAGGCTACCGCTATACGATGGGCGGCAGCTACGGGACCGACCCGGAGGATACCGTACAGGCGAAGCTGATCGTCATGTGGGGGATCAATGCGGTAAGCACCAACATGCATCAGGTCGCGCTCGCGGAAAAAGCCCGGAAAAACGGCGCCCAAATCGTCGTCATCGACGTTCATAAAAACAGAACCGGCCGCTGGGCCGACTGGTTCATTCCGATCAGGCCCGGCACGGATGCGGCGCTGGCGCTCGGCATCATGCACATCCTGTTCGCGGAAGGCATGACGGACGAAGATTTCCTCCGCGAGTACACCGTTGGGCATGAGGAGCTGCGCCGCCATGTCCGGCAGTACGAGCCGGCGGTCGTTTCGTCCATCACGAGTGTTCCCGTGGACGATATTTACCGGCTGGCCCGGATGTACGGACAGACAACTCCGTCGTTTATCCGGATTGGCAATGGCCCGCAGCACCACGATAACGGCGGGATGTGCATCCGCACGATCGCGTGTTTGCCGGCGCTGACCGGCCAGTGGCTGCACAAAGGCGGCGGCGCGATCAAGGGCAACGGCGCCTACCTGAACCATAACGTGACGGCGCTGCAGCGGCCGGATTTGCTGAAGAAGAAGACGCGGCATGTGAACATGAACCGGCTCGGCGACGCTTTGCTGGAACTTACGCCGCCCGTTCGCTCGCTGTACGTGTACAACTCGAATCCCGCCGTCGTGGCGCCGAACGCGGGCAAGGTGAGGCAGGGGCTGGCTCGGGAAGATTTGTTTACCGTCGTGCACGATTTGTTTCTGACGGAGACGGCGGCTTATGCGGACATCGTGCTGCCGGCGACATCGTCTTTTGAAAATACGGACTTTTACCGTTCTTATTGGCATCATTACATCCAAATCCAGCAGCCGGTTATCGAGCCGTACGCGGAAAGCAAGTCGAATGTCGACGTTTTCCGTCTGCTTGCGGCGGGCATGGGCTTTGACGATGCGGCCTTCCGCGATTCCGAGGAAGAGATGATCCGGCAGGCGCTGGATAACCCGCATAATCCGTACCTGGACGGATTGACCTACGACGAGCTGGCGGAAAAGCAGTTCGTCAAAGCGAAGGTGCAGCCGCTGTTTCCGGGCAAGCTGCGGACCCCGAGCGGAAAAATCGAGCTGTATTCAAAGGCGATGGAGCTGAAAGGGCTTCCTCCTCTGCCGACATACACACCTCTGGTAAATGACGGCGATTTGCCTTTCCTGTTCATTCCCGGCCCGAACCACAGCTTTCTTAATTCGACGTTCGCACATAACGACAGGCACATAGCCATGGAGAAAACGCTCAAGCTGCATATGAACGCAGCCGATGCGGCCGGGTTAGGCATTGCGAGCGGCGATAAGGTTCGCGTTTGGAACGGACGCGGCGAATGCGAGCTGACCGCGGCGGTCGGGGAAGACGTTTTGCCCGGCGTCGTCGTCAGCCAGGGGCTGTGGGCGGACGCGCCCGGAGCCAAAAACCTGGTGAATGCGCTGACGCCGGACCGGATCGCCGATATGGGCGGCGGCGCCGTGTTTTTCTCGGGGCGCGTGCAGTTGGAGAAAGCGGGCGAAGCCGCCGAGTGAACGCGAAACGGCCGGACCAAGAGCCTATTGTGCGGTGTGGCGGGACATAGAGCCCGCTAAAGATGTGCGCACCAAAAAGAAAGCTTTACCGTTCCCTTGGCGATAAGGGGCGGTAAAGCTTTTTTTCATGTCATTACGTGCAGCTAATTTTGAGGATATTGGGGGGGGTTGTTCGGTTTACAGCGTAATGATGAAAGGTCCGTCTTCGGTGATCGCGATGGTGTGCTCGTATTGGGCGGATAATCCGCCGTCCACCGTGCGTGCCGTCCAGCCGTCCTCGTCGACCTTTGTTTTATAGCTGCCGGTGTTCAGCATCGGCTCGATGGTGATGACCATGCCTTCGCGGAGGCGGGGTCCCCGGCCTGCCGGCCCGTAATGAGGCACCTGAGGTTCCTCGTGCATATTTTGCCCGATACCGTGGCCGACGAAGTCGCGCACGACGGACAACCCTTCCGCTTCCGCATAAGCTTGTATCGCATGGGAAATATCGCCGATGCGGTTGCCGACCACCGCCTGCTCGATGCCTTTAAAAAGCGACTCCTTCGTAACCTTCAGCAAATGGTCCGCTTGCGGGGAAATGTCCCCGACGGCATAAGACCAGGCGGAGTCGGCGAGCCATCCGTCCACATTGACGACCATATCGATCGTTACGATATCCCCGGACTGCAGCGGTCTTTGGCTCGGAAAGCCGTGGCAGATGACATCGTTGACCGAAGCGCAGGTGGCGTAAGGGTAACCGCGATATCCTTTTTGCTCAGGAGAGGCTCCGTGCTGCTTCAAGTAATTTTCGACGAATTGGTCGATTTCCATCGTCGTGATGCCGGGCCGGATCCGTTTGGCGATTTCTTTATGGCAGGAGGACAGCAGCTCTCCGGCTTTGCGCATCAGGCCGATTTCTTCTTTCGTCTTGATCGTGATCATATAACCTTCTCCCATCTCACCCGAAGGCAATCTGATTTTGTCAAAAAACCATTACTAATATATGGCCAATCGGAGCAAATTATATAAGACCGGACGCGGAAATTGCCACCGCTCCTCCGGTCGATTCCACACCAACTACTTTAGCATAAAGGAGCGTGCAGATGAAACCTGACGAACTGGATGAAGCCATTGTCGACGTTGATCTCGAAGAGCTTGACGAGGCGGAGGAGCTGGAGTCGGAAGAGGAAGAGCAGGTTCATGTCGAATGGGCCGGGTTTATCTAGAAGCTGCTTGCGACCGCAAGCAGTTTATTTTTGCTAAGGAAATTATGCAGGGCTCATTTTTATGGATAGCCGGGGAATTTGTTCTTTGAGCGGCATCGTTACGTTTTACGGAGGGCGGAGGAATACAAGCTGCGAAAAAAACGAAACGACATGAGGTTTGCCGCGTAGAGAATTACATACGCCGGCAAGGAGTACCCGAGTTTCCAACCGTTGTACTTGTATATGTAAAACTTCTCCGCCATCCACTCGAGGCCGATCGTCAGCAGCGCCCAGCCCATTACATACAATGCGGGGAATATGCCTCTCGGCTTCCAGCGATCGTAGAAATAAATGACAAGGTATGCTGTCGGCGAATAAAGCAGCGGATATATCAGCACATCAAACAATTCGTATTCCGGGCTGTCATTAATTTCATACAAGTTGAGCGGCGGAGTTGCAATCATAAAATCCACGTAGTCAGCCAAAGTAAGATTAAACACCCAGATGAACACAGACTGCGAGAGACGGAAACGTTTGGGCAAAAAAAGGATGACGGTGTATTCAAGGACGGAAGCGGTCAAAATGAACCATTCGTTGGCATCGAACTGATTCGGCAAATTCATGGCTTCTCTCCTTCTTTCCGAAGCAGATAACGGTATAAATGCGCGAAGGCCAGGGACAGGAGCAGCATTATGATTTCGTGCAAAAACTGGAATGCCTGATTCCACCGGATGAACGTGGTCAAACCGAGCGTGTGCAAAGCATAATCCGCCCCCGCTGTCAGCAGGAACCACCATAAGACGAAGATTCCTTTTTGATAGACGTTTAATTGAGGATGAAACCAGGCGTTCAAAAGCCATACGGTCAAGCCGGGGGTTAATAAGACGGCGTTCAAGGTAAGGATGAAAAAGATGATCAGTTTTTTTTCATAGAAGATCATTTTATGGGTAAGCGTGTTCAATATAAACAAATGGTCGGAAATCGCCGAAATCATCAGCCAGTTGACGATAATTTCAACAGGGTGAAGCACTTTCCGGGTAAACCGCAAGGAGTAGAGCACAAGTGCGGCGAGAGTGATGATGACGATAAAAACGGCAATCAGCATATTTTGCATCATTCCATTCGAAGCTTGTCATGTCGTTGCATTCAGTTTTTACCATCCGGTTCCGCATTATTCCATTACCTGACTTGAGATCGACCGCCGCGCCCAAGGGCTTGCCGGATTGCTCGAAGAGGTGTTCGATCTGGACGAGAGGCGCATTCGTCTCACCTTATCTTACGAGGATTTGGAAGATGAAGAGCATTTTGCGTCGGTGATCCAAGAGACCATTGAAGAGAACTTGCATTAATTCGTTCATACATAGGGATGAAAAAACCGCTCCGCCCGTGTCGGCCAAGACTCGGGCGGGCGGTTTTTTCTTTAAGACGTGTAAGTAATCCGTCGGCTTTCATCGGCGGCCGGCATCCGCCATGAAAAGAATATGCCTCTCGATGCGCTTCAGGTAAGCCCACAGCTTGCTTCCGCTCCAAATAACCGCGAGCAGCGACGCGCTCCAGCCGCCGATATCAAAGCCATGGCGGCCGAACGCCAGCGGGATGGCGGATATTCCTGCATGCAGAACGATAAAGACGATCGCAGCGGCGAGAGCACCCCGGCGATCCCGGAACAAATGCATGACAAGAATGCATAACAGCAGCATCACATTGATCGCGGCTTCGGGCGCGTACAGCCGCAACGATGCGGAGACGACTCCCGGTTGGCGTATCCAACCGGGCCAAGTATCGCTTGCGAGCAGGGCAATGGCCGTGAGTGCGCCCTGCACGATGACAAGACGGAGCGTTTCACGGAGTACGGTTTGGGCGAGCTGCGCTTTGGCTTGCCCGATCATGTCCAGTGTCCCTCCGCTTACAAGCGTGCCGTACATCCGGATGTATTTGCCGTATACTCGCGATTTGAAAGGAAAGATGATGAACAGTGCCGCGGGGATGACCGTCAAATACGAAAGAATTGTCGCTTTAAGATCGATGCCGCCGATCAGGCGATGAAGAAGTGCAGCCGCACCCATGGAGACGAGCCACAGCAGAACAGCCGGGAGCCATGTTCGCGGCCCGGTTTGGGCCGACGGCCGGAAGTCATTTTCTTCGTGCGGTGCGGTGGGCAGCTTAAAGCCGATGCCTGCCATCAGCGGCCACCTCCCGGTAAAGCCTGCGGTAGGCGTCGATCGATCGGTCCAGGCGATAATGCGTCCGGACCCGCGTTCTGCCGGCTTGTCCCAAACGCAGGCGCAGATCGGGGCTGCGATACAGCAGGATCATCTTCTCCGCGATCGCGGCCGGATCGGCCGGCGGCACGATAAACCCCGCCGCGCCTGCGGTGTCCGCATCAGCGCCTTCGAGCAGCTCGCGGCATGCGCCGACGTCGGTGCAAATCCACGGGATGCCGGCGGCCATCCCTTCCAGCACCGCAAGCGGCTGGCCTTCGCTGACGCTGCTCAGCACAAGCGCGTCCACCCGGGTAAGGACATCCTCGGGCTGCACCCGGCCCATGAATTGAACCAAGCGGCCGATTTGCAGGTCGGCGGCGAGCTTTACGCAATCGTCGTAATAAGCCCGGTCCTCGTCGGCCGGGCCCATGATCCACAGCTGCATGTCCGGGATTTCCCGACTGGCCATCTTTGCCGCATGCAGCAGCGTTTTTATATCCTTCACGGGAACGACCCGGGCCAGCGCGCCGAACACAAACGCCTTGCCGGGTAAATCCGTTCCGCGCGGCGGCCCGGAGTATGTGTCATAGCGGATGCCGTTCGGGATGACGAGCGATCTGTCCGGGGGGAGGCCGAGCCGCAGCTGATTGCGGCGGGCAGCGTCATGCAATGCGACGGTTTTGTCGGCCGTGTTGTAAGCGCATTGGGCCAAATAGTAGAAGTATGAAATCCATCTGGCTTTAATCGCGCTCTCCATCCCGTCCGCCTGTAAAATCTCCTGCTCCCGCTCCTCGGCGTACAGACCGTGCTCCGTCAAAATAAACGGAGTGCCGTGCTTCAGGCAAAGGCTTGCGGCGATCAGTCCGGCATAACCGGTCGACACCGCGTGGTACATATCGCCGGCCGGGTACGTTTGCCGCAGCAGGAACAGCGCGGGGACGTACATGGACCGCCACGCCTGGAAATAGGCGCTGAACGAATCGTGCGGCGCTTCGCGGCGGTAAGAGCGGACAAGCAGCTCCCAAAGCGGGTCGCTTTTCAGGAATGCGTGCGGACTGCCGAGCTTGGCACGGTCCGCGATCAGCGGCAGCGCCCGTTCCGAACCGGGCTGCATGTCGAACCAATCCAGAATCAGCTTCTCCTCCTGCTTGCCGAGCCGAGGTTTTTTTTCGCGCGGGAGCTCCAAAACGTCGTCCATATACACGTCGTGAATCCGGGTCAAGTTCGGCGGAAGCTCGTACCGGACAGGCCTCTTCTCCCGGCGGGAAGCAGAGATGGCGACGACCTCGAATTCATGCTCCTCCATTGCCGATATGAGCGTCTGCATCCAGCCGGCCACGCCGCCGAACACGTACGGGTAACTTCCCTCTGCAATCAGGATGATTTTCATAGATGCTCCTATATCTTTGCAAGAAATTGAAGTATACTTTATAAGGTGATGAACATAGTCGGAGAAATATCGGTTATTTTGCTTGTCGTATCTTGTGCATGGCTCGGTTTTCGGCGAAAAATTCGCCGCCGGGAGCGGTTCGCGCAGGTGAAGAGCTACACGATTTTTTACGGGTACCCCACAGAAGACGCGATGCACGAGCTGAAAAAGAAAGATCTCGCCATCATCGAGCCCTCGATGTATTCGAACGAGCAGGTGCAGGCTCTGCATGCAGCCGAAACGATCGCCATCGGCTACCTCAGCGTGATGGAGGCGCCCGCCTGGAACCGGTACCGGCAGGAGCGGCTGCAGCCGGATCATTACTTGACGGTCAGCGGGGCTCCGGTTTATTTTCCGAAATGGGATTCCTATTTGATGGATCTTCGGTGCAGCTCCTATCGCCGGCTGCTTCTCGAGGAGATTCGCTCCCACATCGCGACCAAAGGTTTTGACGGCATATTCCTCGATACGGTCGGCGATATCGACGATCACGTTGCCGACCCCAAGCTGAAGCACGAGCTGTGTAAGGCCTACGCGGAGCTGCTGCGGGATATTTCCCGCGAATATCCGCACCTGGCGCTGATCCAAAATCGCGGCTTCGCGTCGCTGGATGCGGCGGCGCCATATATCTGCGGCTTTTTGTGGGAGGATTGGCGGGGCGCTCTGGTCCGCGATCCGTGGGTGAAGCCCCGGCTCAAGCGGCTGACCGAGGAGCAGGCGAATGGCCTCACGGTGTTCACCGTCTCGGCCGGCATGGAAGCGATTAACGCCAAGGCGGCCGGACAGCGGAAGTTCATTCATCTGGACGCACCGGATGGCTATGACCGGCGGGTGCATTGACTTTTTTTAAGTATAACAAGCTTTTATAGGAAAACATAGTTATGTATACGGAGGAGACACGTATGATTTTTGGAGACCTGAAGGCATGGGAGCAGGAAAAGCATTTATACCCGGCAGCGGTGCGGCGCGGGCTTGAGTTTTTGCAGAGCCGCGATTGGGAGTCTGTGGAGAAAGGAAAGTATCCGATTGAAGGCGACCTGATGTTTGCCCTGGTGCAGGAGCTGGATACGGAGCCGCTTGCGCAAAGGAAACCGGAGTCGCATATTACACATACGGACATTCAATTTCTCATCCGCGGCGAGGAGAAAATCGGCGTATGCCGCTGGTCCCCGGAGCTCGTCGTAGCGGAGAACCGGCTGGAGACGGACGACTATGCTTTGTACGACAGCGTTGCCGGAGAGTCCGAGCTCGTTTTGCAGCCCGGTCAATTCGCGGTGTTTTTCCCGTGGGATGTGCATCGTCCGTGCTGTCAGGTAAAGGAAAGCATGCCGATCAAAAAGGTGGTCGTCAAAATTCACAAGCAATTGTGGCAGGAGTAAGCCGGCGGACGGCTAATCATGATGATTGGAAGTTCCTTGTTCCTTTTGGGGCAGGGAATTTTTTTGCGACAACGATGACGTTGCAGGCGAATATTAATCCATAAGCGGCAAATTCTATATAGAATGGAGCGCTTGTCCCGAAATTGATCAGGAGGTGGGAGCGGCGTGGACATCTTACGAACTTTTTTTACCTTGATTACGGTATCGAACCTGTTTTTGGCCGCGACGGTCATCTTTCTGGAACGACGCAACGTGGGAACAACGTGGGCTTGGCTGATGATTTTGCTGTTTTTGCCGGGACTCGGATTCATTCTTTATTTAATGGTCGGACAAAATTTAAGCAAGCGGAAAATATACCGGGTGCCGCAGGCCCAACTCGAGCATATGGCGAGCTTGATCGAAATCCAGAAGGAAGACTTCAAGGAGCGGCGCATTGCCTTTAACGATCCGTCCGTCAGCGAATACCGGGATTTTATCTATATGAACTTGACCGGCGGTCATTCGTTTTTTACGCAGGATAACCGGGTCGTTATTTATACGGAGGGCGGGCCCAAATTCGATGCGCTGCTGCAAAGAATCGAAGAAGCGCAGGATCATATTCATCTGATGTATTATATTGTGCGGGACGACTTGATCGGCACCCGGGTTATGGATTTGCTGACCCGCAAAGCGAAGGAAGGGGTCGAGGTCCGCTTTTTGTATGACGATATCGGCAGCGCGGGGATACCGCGCCGTTACTTCCAGGAATTCAAAGAAGCGGGCGGCATGGTGGCGGCGTTTTTCCCATCCAGAATTCCGTATGTGAACTTTCGGCTGAATTACAGAAACCATCGAAAGCTGGCCATTATCGACGGCAAATACGGCTTTATCGGAGGATTCAACATCGGGGACGAGTATTTGGGGCTTGACCCCCGCTTTGGGGAATGGCGGGACACCCACCTGCAAATTCACGGGAGCGCGGTGTTTCAAATGCAGGTGCAGTTTATCCTCGACTGGAATCTGGCTTCCGAGCGGAAATTGAAAACAACGGCAAGATACTTCGTGCAGGAGCGACATGAAGGCAGCGAAGGAGTCCAGGTTCTTTCCAGCGGACCCAATAATGACCGGGAGCAAATCAAAAACGCATATATTAAGCTGATCCATTCCGCCAAGGAAAAGCTTTACCTCCAGACGCCTTATTTCGTCCCCGACGAAAGCGTGCTGACCGCACTAAAGCTTGCCGCTTTGTCCGGTGTGGACGTTCGGCTCATGCTTCCCGGCAAGCCGGACAGTTTGGTCGTCTATTGGGCGTCCTATTCCTACCTGGGGGATTTGCTTCGGGCAGGGGCAAGATGTTTCTTTTATGAAAAAGGGTTTTTGCACGCGAAAACGATCGTGGCCGACGGCAAGGTCGGATCGGTCGGAACCGCCAACATCGATATTCGCAGCTTCAAGCTGAACTTCGAAGTCAACGCGTTTATTTACGGTGGGGCGACTGCGACGCAGCTGACGGATATTTTCGAACGGGATATGGCTTATTGCACCGAGCTGACCTTGGATATGTACGAGCGGCGCCCCAGAACGGCTCAGGTCAAGGAGTCGCTGACGCGGCTGCTGTCCCCGCTATTGTAGGATTTCCCGCAAGCGGGGACGTTCCGGGGTTGACGGCTTTTATTTGTTGTGCGTATAATTGCTATAGCAAACAAATGTGGAGGGTTCGCCTTGAAGCCGGAACTGCCTAGTCTTGACGATTCGTTCGGATTTTTGCTTAACCATACGGGGCGCAAAATCTCGCAGCTGCTGACGGCGCATTTCCAGCCTTACGATATTACGACCGAGCAATGGACCGTTCTCACCCGGCTTGCCGAGCAGGACGGCATCAGCCTGAAGGAGCTGGCCCGCCGTAGCGAGAAAGACCAGACCAATCTGACCCGGATCCTCGATCAGCTGGAGCGCAAGGAACTGGTTTTTCGCCGGGCGAATGCGGCCGATCGCCGCTCTCTCCTCGCGTACATTACGGATAAAGGCAGAGCACTCAACAGCGTATTGGTTCCTATCGAAAAAAAGGTTGTCGATATGATGCTGGAGGATTTGTCCGAGCAGGACATTGTCCGTTTTCGGGCGTTTCTTACCCACATTGCCAACAAAGCACAGAAACACATCCAGGACGTGGAGGGGAAACCGTGATAGACGATTCAAAATTATGGAACCGCCATTTTGTTGCTGTATGTCTCAGCAGCTTTTTTTTATTTATGACCTTTTATATTTTGGCGGTGACGCTGCCGGTGTTCGTGACGGATGCGCTGCATCAGGGGAAAAACCAGATCGGGCCCGTCATGACCGTATTTATCATTTCGACCGTTATTTTTCGGCCGCTGACCGGCAAATGGCTGGAGGAGGTAAACCGGAAAAAACTCGTGATGTTCGCGCTCGTGCTGTTTGCGGTATGCGCGGCGGGGTATTTGTTCGTTCACCAGTACGGGCTGCTGCTAGCGCTGCGGTTTATACACGGCATCGGCTTCGGCATCGCGACGACGGCAACCGGAGCGATCGCCGTCGACCTCGTGCCCGACCGCCGCAAAGGGGAAGGCATCGGTTATTTTAGTTTATTCATGAGCCTGGCCATGGTCATCGGGCCGTTTATCGGACTCACCGTGATTGCGCACTTTAGCTATACGGTATTATTCGTTCTTTGCTTCGCATTCACGGTGCTGTCGGTGCTGTTCGGAGCGATCGTGCGTATACCGGAGCGCGCCGTCCAGCCAAGCACACAGACGGTACAGGGCTGGAGAAAGCTGATCGAGCCGGGAGCGATCCCGATTTCGCTGACCGGAAGCATGCTGGCTTTCTCCTACGGCGCGATTACGACGTTCCTGTCGGTGTACGCAAACGATATCGGGCTAGGCCCCGTTTCCAGCTATTTCTTTATGGTGTTCGCCGCAATGATCGTGTTATCCCGCCCGTTCACGGGCAAGCTGTTCGACCGCTCGGGGGCCCACGTGCTCGTTTACCCGGGGCTGGTGCTGTTCACGGCCGGCATGCTGGCTTTAAGCGGCGCGCACAGCGCCTTTGTCTTTTTGGCCGCGGGGGCGGTGCTGGGGCTCGGCTACGGGGCGCTGCTTCCGAGCTACCAGACGCTCGCGGTGCAGGCCGCGCCGCCTCATCGCCGCGGGCTTGCGACCGCGACGTATTTCCTGCTGTTCGACGCCGGCTACGGCATCGGCTCTTCGGTGCTCGGCATCGTCGCTTCCCATACGAGCTACCGCGAGATGTACTTCATCGCCGGTCTCGTCGTCGTGCTGTCCACCGCGCTGTATTATACGCTGCATCACCGCCGCGAAGCAGTCTTAAACGCTCGGCCGCGGCCGGGGGAGTAATTTTTTGCCGGGAGCGGTTGATGGATCGGGCCGGGTGTGGTTAAGTAAGGGTATGTCGGCTCTATAGTTGAAAGGAGAGAGGCTTCCTATGAAATTGGCGTTCACCACCCTCGGCTGTCCGGATTGGAATCTGGACACGATCATTGCGAAAGCGAAGGAATTCGGGTATGACGGGATTGATTTCCGCGGCCTGCAGGGCGAGCTGGAACTGTACCGACTGCAGGAGTTTTCCGCAGAGGCGGAGAAGACGCGGGAGCGCATCGCTGCAGCAGGGCTGGAGGTTACCTGCTTCTCCAGCTCGGTCAAGCTGTTCGCCGGCCCGGACGAGCATGAGAAGCACCTTGAGGAAGTAAGGCAGTACGCCCGGCTGTGCGGCATTTTCGGCACCCGGTATATTCGCGTGTTCGGCGGCAAAATTGGAGATGCCGGCCGGGATGAGGCTATCGCTATCGTTACTAGGAACGCGCGGGAGCTGATTGCGGCAGTCCGGGAATCCGGCGGAGCCGATGTCACGCTGCTGCTGGAGACACACGACGATTGGACCGCGTCGGAGCACGTGAAGGCCGTGATGGAGAGCGTTAGCGACAGCGGGCTCGCCGTGCTGTGGGATACCCACCATCCGATCCGGACGCTCGGCGAGAACCCCGACACGACATGGCAATCGATCAGCCGGTGGGTCCAATACACCCACTGGAAAGACTCCTCCTTGAAGCCGGCCGAAGAAGGCGGCGGGTTCCGCTACCGCCCGATGGGCGAAGGGGATATCCCGCTGCGCGACATTTACCGGCTGCTGCTGGCTAGCGGTTATGACGGCTGGTTCACCTTCGAATGGGAGAAAAAATGGCATCCGTACATCGAAGACGCGGAAATCGCCTTTCCGCATTATGTCCGGTATATGCGCGAGCTGGAGCGGGGCGAATAACCCGAGCGGGGGCGAGCATCCGGGGGAGAAGGGGAGTCCGGCGATAATAAGATAAGAACCTCCGGTACCGGGCATATGCAGCCCAAATACCGGAGTTTTTTTTAACCCACTTATTCGACTTCGACCATCCAACCGAGCTGATCTTCCAGCTCGCCGCGCTGAATCCCGGTTAATGTCTCGTACAGTTTGGCCGACAACTCTCCGGTTGTTCCGCCGTTGATGACAAGCCGCTCGCCGCGCCAGTTCAGTTCTCCGATCGGGGAGATGACGGCGGCCGTTCCCGTTCCGAACGCTTCCTCCAGCGTGCCGCTGCGGTGCGCTTCGTACAACTCGTCGATGGAAATAAGCCGCTCCTCGGCAGGAATGTTCCACGAACGCAGCAGTTGCAAAATGGAGTCCCGTACAACGCCGTCCAGCAGGCTTCCGTTCAAAGCCGGTGTCAGCACTTTGCCGTCAACCTTGAAAAAGACGTTCATGCTTCCGACTTCCTCCACGTATTTCCGGTGCACGCCGTCCAGCCACAGCACCTGAGCAAAGCCGTGCTGTGCGGCATCGTCCTGAGCCTTTAACCCGGCCGCATAATTTCCCGCCGTTTTCGCCATGCCGATCCCGCCTTTGACAGCCCGAACGTATTCGGATTCGACATGGATTTTAACGGGATGAATGCCCTCCGCGTAATAGGGGCCGACCGGCGACAAAATGATGATAAATTGGTAGTGAGTGGACGAGGAGGCGCCCAGAGAAGGCTGCGTAGCGATGACGAAGGGACGAATATAAAGAGAGGTGCCCTCCTCGGAAGGGATCCAGTCCCGGTCGATTGAAATCAATTGCTTTAATGCCTGAAGCGCAAACTCTTCGTCGATCGCCGGGATGCTCAGGCGACCGTTCGACTGATTAAGCCGCCGGAAATTTTTTTGCGGCCGGAAAAGCAATACTCGCCCGTCGGCAGTACGGTAAGCCTTCAAACCTTCGAATACCGTCTGCCCATAGTGAAATACTTTGGCCGCCGGGTCCAGGGAAATAGGCTGATACGGTACGATCCGCGGACGATGCCAGCCGAGTTTCCCCTCGTAATCCATCATAAACATATGATCGGTGAAATAATTGCCGAACCCGAGCCGATCAGCGGCCGGTTTTTGCTTTTTTGCCGAGGTAAGCTCCGTTTCGATCACATAAGCCATCGCCATCATCCATCCTTCCGAAATAAAGCGTTATCAATTTGAATTGTATCACCCCTTTAGCTATATTAAAAATATCTATTTTGCACAATTATCATACCTATTAGGTATATTAATGGGGAGGAATCAGCGATGGATCTCCGGCAGCTGCGTTATTTTTTGACCGTTGCGAATGAAGGGCAAATCACTCGGGCAGCCAAAGCGTTAAACATCGAGCAGCCGCCGCTCAGCCGGCAGCTGAAGCAAATGGAGCAGGAGATGGACGTCGTATTATTCGACCGAAGCGGCCACAGGCTGAGGCTTACGCATGCGGGCGAGCTGCTGCGGGAAAAGGCGGAGGAGCTGCTCCGGCAGTTTCATGAGGCGATGCTGGAGGTAAAGGAGGTCGATCAGGGAGTGCGCGGGGTGCTGTCCATCGGCTCGGTGGTATCCTGCGTTTCGCTGCTTCCGCCCAAAATCGAGGAGTTTCGCAAGCAGTATCCCGGGGTGACGTTTAAAATCAGCGAAGGCGATCATTTTCTGTTAGGCGATCAGCTTGAAAAAAGGAACATCGAACTGGTTGTAGCCAGGCTTCCCTTCGAGGCGGCTTCCGAGTCGCGGCAATATTCGGTTGTTCCGCTGCCCTCCGACCCGTTTGTCGCCGTGCTCCCCGGCGGGTGGGAGCTCGCCTCGTCGCGGGAATCGATAAATATGATCGAGCTTGCCGATGTTCCTTTCCTGTCCTTAAAAACCGACGAAACGACCGGCATGCATAACCGGGTGATGGAGGAGTGCCGGCGGCACGGCTTCGAGCCGAAGGTGATCTGCGAATGCTCCAGCGTGGCGATCATCGTTGCGCTCGTAGCGGCGGGCATCGGGGCTACGGTGTTTCCCAAATCCGTCATGGCGTCTTTTCCTATGCCTGCTGCGAAAACGCTCCCTATCGCGGACGCCGATTTTCAATCCGAAGTCGGCCTGCTGTGGTTAAAGGATCGTTACCTCTCCAAAAGTGCCCGCCAGTTCATCGAACTTTTTCTGAAATGACCGGCTTATCTTGCTTTTTGTCTGATCGGAAAACGCCAGCTCTCCCTCGGCTCGTTCGAGTACGATTCTTTCCCGAAACCGTCGGTGATCGCTTTTACCGCCAGACCGATCAAAAACAGGACGATAAAAGAACCGGTATAACTCCATTGATTTAATTTGTAGATGCCAAGCGCGACGAAGATGGGTTCGGCAATATACGCGTTCACTAATGCAGCGAGCAAATCGGCGATCACAAACGTTTTCCAAGACATAAATTTTTGGTACATTATGGCGAAAATGCATGGGACGGCCAAGAAGTTCACCGCATTAAAGTTGGCAACAAACGGGACAAGCTGGTGCGGATAACTCCACAGCATGAAATATTTGCCGGTTTGGTCAAATACGCCGACGATAGCGTAGCCGAACAATAGCGCAAGTGTGATTTGCCGGGTTCTTCTCCGGTCAATAAACATAATAAACAAAACGAGAAAAAACGCATTTACAAAAACGATGACCCACCACGGAAAGGTGAACAAATCGTTTGTCAGCCACCAATTCCTTTCCATTTGATGTGCCGAACTCAGCATATTGTCTATTTGATTTTGCACGTTGTAAACACCTCCAGCATTTGTCGACTCTAGTATTATCCATTTACTGGAGGGCTATTCAAAATTCAGTGTAACCGGGCGGAGTAAAGGACGTTGCAGTTCCTTTCTCCGTTTTTCTTTGTCGTAAGGAATTTTTGCATGGGCGAATGAACGTTTCGCTTTGTTTCGCACCGATGAAAACATGACATGTCACGGTTGGTAATAATGACCGCTCCTTTTGCGAAATAGGAACGAGTACTCTGGATAAATACAGGCGATAAATTGGAAAATAGAATTCAGTTCGATACGTTTTGTATCAAACTCTGTTCGTTTTTTATAATTTGCAATAACCAATAGGAAGGGTGTGAGATATGGAGTAACGTTAAGGTGATGGGATTGGCCTTTATCACAAGAAAAACTTCCGCTGAATTCGCGGTCGCTCACCCTTGAAGGACTTCGCGAGAAGTTTTCTTACGGGTAATTTGAAAGAAAGGAAAGGTTGAAATGTAATGGAAATGACCATAACCAGATCTTTTGCCAGATCGCTGCTTCAAATATTTGCTTTGCTATTCGTAGCGTTATTACTTCAGTTCGGTCATTCGAATGTTTCCTATGCCGCAACGGGAACCATTAGCGGAACCGTAACGAGCGGCAGCGGAAATCCGGTGGTAGGCGCGAGGGTTAACGTTTCCGATGTATCCGGTACCGTGACGACGGATGCAAACGGAAAGTACACGATCAACGTTCCGGCAGGAACGTACCGGTATATAACCGTTAGCGCGAGCGGATATGCGAACTACTCTCAGTTTAACATCCAGGTGACCGAAGGGAATACGACGACGCTGGACTTCGGCTACGGAGCGATCAGCGGAAACGTAACGGATGAAACCGGCAATCCGCTCTCCGGCGCCAGCGTTTATACGTATAATGCCGGACAAACGACGAATGCCGGCGGCACGTACACACTGAATGTTCCGCCCGGTACGTACAGCGTATACGCGGATAAACACAGTGCCGGATATAATAAGAGCACCAAAGATAACGTTCAAGTGACGGCGGGGAATACGGTTACAGTCAATTTCGGCTATGGCGCGATAACCGGGACTGTTACGAACGCCAGCGGCAATCCGGTATCGGGCGCTTGTGTTGCTGCCGCCAATTCCGGTAATGTGACAACGGATGCGAGCGGAAAGTACACGTTGAAAGTTCCGGCAGGAACATACGCCTATGTGTGGGTACAGGCAACCGGATACGCTAACTACAGCCAAAATAATATCCAGGTGACAACAGGGAGTACGACAACGGTTAACTTCAGCTACGGAGCAATCGGCGGAACCGTTACGGACGCCGGCGGCAATCCGGTGTCCGGCTCTACGGTTTATACGAATATTTCCAATCGAACGACGGGTGCCGACGGAACCTACACCATGAACGTTCCGCCGGGAACGTACACCGTAAATCTCAGCGCCAAAACCGGATTTTCATCCCATTCGCAGGATAATGTCCAGGTGACGGCAGGGCAAAAGGCGACGGTCAATTTCAGCTTCGGCGGTGTTAGCGGAACCGTAACGGACGGAAGCGGCAATCCGGTATCGGGCGCTTCGGTTTATGTCTCTAACAGTAACGCCAATACCACGACGGATGCGAACGGAAAGTACATGCTGAACGTTAGAGCCGGAACGTACGATTATGCGCAAGTATACAAAAGCGGGTTCGCCAATTTCACGCAAAATGGCATCCAGGTGACTGAAGGTCAAACGATAACGATGAACTTCAGCTATGGCGCGATCCGTGGTACCGTAACGGACGCCGGCGGAAATCCGGTACCGGGCGGTTCGGTTTATACGAACACGATCGACCAAAAAACGGATGCGAACGGAGCCTACACATTGAACGTTGTGCCGGGGACGTATACCGTAAACGTTTCCAAAACAGGGTACTCTGCCTACGCACGTGCTAATATCCAAGTGACGGGGGGAAATACGACGACAGTCGATTTCGGCTACGGTGCGGTTAGCGGAACCGTGTCGGATGCAAGCGGTAATCCGGTGTCCGGCGCTTCGGTTTTCGCCTATAACACAAACGGTTCTGCGACTACGGATGCCAGCGGAAAATATACGCTGAATGTTCCGCAGGGCAACTACAACTATGTTCAAGCACAAGCAACCGGTTACCCTGCTTTCTTTCAAAATAACATCGAAGTGACGTCGGGGAAAACGACGACGGTGAACTTCTCCTACGGAGCGGTCAGCGGCGTCGTTAACGATGCGAACGGCAATCCGGTTTCGGGAGCAACGGTTTATGCGAACAATGTCTCAGGTTCGGCGACAACGGATGCCAGCGGAAAGTATACGCTGAATTTTGCGCCGGGCACATACACCTTAACTGTCATCAAAACCGGGTATCCTACTGAAAGCAAAACGAATATTGAGGTATTGCCGGGTCAAACGACGACGGTCAACTTCGGCAACTTCAGCTCCGGAGTCATCAGCGGAACCGTAACGGATGCGAGCGGCAATCCGATTTCCGGTGCCACGGTTTATGCATCCAACGTCTCCGGCTCTGCGACTACGGATGCCAGCGGAAAGTATACGCTGAATGTTCCTGCACGTACGTACTCCTATGTGCAGGTAAGCGCGAACGGATTCGCTCCATACACGCAAAATAACATCGAAGTGACAGCGGGAAATACGACGACGCTGAACTTCAGCTACGGAGCGATCAGCGGGACTGTAAAGGATGCGAACGGCAATCCGGTATCCGGCGCAACGGTATCCAACGGTGCGATCAATCAAACGTCGAATGACGGCGGGGTCTACACGCTGAACGTTCCTCCGGGCACATACACCGTCACCGTCTATAAAACCGGATATCCTACCGAGAGCAAGACGAATGTTCAGGTAATGTCGGGCCAAACGACGACGGTCAACTTCGGCAACGTCAGCGCCGGATCGATCAGCGGCACCGTAACGGATGCGAGCGGCCATCCGGTGTCCGGCGCTTCGGTTTCTGTCAGCGGCAGCGGCGGTTCGGCAAATACGGATGCGAGCGGAAAGTATACGCTGAATGTTCCGGTTGGAACGTACATCGTCACCGTTTCCAAAACGGGGTACGCACCCTACGTCAAGAATAACATTCTGGTAACGGTAGGAAGTACCACGACGGTTGATTTCGGCTACGGTGCGATCAGCGGAACCGTAACGGACGAGAACAGCCAACCGGTGCCCAGCGCTTCGGTTTCCGCGGGCGTCATCAGTCAATCGACGAATGACGGCGGAAGCTACACGCTGAACGTTCCTCCGGGCACGTACACCGTCACCGCCTCCAAATCCGGGTATCCGACCGAGAGCAAGACGAATGTTCAAGTAACCGCAGGTCAAACAACGACGGTCAATTTCGGAGTGGCACGTTCAACACCTCCGTCAGCGGCCAACATCACGGTCGTCAACAATCCTGCCGGAACGCCGGATACCGTTACGGTAAAAGGGCTTACTGCAGGCGACGTGATCAAAGTCTACAATCAGCAAACGAGCGGAAATCTGCTCGCGACATCGAATCCGGTCATCAGCGGCCAATCGTCGGTGACGGCATCGGTATATCAATTGGGTACTTCAGCGGGTTATGTCTATGTATCCGTAACGAGCACCGGCAAATCGGAGAGTACCCGCACGGAAGCGCCATACAGCGCCGAACCGGCGGATACGGTCGGGCCCGTTACGAAATACCGTCTGGATCCCATTTACGCGGAAACAAGTACCGGAAAACGGTATGTTAAAGGATTTACGGTGACGCTTAAAGCGACAGACAATCAATCGGGAGTGAAAGACACCAAGTATCGCATCAATGGCGGGGCTTGGACGGTTTATACCGCACCGTTTGAAATTTACGCGGAAACTACGCATACGGTCGACTACTTCAGTACGGACCGTGCAGGCAATACCGAAAGCCCGACTAACAAAATGGATTTTGATAAAGGCACCTTCACGGGAGCAGGTTCGTTCTAACCATGAAGTTATTGACGAAAGGAGATGGCAGGTATGAAACTGGCAGGGAAAAAGCAATATGCAGCGCCGGCAGTCACCAATCATGAGCTCATCGTCTTCGAGACCGCTTTAAGCTCGAGCTGCCCGAGCGGTCATCATTGGGAGTTTCGGCTCTCCCCTTCAGGGTTCTGGCAAAGAGTGTGCGTCCCGGATTAATATAGGCGTAAAAAATATTATGCAGCAGTAACCGGCAAAAGCCGCTCAGCGAAGCAAGCAACATGCTTGGCTGGGCGGTTTTTTGCCGCTCAGGGGTTGACAGTATTTTCCTGTACATGGTAATCTGCTTGAAAATGGAGCCGATCCGCTGACGGCTGCCGAATATGCGCGCGAAAAAGGCCGTAGTGAGATTGCGGATATGATCGAAGCCGCCATCCGAAAAGAAAAGGAGTGACAGGTGTGAAGCTGCCCGTTATCGATACAGACCTCGCCAAACGGTTGGAACGGTCCGAACTCGAATATATCACTTCGCGAATTAGCTCGATCGGCGAGCGGTCGGGTAATCCGGAGGGCGTCGAGATCCGGAAATTCGGCGGGGCCACGGCTTTTTACACGAAAACGATGCCTTGGCGGTCGTTTAACGGCGTCGTCGGGCTTACGCCTGACGATATCGATCAGATCGGCGGCATCGCGGAGTTTTACCGGGAGCGGCAGCGGTCTTTCGAAATTGCCGTAAATCCGTGCTCGGCAAGCCCGGAGCTGCTTAAAGCACTCGCCGCCTGCGGTTTGTACCAGAAGGCTTTTCACTCGGTGCTGTATGGACCTCCCAGTCGGGATATGTCTCCGCTTCCGGAGCATGTGCGCATCGACGAAGTTACGGATGAGCGGGAATTCGGGCAATATGCGGAAATACATTGTGTCGGCTTCGGCATGTCCGCCGATCACAAGCATCACTTTGTGAACAACAACATAGGGCTGCTTCACCGCCCCGGGTGGAAATTCTTTTTAGCCCGCATTCAGGAAACGCCGGCTGCGGTAGGCGTCATGCTTATTAGCGGCGGCATAGCGTCTTTTACTTTGGCGGCGACGGCTCCCGAGTTCAGACGGAGAGGTTTGCATACCGCGCTGCTGCACCGCCGCATGCATGAAGCCCACCTGGCGGGCTGCGAGCTTGTCACGGCACAAGCCGGCTTCGGAAGCACCAGCCAGAACAATATGGAACGGACCGGCATGCAGATGGCCTGGACGCGCGCTGTGTGGGAGCCGCTGTAAACTTAAGGAGAGGGGGACTGTCTGCATGTCCAAACCATATGCCGAAGATTCGAATCCAAGGGACGGACAGGAAAACGATGCCCACCCGGAGCAGGAACTCCGACGGCTGCGGGAAGATTTAAAGCGGCGGGCGGAATCGCTCGTTGCCATTCCCGAAGGATACGAGCTCATTATTGACGATTACGGGGATAACCCGCAATACGGCGGCAAAGCCATGTTCGTCTGGTCCGAACAGGGGACTGATAACGGCATTTCCGTGGAACTCAATGAAAAAGGCGAGCTGATCGATTTTTCGATCGATAAGGACGAAACGATCGGGAATGAAGCGGAAGCGGCCGCTGAGGAATTAAGGGACTACGCGGAGAAATTCGTTTTGAACCACTATCCTAAAGCGCTCGAGCAATTCGTTCCCATCCGGGAAATACGGACGAAGCGGGGCATCTCCTACGAATACGGACAAGAAGCGATGGGCCTGCCTCTGCCGTTTTCCGGGTTTAGAATTCAAATCGACCGGAGCGGCGCAGTCATAGGGTTTCATTATTGGGGTAAGCAAAAAAGTCCGGCAGCGCCGAAGAAGATGGTTTCCAAGGAGAAGCTCCTGGAACGGATTGCCGAAACCGTCGGTTTCAAGCTGCAGATGAGCCACGTTTACGAATCCGTTCACGAAACGCCGAAGGACGACATTCGGCTCGTCTACCAGCCCCACCCTTATCTGACGCGTTTCGATGCGGACGAACAACAAGCAGAACCGGTCCGCCAAGACACGGAAATGTACGAAGAAGAATGCTGGGTGCCCGTGCCGGCGCAGTCGTCCGGAGAAAGCCGCGAGTCGGACAAGCCGCCCGCAATTCATGAGCTGATCGGGTTCGATCCGGAAGAGTATGAAATCATTCGCGAGGCGGATATGGGCGAAAAACACGGAATCGTCTGGCGCAGACTCGGCTGGACACCGCCTGGGGAAAGCGACCTTTCCGTGGATTCGTTTTTTCTGAATCGTAACGAAGCCACGATCAAAGCGATGGTTGATCCGGAAAGTGGAAAGCTCATTTCTTTCATGCGGTTCGAGGAATCGTCGGGCGATTTGAGTTTGTCGCGGGGCGAGTGTCTGGAAATCGCCATGCGTCTGCTGACTCGCGCGTATCCGGGCATCGAGCCTTTCGTGCAGCTGAAACAAGGGGATGAGCAGGATCCCGGTAAGGAACGGTTTGTATTTCGAGTTCATAAGAATGGAGTTATTCTGGGGACGGAGGAAATTTATATCGTCGTCAACAAAACGACTGGCCAGATCGATCTTTTGACGGGCCTTTCCGTCACACCCGAACGATTGGCCGACTTCGATGCGGTTCCGAAGATCGATGCCGATAAGGCGCGCAGGCTGTTTTTGGACGGAATCGACCTTCGGCTCAAGTGGGACACCGATTATTCCGACAAAACGAAAAAACGGCGTTACCGGTTATGGTACCACATCGTGCACAAGGAGTCGGGGCGGGAGGTTCGCATGGTTGACGCCCAAACCGGCGAGTTGATTTGCGGGCGGGAGCTCCGATAATCCGGTTAAGACCCGGCGGTACGGGGGAACCCGAGGGGAACCGCGATGCACTTGAATAAACCTCCTTGAATACGATATACTACTACAAACCCCCCCAAAAAGTGGAGTGAAGCTTATTCCAATTACTTTTGGGGGAGCCCCCAGTTAAAAACAAATCACCGACATTATGCCGATGAAGAGAATCCAACTCGGAGGCGTTTTCGTCAAGGGAGCCCAGCTCCCCTAAGTTAACCGGCCCGCCCGTTACCGCGGAATCAAAGTGGATCGACAGCGCGAGCTGTCCGGTCAATTTGGGTGGCACCGCGAGTCAAGCGCTCCTCGTCCCATACGGATGAGGGCGCTTTTTGCATTTTTCGCGGAAAGGGAGCGGTGAACATGTTGGATATCAAATGGGTCAGGCAGCACAAAGAAACGATTCGAACGGTCGCTGAGCAAAAAGGAATCGAGGTGTCCATTGCGGAACTCCTCGAATGGGACGACCGGCGGCGGCATTTGCTGCAGGAGACGGAACATCTTCGACGGCGGCGCAATGAGCTGTCCCAGCGCATCGGCACGCTGGCGGCAAACGGCGGCAAGGATGAAGCGGAGCGGCTGAAGAACGGCGTAAAGGAGATCAACGCGCAGCTGTCCGTTCTGGAAAGCGGGCTTGCCGAGGCGGAGAAGATGACGGCGCAGCTGGCGATGCTGGTGCCGAATATCGTTTCGCCGGATACGCCATCTGGGCTATCGGACAAGGATAACGTGGAAATTCGCAGGTGGGGGGAGCCGCCTGCTTTCGATTTCGAGCCTAAGGATCATGTGGCGCTCGGAGAACTTCACGGTATCATCGATATTCCCCGGGGCGTAAAAACGGCGGGAACCCGCAGCTATTTCCTGAAGGGGGCGGGAGCGCTTCTCCACCGCGCCGTACAGCAGCTGGCGCTCGATCTGCTCGCAGGGCGGGGGTTCACGCTGCTTGAGGTGCCGCTCACAGTGCGCGCCGAGGCGCTTGCGAACACCGGATTTTTCCCGCTTGGCGAAGACCAGACGTACCGTATGGCCGGCGAAAACAAATGGCTCGTCGGCACGTCGGAGGTGCCGCTTGTCGACTATTACAGCGGCGAAATTGTCGACGTTTCGGAGCCGATCCGGGTTATGGCGGCGTCGGCATGCTTCCGCAGCGAAGTAGGCTCGGCCGGACGCGACGTGCATGGACTGTACCGCGTCCACCAGTTCGCCAAGGTCGAGCAGGTCGTCATCTGCGAGAACCGGCCGGAAACGGCGGAGCGGCTGCTGCGGGAAATTACGCAAAACGCCGAGGATCTTTTGCGGCTGCTGGAGCTGCCGTACCGCGTGATGTCCGTATGCGTCGGCGATATGTCGCAAAAAACATACAAGCAATACGACATCGAAACATGGATGCCGAGCCGCGGAGCTTACGGCGAAACCCATTCGTCGTCGAGCCTGCTCGACTTCCAGGCCCGCCGCTCGAACATCCGGTTTCGCGGCGAGGACGGCAAGCTGCATTACTGTTATACGCTGAACAATACGGCGGTCGCTACTCCCCGTATTTTGATCCCGCTGCTCGAGATGCATCAGGAGCCGGACGGCGCTATCCGAATTCCGCCGGCTTTGCGGAAATATATGAACGGAGTAGAACGCCTCGCACTTCCCGTCGTATGATAATGATGGATAAGTATGTTATGGTAAATATGTGTATATACTTTGTGGCGTTGGACCGCAATGGAACGAGGGCGGTTATCCTTTGAAAAACTGACGAAACTTTCGGAAAGGAGGCCTCCGGGTTGGAAGCGCATGAGGAGCAGGTGCCGATTACGGACACGGTGCTGGATGAAATCGAGGATGATGACGAAGAGGACCGCTGGCAGCCGGCAAGCAAAAGGCTCCGCCGCAAAGACCGCATGCATGCATGGCGGCGGGGGCGAAGAAGCCTCGGATTATAGCGCCGCAGGCGGGAATGGAAAAGGGAAGGACAACGGGATGAAGTCCCGGTGTCCTTCTTTTTGTCGGTAAAAATATCGGAACATGCCAATCCGGTTTCGTAACCGGGGTTTATTCTCAGCGGTGGCAGAAAAATTGCCGCACTTGTCTCAGGTCGAGGCCGAAGTAAGCCCAGCGGCCGAACGGTCCGAAGCCGATCCAGCGATACCCGGCGAGCGAGCGGCGGCCGACGAAGGTCAGGAACGTCCAATATGCAGTTCCGTTGGTTTGCCAAATGTAAACGAACCGGAACAAGCAGCGGGAGATGCTGCCCGGATCTACGGCGAACGCTTGCTGAGCCGGCATGGTCGGTGTGAATGCCGGAGGCGGCGATGATGGCGCTCCCGGAACCGGATCCCCTCCGGGGCCGCCGTCGCCACCCGAAGGGTACCCGCCCGGGAAGCCGCCGCCGGGGAACGCGCCGGTGCCGGGGAAGCCGCCGCCAGGGAACGTGCCGGTGCCGGGGAAGCCGCCGCCAGGGAACGTGCCGGTGCCGGGGAAGCCGCCGCCGGGGAACGTGCCGGTGCCGGGGAAGCCGCCGCCGGGGAACGTGCCGGTGCCGGGGAAGCCGCCGTCGGGGAACGTGCCGGTACCGGGGAAGCCGCCGCCGGGGAACGTGCCGGTGCCGGGGAAGCCGCCGCCGGGGAACGTGCCGGCACCGGGGAAGCCGCCGCCGGGGAATGTGCCGGTGCCGGGGAAACCGCCGCCGGGGAATGTACCGGTGCCAGGGAAGCCGCCGCCGGGGAAGGTCCCGGTGCCGGGAAACCCGGGAGTACCCGGGGTAAACGTACGCGGATCAATAGGGTAATAATACATAAACGTTCATCTCCTTTGTGCGTTTGCCTATCTACCCCTACTTTATGCATGGGCGAATTGGGCGGTCTGGGCAACCGCCCAGATAGACTCATATCATTTCGGGCGGGCTGTCCCGGGCTTGCAACGAAGTATCATTTGTGCAAGAAAGTCCACATGTTTTTTGAGGCTGTCTTCAAAAAAGTCCGATTGCCGCTTGGCAGCCCTTGAACTATATTGGGGGCAAGACAAACGAAGCATCATCATCGGGGAGGGGCTTTGGCCGCATGGATTGGATCCAGTTTCAGCAGCCGGGACCGGCGTTTCGCATTCATCCGTTCTGGTTTTGGAACGGCGAGATGTCGGACGATCAGATCGAAAGGCAAATCGCCGAAATGGCGGATAAAGGCGTGGGCGGATTTTTTGTATGCGCCCGGCAGGGCTTGACCCTGCCTTACTTGTCTCAGGCATGGTTCGCCAAAGTTCGCACCGCTGTAGAGAGCGCCAAAAAACACGGCATGCATGTCTGGCTTTACGACGAGTATCCGTATCCGAGCGGCATCGCCGGCGGAGAGGTTACTTTAGAGCATCCCGAGGCGAAGCATTATACGCTGGTACACGAAGCCCGGCGCGTCAGCGGGGGCCAAACGGTTACGCTGGAGCTGCCCTGGGCGCGCATTTTATACGCAAAGGCGGTACCGCTTTCAAAGGATTCGGGAGAGAAGCAGTGGGAGCGGGCCGTCGATGTTCGGGCGGAGATCGGCAACTATCAGGCCGAGCCGGTTTTTCAGAAGGCGGGGCTTACCGCATATAACCGGAAGCGGTTTTTCACATATCGGACGATTTACAAGCTGATTTGGGACGTGCCGCCGGGCGAATGGGAGATCGTCGTTTTTCTCGAAAAAGAGCTCGACGATTTCAAATATTACGGCACCTTCGTCGATCCGTGCAACCGGAAGGCGATGGAGACGTTCATCCGCAAGACGCACGACAAATATGCCGAACATTTGAGCGATTATTTCGGCACGACGATCAAAGGGATGTTCACCGACGAAATCGGGCTGCTTGGCCGCATCCCGTGGTCGCCGCAGCTGCCGGACTATTTTAAACGGCGCAGCGGATACGATCTGCGGGAGAACCTGCATGCGCTGTATTACGCGGATCATCCGGAAGGGGCCAAGGTCCGTTACGATTATTACCAGGCGGTGCATCTGCTGCTGCGGGACACCTACCACAAGCAGGTGCACGACTGGTGCGAGCGGCACGGGCTGCAGTATGTCGCGGAGGTCCCGGCCGTACGGATGACGACGCAGCTGTACAGCCACGTGCCTGGCGGCGATTCGGCGCACGAGAAGCTGGGCCGTTCGCTGGACTGGATTTTGGAGAAGTACGCCGGCTATCTGCGCGCGAACCCGAAAATGGTCAGCTCGCTGGCCCGCCAGCTCGGCCGGGAACGCAATCTGATCGAATGCTTCCACAGCGTCGGCTGGTCGATGACGCTGCAGGACGCGAAGTGGATGATCGACCGGATGGCTGCGCTCGGCACCAATTTTTACAACTTTCATGCGTTTTTCTATACCCTCGGCGGGATGACGAAACACGACGCGCCGCCGTCGCAGTTTTTGCAAAACCCGTACTGGCCGCATTTCCGCAAGCTTGGCGATTACACCGGAAGGATCAGCTATATCATGAGCGCGGGCAAAGCCGATATCCGCATCGCTTTGCTCGATCCGACGACGACGTTTTGGACGCATCTGGGCAACCCGTTCCACAGCTTTCATTACGGCGGTGCATCGGCGGAGGAAAAGGAACGGCTCGCAAGATTGCAGCGGGATTGGGAAGCGACGGGCGTCCATCTGCTGAAAAACCGGCTCGATTACGATCATCTCGATCCGGAGCTATTGGCAGGTGCCGATGTATCGCAAGGTTCGATCAGGCTGGGTGCAGCGGAATACGATGTGCTCGTCATTCCTCCTGTGACAAATCTGGAGGCTGCCGCCTGGGAGAAGATCCGCGCCTTCGCGGAGCAGGGCGGGCGCGTCATAGTGCTCGGGCTGCTGCCGCACGAGGCGATTGAGCCGGGCAGCCCGCAGGAGGTAGAGGCGAGCGCCTTCTTCGGAGCGGACGCAGCTCATCGTGACGCCTACTGGGGCGAAACGGCGGGGTGTCTGTGCGCAGATCGAACGGCAGCGGGGGCTGTGGAGGAAAAGGTCCGGAATCACGGCGGACAGAAGGAGTTTCGGAGCGCAGTCATCGACACTCATGCGGCCGGTGAAGCTGCCGGAATGATCGGAGAAAGCGAGCCATCCCGGCGGGGCGAAGCCGCTGAGGCTGAGGCGGCAGCAGCGGCTGAGGCGGCCTGGACGCGCGGCGAGCTGCAGGCGTATTTCATCCCGTGCCGCGGAAGCGCCGGATACGGCCATGTGCTGGATGCGCTGCTGCAGCTGCTCGGGGAGTTGGCTCCGGCTGCGGTGCACCTGGATGTGCAAGGCGGTCGGCAGTCCGTGCTCATGCAGACGCGCCGGCTCGCGGAAGACCATTATGCCGCTTTCATCAGCCATCAAGAGGATGGCATGCTTGCGGCGGAGCTGCAGGTCGATGCGACGCGTCTATGCGGGAACGGCGGGTGCGGGCTTCGTTTCGCAAGGCTCGACCTGGAAACGGGAAAATCCGTTCCGCTTGCTGCAGTGAACGAAGGCGGCGTCTGGAAGCTGCCGTTATCGTTCGAGCCGTACGAGTCCCATTTGATCGGGTGGTCGGCGGAGGAATGCAGGGCGGAGGCATCTTCGGCCGTTTTCCCGGACACGGCTGAGGAGAAGGCCGTCTGGGATATTCCGAAGGACGGCAAATGGCACGTTCAGGCGCAGTCCGACAACGCGATCCGCTTCGATACGTTCCGGCTTTCACTGGACGCGGAGGAGGCCGGGGCGGAAGGCCCGGGCCATCCGGTCAAGGTGAAAACGCTGATCGACCAATGCGAGGATTTGGCAAAACAGCGCCGGTTTCCGCTGGCGTTCAGCCAAACGTTCGGCACGCCGATGAAGCTGAGCCTGGCTTACCCGCTTATCTGTACGTACCGGACCGAATTTATGATCGAAGAAGTGCCGGCATTTTGCCGCTTGTTCATGGACGAAGCGGCGATATCCGGAACGTGGACGCTTACGCTGAACGGCCATCCGCTGACGCGGGAACATTTTGCCCGCCATGAAGTATATGACTACACCAATATAGCGTGCGACGTTACGCGGCTGCTGCGGACCGGGATGAACGAGTTGGCCGTTCGCCTGCAGGCGGAGCACGACTGGGACGGCGTGACCGATGCGCTTTATTTGGCCGGACCGTTCGGCGTGGAATTCGGCCGCCAAGGTTTGCCGATTATGAAGCAGCCGCCCCTGTCCGTACAGGAGCTGCCGCAAGCCGTTTGCCCGGGATACCCGTATTACGCGGGGACTTTGGTCTATGGGCGGATCGTCAGCCTGGATGAGCTACCTGCGGCGGAACAATTCGAGCTGCGGATCGGCGGCTGGAATGTGCACGATACGGTGGAGGTTAAAGTGAACGGACAAAGCCTCGGCGTTCGGCCTTGGTCGCCTTATCGCTGGCAGGGAGCGGCTTCGCTGCTGAAGCATGGCGAGAACCTCGTTGAGGTGCTGGTGGCAGGCTCGCTTGCCGGACTTTTGGAAGGCACCTATTTTGACGATGCCGGGCATGTGCTGAGGCCGGTCCATGAGCGTCATGCGGGACCGCCGGCCGCCGGAAGCTTTTTGTAATAGAGAAAGGAGGTCTTGCGATGGCTCGAACATCCGAAATGGCGTTATCCAAGGCGAAGGCACGTCCCCGTGCGAAATCCCGCCTATGGTTCGATCTCAAACGCGACAAATATTTATATATTTTGGCTTTTCCCGGGCTGCTGTTTTTCCTCGTATTCAAATATGTGCCGATGGCCGAAGTGATCATCGCCTTCCAAAACTATTCGCCTTTCATGGGCATTTGGAAAAGCCCCTGGGTCGGCCTGCAGCATTTCGAGCGCTTTTTCGCGAACCCGGATTTCATGCTGCTGTTCCGCAATACGATGGCGATCAATTTGCTGAATTTGGCGCTGTTTTTCCCGCTGCCGATCATCGTTTCGCTCATGCTGAACGAGCTGCGAAGCGTCATTTACAAGCGGATCGTGCAGTCGATCGTCTATATGCCGCACTTTTTATCGTGGGTTATCATCGCCGGACTGACGTTCCTGCTTTTTGCGAAGGGGCAGGGCGTCGTCAATAAAATTTTGGAGGCGATGGGCATGGAACGGATCGGGTTTCTGACAAGCCCGAACCTGTTCTGGATCATGGTGACGGCCCAGTCGGTATGGAAAGAGGCGGGCTGGGGTACGATCATCTTCCTCGCCGCTATCGCCGGAGTCGATCCGCAAATATACGAAGCGGCGCGGATGGACGGCGCCGGCCGCTTCCGCCAAATGTGGCACGTGACGCTTCCGGCGATCCGCAGCGTGATCGTCATTCTGCTTATTCTGCGGCTCGGCCATATTATGGACGTCGGCTTCGAGCAAATTTTCCTGATGTACAACGGGGCGGTGTCCAAGGTCGCCGAAGTGTTCGACACCTACGTATACCGGGTCGGCATTCAGCAGGCGCAGTTCAGCTACAGCACGGCGGTCGGCCTGTTCAAATCGGTAGTGGGCCTCGCTCTGGTGCTGATCGCCAACAAAGTTGCGAAAAAGTTCGGCGAGGAAGGCGTGTTTTAGAAGAAGGATTATCACGCCTGATGATACCGAACGCTTACGAAGTGAGCTTTCCATACGGAAAGCTCAGCAAACGCTTACGAAGTCAGCTTTCCTCACGGAAAGCTTTCAGGAGGGAACCCCATGAGACTAAGCATCGGCGATCGCGTGTTTACGAGCGTCAACGGACTGCTGCTCGGCATCATCGCTCTCGTCACGTTTTTTCCGCTCTATTACGTGTTTGTCGTCTCGTTTACCGATCCGACCGAATATTTGCAAAAAAAATTCGTGCTGTTTCCGCAGAGCTGGTCGCTGGATTCGTACCAATACATGCTGTCCTCGAAGGCGTTTCTCCGCTCGCTCGGCAACAGCGGCTTTCTCGCTACGGTCGGAACGGCGTGCAGCCTCGTCGTGACGGCGGCGCTCGCCTACTCGCTGTCGCGCAAGCGGCTGCGCGGGCGGCGGGTGTTCATGCTCGGGATTTTGCTGACAATTTTGTTCAGCCCCGGCATCATTCCGCATTATATGGTCGTCCGCCAGCTTGGCATGATCAACAGCATCTGGTCGCTGATCATTCCGGCGCTCGCAAGCGGCTGGAACGTGATTTTGATGAAAAGCTTTTTCGACAGCATCCCGGCGGAGCTCGAGGAGTCGGCGCAAATCGACGGCTGCAACGATATGGGCATCTGGGTGCGGATTATTTTGCCGCTGTCGCTTCCGTCTCTTGCCGCTTTCGGATTGTTTTATGCGGTCGGATATTGGAACCAGTACTTCTCCGCTCTGTTATACTTGAACGATTCCAGCAAGTGGCCGATCCAGGTGCTGCTGCAAAACATGCTGCTCAGCGCCAACAACAGCGATCTGGCTGTGTCCACGACCGCTTCGGTGGCGCCTCCGTCCGAGACGCTGCAAATGGCCGCCGTCATCATCGCCACGCTGCCGATTCTTGCCGTTTACCCATTTCTGCAAAAGCATTTTGCCAAAGGGGCTATGGTCGGCTCGGTCAAAGGATAGGCGCGGGCAAACCGGAGGAACGGCGCATGGGCATGAGCCCGCAAGCCGCAGGGGATTTCCCTTGCGGCTGGATGTTTTTTTGTAAAGGACTTCCTCCTTCATTCGTTGAATATCTTAGGAACTAAGCCAAGCGACAGGTGGGGGAATATGCGTATGTCCAAATCGATCACGAACTGGTTCAAGCCGGCTAAAGAAGAACGGGGCTACAAACGCAGCTTTTACCGCAAAAGCTTGCTCATCATCGCGCTGATCGCCTGCATTCCAGGACTCATAACCGGCATCGGCATCTATTGGACGGCCACGGGCAAGATCGAAAACGAGCTGCAGCGGCTTCATCAAAGCCAGATCAAGCAGCGGGCGGAAAATATCGACGACCAGCTCGCTTTTTTGGAGATGACCTTTTCCCACTGGACGTTCGATCCGAAATTCGACACCAAGCTGAAGGATATCGATTTTACGTATAAATACGATCAGGTGCAGGAGCTGTACCGCACGATGATCATCATCGAAGGCTCCCATCCGCTTATTGAGAAAGTGGAGCTTTACCTGAACAAACCCCGTTATTTGACTATGAATAAGGAAAAATACCGCTTTCTCGCCGACCCGACGGAAATTGATGCTTACAACTCGCTGATCAAGGAAGGCAAAACGATTTTTTGGACCGACCGTCTGCATGGGATTACGGGTACAGGTGGCGAAGAGTCTCTGACGCTGGTGACGAAGCTGCCGGGCGGCAGCATGGAACCGTTCGGCGTGCTCATCGCAGGGCTGGACCAAGCGAAGCTGAGCAAGCTGCTGCGCACGCTTACGCCGTATAACGAGGGTTCCACGCTTTTGATGTCGGAAGACGGCGGCTGGGTGATCTCGGGAGGCGGCAAGCTGAGCGAGCTCGATCAAGCGATCCAGGCGGAATTTATGAAGCGGGAAGGAAAAGACGATTCGTTCCTATTCAAGTACAAAAATACGACCTACTCGGTATCGTCCGGCGCGTTTACACGGCTTGGCAACAAATGGATCTACTTGTCCGCAGCGCCGGTGACGGCGATTACTTCCCCGGTGATTTTTATCTCCAAGGTGATCGTGTTTATCAGTCTGGGCGGTCTGGTGCTGGCGCTGCTCTTCTCCTGGCTCGCCTCGCGGCGGCTGTATACGCCGGTCGAACGTCTCGTGAGCACGCTGACCGGCGGCTCGAAGGAAGCGTTCCGCTTCGACAATAAGGACGAATTCGACCTGATCGAGAAGCACTGGAACGAGCTGAACCGGGAAAGCGAATCGCTGCGCGGCAAGCTGGAGCAGCAGATGCCGCTCGTGCGGGAAGGATTTATGCTCCAACTGGTGCAGGGGTATTTGTTCTCGTATTCCGAATACGATATCCGCGAGCGGCTAAGGCATTACGGCCGCGACGCCGAAGGCAAATCGTTTGCCGCGATCATGGTGCAGCTCGGGGGGCTTTCCAATTTGGAGGGGCGGTTTTCCTCGGGAGACGAAGAGCTGATCTCCTTTGCGGCGGCCAACATCATTGAGGAGATGACGGCCAGCCGCCAGGCCGACGCGGAGGTCGTCAACTTCCACGACATGTGCATCGGCGTGCTCGTCATGGTGCCGTCGGATGCGTCCGAGAAGCTCCTGAAGGAGGAGCTGCACCGGTTTTGCGAGGAATTGCTGCAGGCGATCGGCAAAATTTTGAAGCTGCCGGTGACGGTATCGATCAGCAGCATCTCGCCTCAGGCGAAGCAAATCCCGTATATGTTCGACGAGGCGCGCCAGGCGCTGAGCTACCGGGCTTTGCCGGAGGACAGCCAGATCATCGATCTGGAGAGGCTGAACAAGACCGATTCGCAGCGCAAGTTCTCCTACCCTTTTGCTCTGGAAAAGGAAATCATCCATTCCATCCGGATGGGCTCCGAGGACGAGGCGGACGGGCTGATCGAGCAGTTTCTGAAGGAGCTGTCGCAGATCGGCTCCACCGAGCTGACCGCCCGGCAAGGCATGCTCCAGCTGCTAGGCAGTGTGCTTAACGCGATGGTGCATTCCGGGATGAATCCGGTGCAAATGTTCGAAGGCGCCAATCTGTTCGACGAGCTTAGCGCGCAAAAAGGGCCGGCCGACATGCTGAGGTGGTTCCGGCAGCGCATCGTGCGCACGTTCGTGCAGGAGCTGATCAGCAAGCAGGATTTCCATTTGAAGCAGATGGTCGAGCAGGTCATTTTGTACCTGTACGAAAAATATATGACCGACCTGTCGCTCGATTCGTGCGCCGAACATTACGGCACAAGCCCTTACACATTAAGCCGGGCGTTCAAGCAAATTACCGGCATCAACTTCATCGACTACTTGACCAACATTCGCCTCGGCAAAGCGAAGCAGCTGCTCCGCGACAGCGAGCTGAAAATAACCGAAGTCGCCGGGCAGGTCGGCTATCAGCAGAGCTATTTCAACCGCATCTTCAAAAAGTATGAGGGCGTGACGCCGAGCCAGTATCGGGAAATGGTTCGCGAGGGGTAGTAGGGAGGAGTTGCAAAGAGAAGGGAGGGGGACCGGCGATAGGCTCCCCCAATGTTGTCGGGTTAGCGGTTGTGCCGCTCTCTCTCGAAGGCGCCGGGCACGGCGGCAACACACGTCATTCGTCTGCCTTCGCTTCATGTCTCGTCGGGGCGGTTATCCTTTTTTCACAACGGGAACCCAAACCTCGCACCGGTAATCGGCCGAGGTCGTATCCCCGTCCGGATATCGTTCGAACTCCGGTTTGCCGGCATGCTCGAAGCCCGTCGACGGAAACCATTCCTGGAAAACACGCTGAAATACGTTCCGGACCGCATCGGGCATCGGGCCGACCGCTGTGAAGACAGCCCAGGTTGACGCCGGAATTTCGCGCAATTCGAGGCCGGAGGCGTCCGCATCCGGACGGGATTCCGCTCCGATCATATAAGTGTAGTCTTCCTTATCCGGCCGCATATCGAGGCAGATGCCGAGCACATGGCCGTCCCGGCTCAGCGAAGCGAGGCGGCCCGTCGTTCCGTTTATGTTGCATTCCTGCCAAAAACGCGGGACTTGCTGTCCCGGTTCCTCGCAGTTTTCCAACGATACCCGGATCGTCTTGCCGACGACGGTGAACGCTTCTTTTTCCACAATACGATAGTCCATTTCCTTGTCTCCCTTCAACGATAAATGAAAGGAAATGCGAGGGCAGGCTTTCAGCGGAACGTCCGGGTCCCTCGCCTCCGACGGGGAAATACCATGCAGTCGACGGAACGCCTTGGCGAACGATTCCGGGGAGTCGTAGCCGTACTTCAGCGCGACATCGACCACTTTGGCCGACGAGACGGCGAGCTCCTGGGCGGCCAGCGTCAACCGACGCCTGCGCATGTACTCGGCGACCGTCATGCCGGTCAGGATATTGAACATGCGCTGGAAGTGAAACGGGGAGGAGCAGGCGGCTCTCGCAATCTCCTCGATTCCAATCGACTCCTCCATATGGCGTTCCATCAAGTCGAGGGCGTCGTTCATCCGTGTCAACCACTCCACTTGCAACCACTCCTTTCAGTTTTTATCCTATCACAGCATACTTGCCCCGTCCTGTCAATTCGTGCTCTCTGCGGACAGGTGCCCGGAAGGCCCCGGCACTCGATAGCATTCCCCGAGCGCCTTAAGGGCTTTGCGGAGCAAAGCCGGCTTCGGAAGCCTGGGGTCCCCCCGCCGGGGGGACTTAGGGGGAGCACACTTTTCTACTGGTCCTGCAATAAAGTCCACACCGCGAAAACCGGTATTTGCAAGAAAGTCTCATTGCCTGAAGGCAGCCTTTCCTTTACCTTGAAACTAACACCGGGGCGCCATTTGACCGTATCCACGTGAACGGAAGGCTGCCGGCTATTCGAAACAGGTTTATAAGGGAGGAGTCACGAATGAAAGTGAAAAAGAAAGCGCTCGCGTCTCTGGCATCGGTTCTCGCATTGTCAGGCATTCTGGCGGCATGCGGAGGCAGCGGCGGTAAAAATGAAAGCGCGACCAACACGGCAGGAGGCAAGGCCGAGGAGCCGCTGCAGGTCAGCATTATGACGATTCTGCTGAACCCGACCCCTCCGGCGGACGACAACGTGCTGAAGCGGGCGATCGAGAAAGCGACCAATTCCAAAATGACGATCCAGTGGGTTTCCTCGAACACGTACACGGACAAGCTGAACGTTACATTAGCTTCGGGGGACATTCCGGATCTGACTTACATCGACAATCCGTTTTCGCCGGTGTTTCGCTCCATGGTGCAGCAGGGCGCTTTTTGGGACGTGACGAATTACATCAAGGACTATCCGAACTTGACTTCGAAAATATCGCAAACCGCCTGGGACCTGACGAAAATGGAGGACGGGAAAAATTATTCGATCCCGCGTCCGCGTCCGGCGGAGGCCGATTCCTTCTTTATTGTCCGGAAAGATTGGCTCGATGTGCTCGGCATGAAGGTGCCGACGACAACCGACGAGCTGTACGCGATGATGAAGGCGTTCACGGAAAGCGATCCGGACAAAAACGGGAAGAAGGATACCATCGGCTTCTCGGCCAACGTGAACCCGACCGACATGGGTTCGCTCGGCCAAATCGAAAACGCATTTACCGGCGTCAACGGAAACTGGAAGCTGGTTGACGGCAAAATGGTATACGCCGCATTCCTGCCGGAAGAACGCAAGGCGCTGGAGTTTTTACAGAAGGCCGTCCAGGAAAAGCTTATTCCGGAAGACTTCGCTTCCATGAAGGGCACGCAGGTGAAGGACCTGTTCAAGGCCGGCAAAGCAGGCATGCTTACGGACAAAGCGGGTACGATGAACGATTACTTCATGGAAATGAAGAAAATTATGCCTAACTTCAAGGAAACCGATTTTTACCCGATTACTTCGATCAACAACTACAACCCGAAAGGCCCCGGCTTTGCCGGCGTGCTGGCGATTCCGAAAAAGGTGCCGGAAGCGAAGATGAAGCGGATCCTCAAGCTGATCGACACCTGGATGAACGACGATGTTTTTGCCATCCAGACTTACGGCTTTGAAGGAACACACCATACGGTCAAGGATGGGGTCAAGGTCGTCGATACGAAAAAGCTGAACGAAGACGGCGGCCCGGACTTCAACCAGATCGTGTATGTGGCCGATCCTTATGCAAGCTCGACGAAGGTATTTTTCCCGAAAGAAGCGAACGACCTGTATAAAAAAATCCAGGACGAGCGCGCGAAAAACAGCGTGGCGGATATCAGCATCGGCCTGTACTCGCCGACCGCCCAGCAGTTCCTGCCGGAATTCCAAAAAAATCTGCAGGACTTGAAGACGAAAATTTTGCTCGGCTCGGCTCCGCTGTCCGCATGGGACGACTACATCAACAAGATGAAAAACGATCCGAACGTGGTTAAAATGAGCCAGGAAATTACCGACGCTTACAAAAAGCGGACCGGTAAGTGAGGAGAAACTTAAGGTGCAGCATCCCCGGCCGGAAGGCGGGAGGGTGCTGCCCTTTGTTTCGCATGCAATATTAAAAAGAGGTGCGGGAAGAGGCTGGCAGCAATGATAAAAGAAAGCGGAAAAGGTGCGGTGTGGCCGGCGGAATGGCGGTCTTACCGCGATGCGGTAAGCGGAGTGGAGGTGCGGCAGCTGACGGATTACCAGGCGCACAGCTATCATTTGTATTTTACCGAAAACGGCTGGTATGACGGCGGAAAGAAGCTGCTTTTCGTATCGGACCGCGGCAACCGGACAAATCTGTTCAGCATCCGATTGGACACCGGAGAGATTACGCAGCTGACGGATCTGCCTTGCGGCAGCGATTTTCTGAGCGCATGTCTCAATCCGGCGGGAACGAAGGCGTATTACAAGACGGGAAAAACGGTCGTAGAGCTCGACATGGCGACGCTGGGGGAAAGGCCGCTCTATGAAGGGCCGGAAGGCTTCAATGTCGGGCAGCTGTGCGTTTCGGCGGATGGCCGGCATGTGCTGACCTCCTTGAACGAAGATTTGTCGCACCGTGTGCGCATCGACTTGAGCAACGGCTACATTGGGCACCGGGAAGTGATGGAGGCAAGGCCGTTGTCGCGAATTATCCGCATCCCTGCGGCCGGAGGACCGGCTGAGACGATGGTGGAGGAGAACGATTGGATTGGCCATGTGAACGCCTCCCCGATCGATCCCCACCTTCTGACCTACTGCCATGAAGGTCCGTGGCATCTCGTCGATCACCGCATTTGGGGCTGCGATTTGAGCACGGGGCGCACTTGGGCCATCCGCCCCCGCCGGGAGGAGCTCGAGATGGTCGGCCATGAGTTTTGGCATGCGGACGGAAAGCGTATCGGTTATCATGGCTTCCGCACCGACGGCACCGGCTTTTTCGGCTCTATCGGGCTTGATAATACCGGAGAAGAGGAGGTCGAGTTCGCTTTCCGCAATTGGCATGCGTATGCCGAAGGCATTTCGCAGGTCGTAGTGGATGGGAAAGCGCCGCTGAACGAGCTGATTTACTGGCGTCGCATCGGCGATACGTACTCGGGGCCGAAGCGGCTGGCCGAGCACCGATGCAGCTTCCACGTGCAGAAGGTGCATGTGCATCCGCGCTTCAGTCCGGACGGCAAACAGCTTCTGTATACGAGCGACCGGAACGGATACGCCAATCTGTATTTGCTCGACATCCCTGAGGAGGCGAACGGGCTGCCGGATTACGAGAATAGATGAAAACAAGATGCCTCCGTCGCCGGAAAGCTCTTTCCGGTGGGAGGCATTTTTACTAAAAAGTATACGAAAAACTATACGTTAGTATAATACACCGTTCGGCCCAAACACGGTATATTGGAGGGAAATGAAGCAAATGTGACGGAGGAAGAAATGCGATGATACGTATCCTTATTGCCGAGCACGTGATGCTGATGCGCCAAGGTTTGCAAAAAATGTTATCGATGGAAAGCGAGATACATATCGTAGGGGAAGCCTTGTCCGGCGAACAAGCCGTCGATATGACGGATCGCCTTGAGCCGGACGTGGTGCTGATGAATATTCGGCTGCCGGGTGATGCGATTGTTCATGTGAAAAAAATCAAAGCGCTGCGTCCGGAAACGGCTGTTCTGCTGATGACGACGGTAACCGAGGAGGAAAGCATCGTTGAAGGGCTGGCCGGCGGTGCGACCGGTTTTCTGTCCATGGACCAGCCCTTCGATCGAGTGCTTCATACGATCCGCGCGGCAGCGGCGGGACATTTTTTGCTATCGCCGGCCGCCGTCGCTGCGCTGGTGGACCGGCTTCGTTTTGCCGAAACCGGCGCATTCACTGCCCTCGAAGGAGCTTGGCGCAGCAAGGAGAAGTCGATATTGTCGCGTAAGGAAGCATCCGTTGCAAAGCTGATGCGGGAAGGCAAGAAAAATCGGGAAATCGCCGAACAACTGCTGATCAGCGAAGGTACAGTGAAAAATTACGTCAGCTCCATCTACGGAAAAATCGGCACAAGCGACAGAAAGCTGGCCATCATGAAGCTGCAGCGGCTGCAGAAGGGGTAAAGGCACCGCCGCGCATGCTTTAACCGGCAGTATTCCGCCGGAAGGGTTTACACCTTGACAGAGCGAATGGAAAAAACCATAAAATTTAGCGGAGCATTTGATACGTCAAACGCGCAATGTCGGCGAATAGCCGCCATCACGCCGTGGCGCATCTCTTGCTCCGCTCTTCTTTTGCGGGAGCCCGCAGCCGCCGGGTGACATGGTCCGGCGGCGTCATCCGGCGCTCGCCGCACCGGCCGCCGCTAGAGCAAAAACATCGCAACGATCGTCGTCACGCCCAGTCCGATCAAGACGGGTTTCAGGTTGCGGCGCGCAAGCTCGAACGGATCGACGCCGCAGATGGCCGCCGCCGGGATGAGCGCCCACGGAATCAGCGTGCCGCCGCCGACCCAGATCGCGGAAATTTGCCCGAGCGCGGTCAGCGTCGCGATGCCTGAACCGATGGCGGCTGCGAACAGATGCGCGATCGAGCCGGCGAGCGAGATGCCGGAGAAGCCGGAGCCGTCGAGGCCCGTGATCGCGCCGACCGCCGTCAGCGTCACTGCGCCGATGGCGCCGTTCAGCGGCACGACGGACGCGAGCGCGACGCCGAGGTCGTTGACGATGCCGTGCGAGCCGGCTGGCAGCGTTTGGCCGAACAGCTCGGTGAACGCTGAATCGCCGAGATAGAAAAACGCCGCGATCGGAATGACGGGGCCGAATACTTTGAAGCCGAAGTGGAACCCTTCGACCAAATATTCCGTAGCCCGCTCCAGGCCGGCTCCCTGATGGGCAAGCAGCGCGATCAGCAGCATGATGAGCAGCGCCGTGCCGCCGACAAGCGCGGTCGCATCGCCGCCCTGCAGCTTAAGGAGCGACATCGCGACGACGTCCGCGGCGAACAGAATCGGGATCAGCACCGCGAGGAACACCTTGCTGCCGTTGGAGAGGGCGACCGTGCCGGCTTCGTGCGGCCTCGCGACCGGCTCGGCTTGCCCAGCCGCTGCAGGGAGCGCACCGCGTTTCATATCGCGGCGCAGCATATAGAACGCGGCCACGGTTGTCACCGCGCCCATCACGATGACGAGCGGCACGCTCGCCTGGATCACGTCGCCGACCGGGATGCCGGCGGCATCTGCGGTCAGCTTCGGCGCGCCCTGGATGACGAAGTCGCCGGACAGCGCGATGCCGTGTCCGAACAGATTCATCGCCATCGCCACGCCAAGCGCCGGGAGACCGGCGCGGATCGCGACGGGCAGCAGCACGGCCCCCATCAGCGCGACCGCCGGGGACGGCCAGAAAAACCACGAGATGACCATCATCAGCAGGCCGATCGTCCAAAAGGCAAGTCCCGGCGTCCGGATCAGCTTGACGAACGGGGAAATCATCACTTCGTTGATACCGGTGCGCGTCAGCACCCGGCTCATCCCCACGATGATCGAGATGATGAGTATGGTGCCGAGCAGTTCTTTAATGGCATAAATAAAGCTGTTAAACACCCCGCTGATCGAGTGGCTGAGCGACTGCGTCGCAATGAGACCGAGCGCGAAAATGCCGACGACGCAGAGCAGCGTCGTATCCCGCCTCATGACCATAAAACCGATGATCAGCACGATAAACAGCAAATACACCCAATGCAGGGAAACCAGTTCAATACCCATGGGTATCGCCTCCATGATAAACGCCTAGTCGTAGTACATCATATGTACGGGCGCTTAAAAGGTGCGAAAGACAAGGCAAGAACGTCCAACCCCTTTTTTGATTCTATGAATATATTATTCTTAAGAAATTTGAAAGGAGGTGAGGGCATGGCCGATATGGGAGAACAAAGAGAAACCGAACATCGGATTACGCAGCTCGAGGCGGCGGTGAAGCAATCTGTGGAAAGGCTGAATGCCCACGACAAGGCGTTTGAAAAAATCAACGAAAAAGTGGAAGACATCGTCAAACTTCTGAGCGCCCGCCCCACCTGGTTGATTACGATTCTGCTGACCGTGCTCACAACGACGACGGCCAGTTTGATTGTATATGTGACGACACAGCACCGCTGATGCGGGTTATTTTTTTCGAAACCGGCGTATAACGGGCGCAAAACTGCTCAACCTTGATACATGGAGGAGTAGCATATGGCCCAAATTATCGTAGTGGACGACGACGCCCATATCCGTGAGCTGATGAAATATTACCTGCAGCAGGAAGGTTTTGAAGTACGCGAGGCGGAGAATGGAAAAGAAGCGCTCCGGGCGGTGGCGGACGGCAAGGTCGATCTGGTCATTCTCGACATCATGATGCCGGAGATGGACGGATGGAATTTGTGCCGCGAGCTGCGCCGGGATTACCCCGATTTGCCGCTGCTGATGGTGACCGCCAAAGGAGAGACCGGGCACAAGGTGAAAGGCTTTCAGCTTGGCGCCGACGATTATGTGGTCAAACCGTTCGATCCGCCCGAGCTTGTGGCGCGTGTAAAAGCGGTCATGAAGCGTTACCGCATCGAATCGTCGCAGAAGCTGCAGATCAAGGACGTCGAGCTCAGCCGGATCAGCTTCGAGGTGAAGCGGGGAGAGGAACGGACGATGCTGCCGCCTAAGGAGTTCGAGCTGCTCTTCATGCTGGCGAGCCATCCGGGGCAAATTTTCACCCGCAACCAGCTGATCGAGCACATTTGGGGCATCGATTACGAAGGCGACGACCGGACCGTCGATGTGCACATCAAACGGCTGAGGGAACGATTTCCCGAGGACACGTCGCCGTTCGCGATCGTGACGGTGCGCGGACTCGGCTACCGGCTGGAGCTGAAGCCATGATCCGCACCTTGTACGGCCGCGTCGTTTTGACGTTTTTGGCGGCGGTGGTGTTCGGACTGATCGCTTCCTTTTTTATTACGACGTACCTTTACCGCGACCGCGTGGCGAAGGAAATCCAGGAGGAGATGCTGTCGGCCGGGACCGAGATGGTCAAGCTGTACGCGAGGCTCGGCACGGGCGACATCGGGGCGTTCATCCAAAGCATGAACGCAGTGGGCAGCTACAATGTCAGCCTGCTGCGGCCCCCCGGCGCAAGCGACGGGGAGATGCGGCCTCCGCCGGGAATTACACCGGAAATCGCCGGCAAGGTGCTGCGCGGAGAGATTTACCGCGGCGGCGCCGCGGACCCGGGGCGCATCATCGTCGGTATCCCGTTTCGGATCGGCGGCGAGCCGAATGCGATTTTTATGGAAGCGTCGCGCAACCGGTGGGAAACGTGGCTCGTTCCGATCATACACACGTCGCTGGCTATTACGCTGGCGGCGGGAAGCTTGTTTATTTTTGTCGCCGCCCAATATCTCGTAAAGCCGCTGCGCGCGATGACGGCCGCGACCCGGCGTCTTGCGAGAGGCGATTTTAACGTGGAAATGAAGTGGAACAGGCGTCGTGACGAAATCGGGGAGCTGTCGCAAAGCTTCCAGCATATGGTTTCGGAGCTGAGGCAGCTGGAGCAGATGAGGCAGGACTTCGTATCGAACGTTTCGCATGAGATTCAGTCTCCGCTCACTTCGATTTCCGGTTTTTCCAAAGCGCTGCGGAATAAAGACATGCCTGAGGAAGAGCGGTTGCACTATCTGGATATCATCCGTACGGAAAGCGAGCGCTTGTCTCGGTTGAGCGAAAATTTGCTCAAGCTTGCTTCGCTCGAATCCGAGCGGCATCCGTTTCATCCGCGCACCTACGACCTGGACGAGCAGCTGCGCCATGTCGTCGTCGCCTGTGCACCGCAGTGGATGGAAAAGACGATCGAGCTGGACGTCGATTTGCCGCCGCTGAAAATTCACGCCGACGAAGACCAGCTCAGCCAGGTGTGGCTGAATCTGCTCGGCAACAGCATCAAATTTACGCCGCCCGGCGGCAAGATCCGAATCCGCGCCGCAGCCGGCACGCGGGAGATTGGCGTATCGATCGCCGATAACGGCATCGGCATCAGCCAAGCGGACCGCGAGCGGATTTTCGAGCGCTTCTTCAAAGCGGACCGCTCCCGGAACCGTACGCTAAGCGGCAGCGGACTCGGGCTCGCGATCGCTCACAAGATCGTCGCGCTGCACGGCGGGCGCATCGAAGTCGACAGCGAGCCGGGACGCGGCTCAGTGTTTACCGTTATTTTGCCCGGATATACGAAATAACCCTTGGTTTTGCGGGAGCGTTGAAACAGACGAGTTCCCGGGCCGAGGGTTATTTGCGTTTTTGCGTGATTTGGTAGTTTCCGGCAAGCGGGGTCCGGTTCACATTCAGTTCATATTGGCCCGTTATGGTGAGGAATATGCTGCAGGACCAAGGAGGGACACCATGAACAAGCTGACCGGCTTCTCCATGAAAAACATATCGGCGGTCATTATCATCATCGCCTTGTTGTTCGGGGGAGGCATTTACTCCGCATCGACGCTGAAGGTGGAAAACATGCCGGACGTGTCGTTTCCGGTCGTGCTGATCACGACCACGTACATGGCTCCGCCGAAGGACGTCATGGACGAAATCACCAAACCGATCGAAGATAAGATCGCCAACATCGGGGGCATCAATACGTTATCTTCGACGTCCAGCGATAACGTTTCGACGGTTATCGTGGAGTTCGAGCAAAATACCGACACGGATAAAAAGAAGCAGGATATCGAAAGCCTGCTGCAGGACGTGAAGCTGCCGAGCACGGCGGACCGGCCGAAAGTATCGACGTTCGGTTTCGCTTCGATACCCGTATATTACCTGGCGGTTTATGCCGACAACGGCATGAGCCAGACGGAGCTCGACAAGATTTATGAAGATACGATCAAGCCGGGATTCGAAGGGATCAAAGGCGTCGACCATATCGACTCCATCGGAGCCCGGGAAACGTCGCTTGACATCCAGCTTGATGCGGATGCGATCGCCGCTCTCGGCATGACGCCGACGCAGGTGAGCACAGCGCTGAAAAGCGCCCTCTCCACCGGCCCGATCGGAACCGTCGAATTTGACGGCAATACGAAAATGGCCCGCGTGACGGGCGATTTGGACAGCCTGTACAACCTGGAAAACATGGAAATCACCACGGGGCGGGGCGATACCGTCACGCTCGGGGAAATTTCCAAAGTCAAAGCCGTCACCGATTCGGATTTCATCGCAAGGCTGGACAACAAACCGGCGCTCGGCATCCATTTGTACAAAACGAAGGACGCCAACGCCGTGGAATTTTCCAACTCAGCCGACCAGCTGATCAAAGGCTGGCAGCAGACGCTTCCGAATGTGACGTTCAAATCGATCTACAACAGCGCCGATCAGGTTAAGGAATCGATCAGCGGCATGCTGCGCGAAGGCATATCGGGGGCGCTGCTCGCCTCGCTGATGATTTTGCTGTTCCTGCGCAACGGGCGGATGACGATGATCGTGCTTGTTTCGATCCCGCTGTCGATCCTCATTACGCTGCTGATGTTGGGTCAGTTCGGCATATCGCTCAACATCATGACGCTGGGAGGCATGTTCATTGCCGTCGGACGTGTCGTCGACGACAGTATCGTGGTTATTGAAAATATTTATTCGGCGCTGCAAAAAGCGCATGAGCGCAGCGAGTCGGTCATCCTGATGGCGACGAAGCAGGTGGCGATGGCGATCACATCGTCGACGCTGGCGACGGTAGGCGTGTTTGCGCCGATCGGGTTTGTCAGCGGCATCGTCGGCGAATTTTTCCGCCCGTTTGCGATTACGATCGGCTGCGCGCTGCTCGCTTCCTTGCTGGTGGCACTCACCGTCATACCGATGATGGCCAAGCTGCTCGTGCTGCGCGGCGGCAAAATCCCGCATCACGACGAAACGAAGCGCGGCCGCGTCCAGGCTTTGTACGAGCGCGTGCTCGGCTGGAGCTTGAACCATCGGATCAAAACGCTGCTGATCGCAGGTTTGCTGTTTGTCGTTTCGATCGCGGCGATCGTGCCGAACCTGGCCGTCAGCTTCGTGCCGGACAGCGAGCCGGAGCGGCAGATGTATTTTGAAATCAAGCTGCCGTATGAAACTTCGCTTGAAAGCACCGACCAGAAAGCCAAGGAAATCGAAGCGATGCTGCAAAATGCGAAAGACACCAAGGGCGAGCCGCTCTTTACTTTCGTCGAGTCGCTTGTCGGCTATAACGGCAAAACCGATCAGGTAGCGTACGCTGCCGAGATTTACACGGAAGTGAACAAGAATGCCGATCCGGAAAAAGTGAAAAAAGAATATACCGACGCGATATTATACGATCTGCCGAAGGGCTCCGAGGTGACGCCGAAGACGCTCGCCGGAGGCGGAGGAGGCGTATCGTCGACCGATTTCTCCTACTCGCTGAAGGGCGACGACCAGAAGCTGCTCGAGCAGGCCGCGGCTACCGTTAAGGAAAAGCTCAAGGAGTTCCCGGAACTGAGCGAAGTCGAGGATTCCTTAAGCGATTCGAAGACCGAGGTGCAAATCGCCGTCGACCAAAGCAAAGCCAGAGCGTTCGGCCTCAGCTCCGCGCAAATCCGCGATGCGGCCCGCAGCTGGATTCAGAAGGACAACCTCGGTGATTTGAAGTTCGATAACATCACCTACAAGACGACGGTGGAGCTGAATCAAGACGATAAAAACTCGCTCGAGCAGCTCGGCAAAATGCCGCTGAAAACGGCGAACGGCACGACCGTTTACTTGAACGAAGTCGCCAAGCTGACCGAGGTGCAGGCGCCGGCCGCGCTGCAGCGGGAAAGCAAGGAGCAGGTCGTGAAAATTACGGCAAAAATCGACTCGTCCAACAAATCCGGCGTCAGCAACAAAGTGAGCGCCGAATTGGCGAAGGTGGAGCTGCCGGACGGCGTTTCCCGCGAAGTCAAAGGCGTTGCCGCCGACATTCAGGACAGCTTTTCCCAGCTGTTCGTCGCGATGGCCGTCGCGGTCTTCGTCGTGTATCTGGTTATGGTGCTTGCTTTCGGCAATGCCGGGGCGCCGTTTGCGATTTTGTTCTCGCTGCCGCTGGCGGCGATCGGCGGGTTGCTTGGTTTATTTTTGACCAAGGAGTCGCTGAATATTACGTCGTTGATCGGCTTTATGATGCTGATCGGGATTGTCGTGACAAACGCCATTGTGCTGATCGACCGCGCCCAACAGCTGCGCGAGGAAGGCTACACTGTCCGCCATGCGCTGATGGAAGCCGGCATGGTGCGCCTGCGGCCGATCATCATGACCGCCGGAGCGACCATTGTTGCGCTGCTGCCGCTGGCGCTCGGTTTTTCCAAAGGGACGCTTATCTCCAAAGGGCTGGCGGTCGTAGTTATCGGGGGGCTGACGACTTCGACGATTCTTACTCTTGTTGTCGTTCCCGTCGTTTATGAGCTCATCGAATCGTTCAAAGCTCGGGTCGGGCGCTGGTTTAACCGCAAGCCGAAAGGCGAATCCGGCACGAAGCTAAGCATGTAGCGAAGGAGGATTTTTAACCATATGGATCAGGTGATGGGAAAAAAGGGATGGCGCGCTGCGGCGCTGCTTGCGCTTGTCGCCTTGCTCGCGGCGGGCTGCGCTCCGAAAACGGACGTAACCGCTGCGTCGGTTTCGGAAAACAGGCCGGTCAAGGTGGCCAAGGCCGTCAAAATGAGCATGGGCGATCCGAAGGAGCAGATCGCGGATATCTTCGCTTCGTCCCAGGTCGATCTTGTGCCGAAAGCGGACGGGCAGGTGCTTGAGGTGCTGAAGCATAAAGGCGATACGGTGCATGAGGGCGATGTGATTTTTCGCATCGATACGAAGGATGTCCAGGTGCAGAAGGAAAAAAGCGAGGTGGCGCTGCAGGGCGCGGAGGAGTCTTTGCAAAAGGCGCGCGAGGATTTGCAGAACAACCGCACCGATCTGCAAAACTCGATCGCCAAGGCGCAGCAGCAGCTGGACAGCGTGACGAAGGATTACAACAAGATGCGCAACGATTACGATGCGGGCCTGGTGACCAAACGCCAGGTGGAGCAGGCGGAAAATACGGTAAACAGCGCGCGGATGGATTTGCAGGGTCTGCAAAACAAGCTGGCGGCGCTCGATTCGCCGAGTACGCTGTCGGCCGCGGAAACGCAGGTGAACTCGTCGCGGCTCGCCCTGCAGGACGTTAACAACACGCTCGCCAATTACGAGGTCAAAGCGCCGATCAGCGGCGTGCTGACCGATCTTGCCGCCGATGTCGGCATGACCGTATCCCGCACCGGCAAAATCGGGCAAATCCAGCAAACCGGCTCGGTCAAGCTGAAGGCCGATTTGACCGAATCGGCGGTTAAGCTGATCGGCAGCAAGCAGGAGCTTGTTTATTACACGACCGACAATCCGTCGCTTAAGAGCAAGGCGAAGATCACTTATCTCGCGAGTGCGATGAACAGCCAAACGAAGCTTTACGCTTTGGAGCTGGAGGCGCCTAACGACGACGGGCTGCTGAAATCGGGCGGCCGCGCCATGGTGCAGCTGACGACGGAAGACGAGGAAATGTCCGTCGCCGTGCCGTCCTTAAGCATTGTGCGTGAAGGAGCGGATGCGTTTGTGTTTGTGGTGAAGGGGGACGGCACGGTCGAGAAACGGAAGATCAAGACCGGCCGGATCAAGGACGCGAACCAGGAGGTGCTCGAAGGTTTGCAGCCGGGTGAGCAGATCGTCGTTTCCGGCCAGCACCAGCTGAAGGACGGGCAAAAGGTCGAAGTGTCCAAAGATGCGGCGAAGTAACTTGTTCAGCCCGGGCAATTGGCTGAGAGGCGGGAAAAGCGTCTCTCGGCCCGGGTACCGTGCCTGGGTAGTGGCTGAGAGTCGGGAAAACCGCCTCTCAGGTCGAATACGGCCCCGGCTGGAGCCGGAAGCCAGGTTGAGAGGTGGGAAACCCGTCTCTCGGCCCGGGTACCGTGCCCGGCTAGTGGCCGAGAGTCGGAAAAACCGCCTCTCAGGTCGAATACGGCCCCGGCTGGAGCCGGAGGCCAGGCTGAGAGTCGGGAAAACGTTCTCTCGGCCCGGGTACCGTGCCTGGGTAGTGGCCGAGAGTCGGAAAAACCCCAAACAAGTGCACGCGCGCCCCTGCATTTTATCTATGACAAAATTCTTTCTTCTTAGGAGGCAATGCAAATGAACAATCACTGGAGAATTACTTTGGCAGCGCTCATGATCGCGGCTTCCACGCTTCCGGCAGGCTTGCCGGCGATGGCGGACGGCGACGCAGCTGCTGTGAGCGCAGCATCGGATACAGCATTCACGGTATCAGCAGCCTCAGCCACAGATACTTCCGCCGACCCCGCTGCTGTGCCGACTGAAGACTCGGCAGCGGGTATAGCAGCCCCGGTAGATGCCCCGGCAGCCACAGCGCCGGCACCGGCGGCCCCGGTAGACGCGCCGGCAGCCCCGGTAGACGCGCCGGCAGCCTCAGCGGTACCAGCAGCCGCGGCAGAAACGCCGGCAGCCTCAGCCGCGTCGGCACCGGCAGCATCGGCCGTGGCTCCGGCAAATGTGCAAGCAGCCTCGACTTCGGCTGCCGCTCCCGCGGCTCCGACCAACACCGTATATCCGCTGACCGATTCGATTCAAGCGGAGCTGAAGAGCCTGTCGCTCAGCAAGACGGCAACCGGCACGACGATAGGCGCCGCCGTTCGCCTGCGCAACACAGCTACGCAGATGAACCGCGTGCCGGACTACGAGCTGCGCGTGAAGCTGGCGGACGGCAGCGAATATACGATGCAGGCGAGCGCGACAAACGAGCGTTCGATCCAGGCGAAGGAAAACGCAGATATGACGTATATGGTCACGATCGATCGCCAGGACGAGCTGACGGTTACCGGGGTGAGCTTCACGCAAGTCGACGAA